>JAPWJW010000003.1:2312179-2662019 GCA_028283825.1 Azospirillaceae bacterium | reverse complement strand
GGCACCGTGGCCAACACCCTCGCCCACAGCACCATGGGCGAGGTGGTGGTGGGCAACTACGACCTGGCCGGCCAGCCCGGCTCGGGCAACGGCTTCATCTACAATGTGAGGACGGGGGCCTTCCAGGTGCTGGACCTGGGTCCCCTGGCCACCCTGTACGGCATCTGGCAGAACGGCGGCCCCGGCTCCACCGCCTACACCCTGGCCGGCGGCTTCAAGGACGGTGACGGCATCAACGCCGGCCTGCTGGCGGACTACGACGCCGCCACGGGCGCCGTCACCCGCGTCACGGCGCTGAGCTATGACAACAAGCCCGGCATCGTCACCCATTTCGAGGGCATCACCGGCGTCCCCGGCGGCTACGCCCTGGCGGCCACCACCGATGCCGGTGCCGCCTTCGTCCATATCGACCGCCTGGCCGACGGCGGCTTCGGCCCGGCGCGCTGGCTGGCGGCCACCAACCCGGCCGCCGTCGGCCTGTGCACCGCCAATTCCATCCTGGACAACAACCTGGTGGGCATCTACCACCCCGCCGCCGCCGGGGTGCAGAGCTACGTCGCCACGCTGAACCGGTAACACCAGCGCCCGGTTACCCGTGTAATTGACAGCCCCGCCGGCCCATGCAACCCTGGCTACCGCTGATTGAGCGCGGTTTCACCGGGCCGGCGGCATTTCACAAGAACGCATGCGCAAAGCAGAGCGAAAACGGGCGGTTAGTTAAATAAAATCAATGGGATGGACCGGTATCCGGCCTTGGCCCCCGCCTGCGCGCGTGGGATCATCCGGGTGCGGCCCGCCACCCCATGTGGAACAGGGAACCGGCGCCATGACGCCGGGGCAAGACAAACGGGGGAGACTCGCCGCTTCACGCAGGGATACGGAGGCGGAACGGGCATGATTTCTTCGGGTATGAACAGGCGTGACCTGCTGACCCTGGTCGGCACCATGGCGGGCAGTGCCGCCATGTATCAGGCGGCCACCAGTCTGGGCCTGGCGGCGGAGACGACCTACAAGGGCCCCATCAAGCTGGACGGCGACCCCAAGGGCGCCTCCATCCTCATCCTGGGCGCCGGCGTCGCGGGCCTGGTCGCGGCCATTGAGCTGCGCAAGGCCGGCTACAAGGTGCAGGTGCTGGAATATCGGGAAAAGGCCGGCGGGCGCAGCTGGTCGCTGCGCGGCGGCGACAGCTATACCGAACTGGGCGGGTTCAAGCAGACGGTGGGCTTCGACAAGGGGCTGTACATCAACCCCGGCCCCTGGCGCATCCCCTACCATCACCGCGCCGTGCTGGACTATTGCCACCGCTACGGCGTGGCGCTGGAGCCGTTCAACCAAGTCAACTACAACGCCTATCTGCACTCCACCAAATCCTACGGCGGCAAGCCGCAGCGCTTCCGCGAGATCCAGGCCGACTATCACGGCCATGTGGCGGAACTGCTGGCCAAGCTGACCGGCCAGAAGGCCCTGGGCGACACCGTCACCAAGGAAGACCAGGAAAAGCTGCTGGAGTCGCTGCGCGCCTGGGGCGGGCTGGACAAGAACTACGCCTATACCGCCAGCACGGAGGCCAGCAACGTCCGGGGGTATGAGAAGGCGCCCGGCGGCGGCATCGACGGCGCCCCCGTCCCCTCCACCCCCGCCCAGCTCAGCGACGTTTTGCAGGGCGGCCTGTGGCGCTTCCTGGGCATGGGCCTGCGCGATGAGTTCCAGTCCACCATCTTCCAGCCGGTGGGCGGCATGGACCAGTTCCCCACCGCGCTCGCCCGCGAGGTGAAGGACCTGATCCGCTTCGACACCAAGGTGACGGAGATCCACCAGGACGACCACGGCGTCACCGTCACCTATACCGACACCGTCAAGGGCGGCGCCCCGCAGACCGCCAAGGCTGACTGGTGCCTGTGCACCATCCCGCTGTCGGTGCTGAGCCAGATCAAGCTGAACGTGGGCCCGAAGATGGCCAACGCCATCAGCGCCGTGCCCTATGAGGCAGCGGCCAAGGTGGGCTTGCAGTTCAAGCGCCGCTTCTGGGAACAGGATGAGGCGATCTACGGCGGCGTCAGCTTCACCGACATGCCCATCGCCATGATCGGCTATCCCAACACCGGCTACGGCGCACCGGGCAAGGGCGTGCTGCTGGGCACCTACGTCTTCGGCGCCTATGCGTTCGAGTTCACGGCCATGACACCGGAGGAGCGGGTGAAGACCGCCCTGGCCTATGGCGCCCGGATCCATCCCCAATATGGACATGAGTTCGACAACGGCGCCTCGGTCGGCTGGCACCGCGTGCCCTGGACCCTGGGCTGCCACGCCGCCTGGACGGAGGAGAGCCGCGCCGCCCACTACCAGGACCTGTGCGCGGTGGACGGGCGCATCGCGCTCGCCGGCGAGCACGCCAGCTATATCACCGGCTGGCAGGAGGGGGCGGTGCTGTCCTCACTGGATGCCATCACCCGGCTGCACAAGCGCGTGGTCGCGGCCTGATCCGGCCGCCTCCCTTCCCTGATTCTGCGCCCCGATTCCGTGAGAGACGCCATGAGCCCATCGAAGAGTTTCGCGTTGAAGGCCACCGCCTTCGCCGGCGCACTGACCGCCCTGTACGTAACCGTCGGCGCCCTGCCCCACACCGCCCGCGCCCAGTCGTCGGACGCGGCCTCCGCCGCCTTCGCCGACCCCCACCATTTCGGCCAGAAGGATGGCGCCGCCCTGTACCAGGCCATCTGCCAAGGCTGCCACATGCCGGACGCCAAGGGCGCCACCGGTGCCGGCACCTATCCCGCCTTGGCCGGCAACCCCAACCTGGAGGCGGCGGGATATCCCGTGATGATGGTGCTGCACGGCCAGAAGGCCATGCCGCCCATCGGCGAGTTCCTGAGCGATGACCAGGTGGCCGCCGTGGTCAACTACGTCCGCACCCACTTCGGCAACCACTACACCGACGCGGTCACGGTCGAGGACGTGAAGGCGGCGCGTTAAGGCCTGACGAGCACACTCCCCAGAGGTCGCTGGGGAGCGCGTAGCGACAAGGACGCGACTGCGTCCGCCGGAGCCTTTCGGGGAGCGGCAGCGGACTGAAAGGCGAGGATAGCCCAGCCGACGGATGTCGGCGCCCGGCGCCTGAGGGAACGCCTAAACCCCCAGCCTCCGGTCCAGCTCGGCCAGGCAGGCGTCGTGGTCGGGGTGGAAGTCGTGGGCGATCCACCAGCCTTCCACCTCGGCCATCAGGCGCCCTACCTCCGGCCCCGCCGGCACGCCGCGTTGCAGGATGTCCTGACCGCGCAAAGGGAAGGGTATCTCATGCCAGGCCGACGCCTCGGCCAGGGGTTCCAGCAATTCGAAGGCCGGCGTGCCCATGGAGGCCGCGGCCAGCATCAGCACCGCCCGGTAGATCTCCGGCCCCAGGCGGTACAGCGCCACGCGGCGCGACTTCTGTGCCAGGCCGGAATGCACGTCCACCGAGGGCGAGGCGATGGCCAAGAGGCGGTCGCGCTGGAAGTTGGACAGGCGCAGCCGTTCCGTCACCACCCGCACCGCCTCGATGGCCAGGGGCCCCGCCGGCAGCAGGGCCGCCAGGCGGGCCATGGGCTCCGCCTCCCCCACCATCCATTCCAGGCGGTCCAGGGCGGCCAGGCGGTCCACGCTCACCGCCTGGGGCAGGACATGGTCCACGATGCCCCGGTCCACCATGATGCGCCACACATCGGCCGCCCGGTCGGTGGCCAGCAGCTTCAGCACCTCATCCCGTACCCGTTCGCCCGACAGGCCACCGACCAGCGGCGCCAGGCGGACACAGGCGTCCAGCGCCGAAGCGTCCGGATCGCCCCGGCCCAGGCGCGCGTAGAAGCGGAAGAAGCGCAGCAGGCGCAGCACGTCCTCGCGGATGCGGCTTTCGGCATCGCCGATGAACCGCACCCGACCGGCCATCAAATCCGGCACGCCGTTGAAGGGATCGTACAGGTCGCCATCCACCGTCAGCGACAGGGCGTTGAAGGTGAAGTCGCGGCGGGCGGCATCGGCCAGCCAATCGTCGGTGAAGGCCACCCGCGCGCTGCGCCCGAAGGTCTCCACGTCCTGGCGCAGGGTGGTGATCTCGAACGTCTCGCCCTCGATGACGGCGGTGACGGTGCCGTGCTTCAGCCCGGTGGGGATGACACGGATGTCGTCGGCCTTCAGCCGGCGCATCACCTCTTCCGGCGGCAGGGGGGTGGCGATATCGATATCGGCCGCCGGCACCTCCAGCACCGCGTCGCGCACGCAGCCGCCGACGAACCGCGCCTCCTGCCCCGTCCGCATCAGGGCTTGCAGGACGCGGCGGGCGGCGACGGAGGCCAGGGCCCCCGTGGGCACCAAGGTACGAACGGCGCTCATGGCGTTTCCGAACTGAAAGGGGCCTGAATTGAATGGTGCCCTGGCCTTGTAACAAGTCGGCCGACCGGGGGCAACGGCCGCCCGTCGCGCGACATATCGCCTCACCGAATGCCCCGCAAACCCAGGCAAACCGCCGACGATCACGGAAATGCATGGACGGTTAGCGTTATATCTATTTGAACATAACGAAAAACGCCGCAAAGACTGGAGGATACTAAAAAAACGAAGGGTTCCTCCAATGAAATCAATGGTATATCGCTATACTGCTATATTGAAACCAGGGCGTGCGCGCGCCGCCGTTTCCGCCCTGGCGCTGACCGCCGCCTCGCTGGCACCGGCCGCCGCCTGGGCGCAGGCCCAGCAGGCCGACGCGTCCAAGCCGGTGGACCAGGTGCTGATCACCGCCAACGCCAACGCGGTCGCCCCAGCCTACGCCCCCACCGACCCCGACCTGGGGCCCCTGGGCCGCCGGTCGCTGCTGGACACGCCCCTGTCGGTCACCACCGTGCCGGCCGAGCTGATCACCAACCTGATGGCGCGCACGGTCAACGACACCCTGCGCTATCTGCCCTCGGTCGAGATCCGTGACCAGCAAGGCATGGAAGTGTCGCGGCCGCAGTCGCGCGGCTTCCAGGGCGGCATCGTGCAGGACACCCGCCTGGACGGCCTGAACGTCATCGGCACCACCGCCATCGCGGCGGAGAACCTGGCCGGCATCCAGGTGCTGAACGGCCTGGCGGGCGCGCTCTATGGCCCACAGCCGCCGGCCGGCGTGTTCGACTATCAGCTGAAGCGCCCGACCGACACGCCCATGGCGCGCCTGACCACCAGCTTTGAATCCGACGGCATCTTCACCCAGGCCGGCGACTTCAGCGGCCAGGTCGGCCCCGTGGGCTATCGCCTGAACCTGGTGCACGGTGCCGGCGAGGGCTACGTCGCCGGCAGCCATAATGAGCGCAACCTGGTCAGCGGCGATTTCGACATCCATGTCGATGAGGCGACGGTGCTGGAGGTCGACCTCAGCCACTACCGCACCGACGCCACCGGCCTGCCGGGCAGCATCGTCTATTTCAGCGGCAAGAGCACCGTGCTGCCTTCCGCCCCCAACCCGACGCAGACCGGCCTGGGCCAGCCGGGTGCCGGTACCGACCTGATGACCAATACCGCCCTGGCCAAGCTGAAGCATGATTTCGGCGACGGCTGGACGTTCGAGGTCGGCGGCCTGTACCAGAACGCCCACCGCAACCTGTTCGGCATCACCGACACGATGACCAACGACGCAGGCGCCTACACCGTCACCAAGAATTTCACCGCCGTCCCCCACTTCAACATCACCAGCAATACGGCCTCATTGAACGGCCATGTCGATGTGGCGGGGTTCGAGAACGACGTCACCATCGCCACCAATGGCTTCGACAACGGCCAGTACAGCTACCGCAACTCCATCGCGGTCAACCTGGGCACCGGCAACCTGGCCAACCCCACCATCCTGCCGACCAAAGCCACGCCGGACAACGGCGGCCAGTACAAGTCGGGCGAGGTGCGGGAACAGAGCGTCATCTTCGGCGACACCCTGCACCTGACGCAGCAGTTCGCCGTCCAGGCCACGGTCAGCACCAGCTTCCTCAACTCGCAAAGCTGGTCGAAGACGGGGGCCGTCACCAGCAGCGATGATGAGAACGGCGTGGCCAGCCCCACCGTCAGCCTGATCTACAAGCCGCGCGAAGATCTGACGCTGTACGCGACATACGCCAACAGCATCGAACAGGGCGACACCGCCCCGGCCGGCACCGCCAACGCCAACGTCATCCTCAGCCCCTACCGCGACCAGTCGTACGAGGCCGGGGTGAAGTACGCCATCACGCCGAAGCTGATGGTGACGGCGGCGGGCTTCCGCATGACGCGGCCGTCCGCCCAGACCGATGCCACCACCAACGTCTTCGGCGTGGTCGGGACCCAGCGCAACTGGGGTGGCGAACTGTTCGTGCAGGGCGAGGTCACCCCCGACCTCAGCCTGTTCGGCGGCCTGACCTACATCGATGCCCGCCTGCTGAATTCCGGCGTGGCCGCGACGGATGACAAGCGCATCGTCGGCGTGCCGGAGTTCAAGGGCGACATGACGGCGGACTATCATCCGCAGTACCTCAACCGCTTCGGCCTGGGGGGCCTGGGCTTCACCGGCACGGTGCATTACGAAAGCGACCGCGCCGCCACCAACACCAACAACAGCTACGCCCCCAGCTACGCCACGGTGGATCTGGGCGTGCGTTACGCCTCGGCCCTATGGGGCAAGACGGGCATCGCGCGGCTGCAGGTCATCAACGTCGGCGACGTGCACTACTACTCGTCCATCGCCGACGGCAACATCGTCGGCAGCGCCGGCGCCAACACCGCCTACCTGGGTGCGCCCCGCACTCTGCTGGCCAGTTTGGAAATTGATTTGTAAGTAAATCACGTGCCGGGGGTTGGCGTTGGCCAATCCCCGGTCCTCTTCTCTATCTTTTTTCTAGGCCGCGACTGCGGCCGCCGGAGGTTTCCGGGAAGCGTCAGCGGACTGGAAACCGAGGATAAGGCAAGCGGCCGGATGGCCGCGCCCGCCGCTTGAGGGAACACTAAACCCCCAGCACATCACACAGGTTCACCAGCATGCCGGCGGTGGCGCCCCAGATGTAGCGCTCGGCATAGGGGAAGACCCAGAAGTGGCGCTGGGCGCCCTTGAACTCGCGGGACTGCCGCTGGCGGCTGGCGGGGTCCAGGATGAAAGACAGCGGCACCTCGAACACCTCCTGCACCTCGCGCGGGTCGGGTTGCAGGAAGAAGGGCGGGTTGACCAGCCCGACCACCGGCACGACACGGAAACCGGTGCGGGTGTAATAGGTGTCCAGGCGCCCCACCACCTCCACCTGGGTGGCGGACAAGCCCACCTCCTCCGTCGTCTCACGCAGGGCGGTGGCCACCGCGTCGGTGTCCTCAGGCTCCACCCTGCCGCCGGGGAAACTGATCTGACCGCCATGGGCCGCCAGATGGGCGGTGCGTTGGGTCAGCAGCACGGTGATGCCGTCCGGCCGATTGACCAGGGGAACCAGCACGGCGGCGTCACGCACCGCCGACGGCATCTCAAACCCCTGGTTGCCGTCCTGGTCGCCCCGGGCGGCGATGCCGGGCCCGGTGGGGCTGAACGCCGCCGCGGCGCGGTCGGCATGCCGGTCGGTGAACGCGCGGCGAATCGCCGCCGCGGTCGTCATGCCCCCTCCCCCACAAATTCCCCCAGAGGAAAGAACAGGCCATCGCTCCACACGCCGGGCACGCCGTCACCGGCATCCAGCGCCATCTCCGCCAACTCATAAAAGACGGAACGGTTGATGCGCGCCTCCAGCCCCAGGCCGATGGATCCCCGCACATGGACATAGGGGCTGGGCTCCCCCGTTTCGGGGTCGATGGACACCCGAATCGGATGCTCCGCCCCGGCGACCACCCACTGGTCCAGATTGGTGCGGAAGGACAGGCGCTGGCGGGGGCCGTCGCCCTCACGCCGCATTTCCACCGCCACGAACGGCGCGTCGTCCACCGTGATGCGGCCCCGCTCCGCCGGGGTGATCAGCCAGAAATCACCGGCATCATCGCGCCGCAGGACGGTGGAGAACAGCTTCACCAGGGGCAGGCGGCCGATGGGGCTGCCGTGATAGAACCACGTGCCGTCGCGGGCGATGCGGATGTCGTAGCCCTCATCCGGGCGCGAGTCCGCGCCGGGGGACCGCAGGGCACCCCCTAGCGCGCCCCCTAGCGCGTCCAAGTCAGCCGGCGCACCGGCGTTGTCGGAGGGGTCTCGGCCCTTTGTAGGACCCGCATCAGGCTTGCTTTCCTGCATGGCGCAATCAACCATCACCGCGAAAGGCCCACCCCCGGCACCCCATGCGCCGGACCTGGACCGGAAAATTTTCCGATTTCGGCCACAAAGCTAGCATAAAGGAGGCTGGCATAAAGGGCCGGAGCCGTCGTTTTCGGCATTGCTGGTGAACCATTGCACCTTTGGGAGACTTGGCGTTGAGCATCACCGACCTGCCCCGTGACCATGTCTACCCCGACGCAGGGCTGGCGCTGGACATCGAAAACACGGGCCTGAAGCTGGCCGCCGTCCGCGCCATGATCGGCCAGGCCATCTTCGGGCAGGAAGAGGCGATCGACCTCAGCCTGGTCACCCTGCTGGCCGGCGGCCACCTGCTGCTGGTGGGCGTGCCCGGCCTGGCCAAGACCCGCCTGGTGGAAACGCTGGGCATCGTCCTGGGCCTGGACGAACGCCGGGTGCAGTGCACGCCCGACCTGATGCCGGCCGACATCCTGGGCTCCGAAGTGTTGGAGGAGGGGGAGCAGGGGCGCCGCGCCTTCCGCTTCATCCCCGGCCCGGTGTTCGCCCAGCTGCTGATGGCGGACGAGATCAACCGCGCCAGCCCGCGCACCCAGTCGGCGCTGCTGCAGGCCATGCAGGAAGGCCGCGTGTCGGTGGCCGGCCATTACCATCCCCTGCCCCGCCCCTTCCACGTGCTGGCGACCCAGAACCCGCTGGAGCAGGAGGGGACCTATCCCCTGCCCGAGGCGCAGCTGGACCGTTTCCTGCTGCAGGTGGACGTGACATATCCGGAGCGCGACGCCGAACGGCAGATGATGATCGCCACCACCGGCGCCACCGCCGCCACCGTCCGCCCCGTGCTGACGGCGGTGGAATTGCAGGCGGCCCAGGAACTGGTGCGCCGCGTGCCGGTGGGCGACAGCGTGGTGGACGGCATCCTGGACCTGGTGCGCCGGGGCCGGCCGGAAATGACCGACGTGGCCGATGTGCGCCGCCACGTGGCCTGGGGCCCCGGCCCCCGTGCCGCCCAGGCGCTGATGCTGGCCAGCCGGGCGCGGGCGCTGATGGACGGGCGCTACACCCCGTCGCTGGATGACGTGGTGGCCCTGGCCAAGCCGGTGCTGCGCCACCGCATGGCGCTGAACTTCAGCGCGCGCGCCGAAGGCATCACCCTGGATACCGTCATCGACGGCCTGTGCGCGCCGCTGGCCTGATGTCCCCGTCCGACGCCCGCCCCCATCCCCCATCGGCGCAAAGGCAGGCGGCCTCCCGCCTGCGCGACCGCGCCGATGTCCTGGCCCAGCGCCTGCCGCCCCTGCTGGTGGCGGCGGAGCGGGTGGCATCCACCGTGGCGCCCGGCCTGCACGGCCGCCGGCGCGTGGGCACGGGCGAGGCCTTCTGGCAGTTCCGCCGCTATCAGCAGGGCGACGACACCGACCAGATCGACTGGCGCCAGTCGGCCAAGGGCGACCACGTCTTCGTCCGCGAGAATGAGTGGGAGGCGGCGCAGAGCGTCTGGCTGTGGCGCGACGCGACGCCGGCCATGGACTGGCGTTCCGGTCCGGAATTGCCGCTGAAGCGGGAACGCGCCGACCTGCTGGCCCTGGCGCTGGCCTGCCTTCTAGTACGGGGCGGCGAACGGGTCGGTTTGGTGGGCGGCCCCCGGCCGCAGCCCGGCCGCACGGCGCTGGAGCCGCTGGCCATGGCGCTGTCGCGGGCTGATGCCGCCCCCCTGGCGGTGCCGCCGGCCCTGCCCCTGACCCGCCACGCCCGGCTGGTGGTGATGGGCGATTTGCTGGCGCCGCTGGACCGGATCCAGGCCGCCGTCGCCTTCCATGCCGGTGCGGGCTTGCGCGGCCACCTGCTGCAGATCCTGGACCCGGCGGAAGAGACCCTGCCCTATGAAGGCCGGGTGGAGTTCCGCGCCGTGGCCGGCGACGACCGCCTGCTGGTGCCCCGGGTGGACAGCCTGCGCGACAGCTATCGCGAGCGGCTGGCCGCCCACCGCGCCGGCCTGGCGCAGATCGCCCGCGCCAATGGCTGGACCTTCGGTCTGCACCATACCGACCAGCCGCCCCAGGCCGCCCTGCTGGGCCTATGGGGCGCCCTGGGCCAGGAAAGCGTCCGCGCAGCCGCCGCCCATGCCGGTGTCGCCCATTCCATGGAAGGGGGCGCCTGATGGCCTTCGCCAGCCCGTGGGTGCTGTGGGCCCTGGTCCTGCTGCCGGGCCTGTGGTGGCTGCTGCGCCTGACGCCGCCCGCCCCCAAGCGCATCACCTTCCCCGCCCTGCGCCTGCTGCTGGGCCTGACCGCGAAGGAGGAGACGCCCGCACGCACGCCCTGGTGGCTGCTGGTGCTGCGCCTGGTCCTGTCGGCCCTGCTGATCGTGGGCTTGGCGCGGCCGCTGCTGCATCCCGACGCCGCCGTCGCCGTGGGGGGCGGCCCCATGTTGCTGGTGGTTGATACCGGCTGGGCCGCCGGTCGCGACTGGCCGGACCGCCAGCAGGCCTTGGACCGGCTGGTGACCCAGGCCGAGCGGCAGGACCGCCCCGTCATGCTGCTGGCCACCGCTACCGGCGCATCGGGCGAAGCGCCACAGATACAGGGCCCCCTGAACGCCACCGCCGCGCGCCACCTGGTGCAGGCCCTGGCGCCGCAGCCCTGGCCGACCGACCGGACCGCCGCCCTGGCGGCCCTGGACACGGCGCAGAAGACCGGCCCCCTGGCCGGCATCACCGCCGAAACCTATTGGATCGCCGACGGCCTGAACGACAGCGCCGTGGGCCCGCTGGGCGACCGCCTGCGGGCGCTGGGCCGCGTCACGGTGCTGAGCGCCGGATCGGACCACGGCCCCCTGCTGCTGCGCGCGCCCAACAGCGATGGTGGCACCCTGAACGTGCCGGTGGAGCGGGCGGACGGCGCCCAGGCCCAGCCGGTGGCGGTGGAGGCGATGGGGGAGGACGGCCGGTCCCT
This sequence comes from Azospirillaceae bacterium, assembly GCA_028283825.1. Taxonomy (NCBI): domain Bacteria; kingdom Pseudomonadati; phylum Pseudomonadota; class Alphaproteobacteria; order Rhodospirillales; family Azospirillaceae; species Azospirillaceae bacterium. Next base: position 2,650,835 of record JAPWJW010000003.1, on the reverse strand, counting down.
GGGCCGGGTCGACGGCACCTTCGCCGCCGGCCAGCGCCAGCTGACCCTGCCCCTGACCCTGCCGGGCGAACTGCGCAACGCCGCCGTCCGCCTGCATATCGAGGATCGCGCGGGCGTGGGTGCGGCCCTGCTGCTGGACGACCGCTGGCGCCGCCGGCCGGTGGGCCTGGCCACGGCGGGACCCGCCGGCGACAACCAGCCGCTGCTGTCCAGCCTCTATTACCTGGACCGCGCCTTGGCGCCCTATGCCGAGGTGCGGCGCGGCACGGTCCAGGCCCTGCTATCCGGCGGCGTCGCCGTGCTGGTCCTGCCCGACAGCGGCCCCTTGAGCGATGCCGACACCGCCGCCTTGTCCCGTTGGATCGACCAGGGTGGCGTCTTGGTGCGTTTCGGCGGCACCCGGCTGGCGCATGAGGATGCGGGTGCTGGGACCGCACCGGGGGCGGAACCGCTGCTGCCGGTGCAACTGCGCGGCGGCGACCGCTCGCTGGGCGGCGCCCTGTCCTGGACCACGCCCGCCCATCTGGCGCCCTTTGATGACAAGAGCCCCTTCGCCGGGCTGGACGCACCGGCCGACGTGACCGTCAGCCGCCAGGTGCTGGCCGAGCCCGGCCCCGACCTGGGCGACAAGGTCTGGGCCCGGCTGGAGGACGGCACGCCGCTGGTGACGGGTGAGCGACGGGGCAAGGGCTGGCTGGCCCTGGTGCACACCAGCGCCGACCCGGCCTGGTCCAACCTGGCGCTCTCGGGCCTGTACGTCGACATGCTGCGCCGGCTGGTGGGCCTCAGCGACGGCCTGCCGGGCGGCATCGGCGGCACGGCCGGCGGCGCCCTGCCGCCCCTGTCGCTGCTGGACGGCCAGGGCCGCCTGGGCGCGCCCTCGGCCCTGGCGCAACCGCTGGAGCCGCAACAGAAGGCGGATGGTGAAGAGACCCTGGTGGGGCCGCTGCATCCGCCGGGATATTACGGCGTGGGCGACCGGCGCCGCGCCCTGAACCTGGCCGGCAGTGTGTCGCCCCTGGCCCCGATGGAGGCGCTGGCCGGTGTCAGCTACCAGGGCTTCGCTGGCGCCAGCGAGACCGATCTGCGCCCCTGGTTCCTGGGCCTGGCGGCATGCCTGTGGGTGGCCGACCTGTTCCTGTCGCTGATGGTGCGCGGGCTGTTCTCGATGCGCTTGGCCTCGCGACGCGGTGCCGTGGCCGGCCTGGCGCTGGCGGCCCTGCTGGCGGCCGGTCCCAAGGCCCATGCCGCCACCCCGGATGATGAGATCGTGAAGGCCACCACCGGCAACTGGCTGGCCTATGTCCAGACCGGCGACCGCGCCGCCGACGCCACCACCAAAGCGGGGTTGCTGGGTTTGGGGGAGCAGTTGAACCGCCGTACGGCGGTGGACGTGGCCGGCGCCATGGGCGTGGACGTGGAGAAGGACGATTTGGCCCTGTTCCCCCTGCTGTACTGGGTGGTGACGCCGGCGCAGGGCAAGCTGTCGGACGCGGCGGTGGCCAAGGTGAACCAGTACCTGCACAACGGTGGCATGATCCTGTTCGATACCCGCGACCAGGGGGCGGCCGATCCCACCGTGCAGGGCCAGTTGCGCGAACTGACCCACGGGCTGGACATCCCGCCGCTGGCGCCGGTGACCGCCGACCACGTGCTGGGCCGCACCTTCTTCCTGCTGCAGGACTTCCCCGGCCGCCAGGCGGGCGGCCAGCTGTGGGCGGAGGCGGCGGAGGGCCACGTCAACGACGGCGTGTCGCCGGTGCTGGTGGGCGGCAACGACTGGGCCGGGGCCTGGGCCACGGACGGCCAGGGCCGGCCGTTGAACGCCGTGGTGCCGGGTGGCGAGCGCCAGCGTGAGATGGCCTATCGCTTCGGCATCAACCTGGTGATGTACGCCCTGACCGGCAACTACAAGGCCGACCAGGTGCATGTGCCCGCGATCCTGGAGCGGCTGGGGCAATGATGGATGTGTTCTCCGGCCTGAGCGTCAGTTTTGAGCCGCTGCTGCCCACCTGGCTGCTGGTCCTGCTGCTGGTGCTGTCGCTGGCGGGGCTGGGGCTCATGGCCCTGCGGCGGGCGCGCGGCCTGACCTGGCGGGCCGTGACCCTGGCGGCACTGGCCCTGCTGCTGCTGGACCCCGCGCTGATCCGCGAGGACCGGCGGCCGCTGAAGGACGTGGCGGTGGTGGTGGTCGACACCTCCGCCAGCCAGAACGTGGGCCAGCGCAAGGCGCGCACCGACGCCGCCCTGGCGTCCCTGAAGGACAAGCTGGGCCGCGTGCCCGACCTGGACCTGCGGGTGGTGGAGACCGGCACCTCCACCGCCGGCGGCAAGGGGGAGGAGACGCGGGCCATCGACGCCCTGACCCAGGCCGTGGCCGACGTGCCCCGCCGCCGCCTGGCCGGCGCCATCCTGCTGACCGACGGCCAGGTGCACGACGTGCCGGAAAAGCCGGAAAGCCTGGCCGACCTGGGCCCCGTCCACACCCTGCTGACCGGTGAGCATGGCGAGGGCGACCGCCGCCTGGTGCTGGTGCGCGGCCCCAGCTATGGCATCGTCGGCAAGACCGTGACCGCCACCGTGCGGGTGGAGGATCTGCCTGCCGCCAAGGCATCCGCCGCCGGCGCCCTGCTGACCATCCGCCAGGATGGCGAGCCCGACCGCCAGGTGCCGGTGCCGGTGGGCGAGGACGTGCCCCTGACCATCACCGTGGACCATGGCGGACCCAACCTGCTGGAACTGTCGGTGGATGCCGGGCCTGCCGAACTGTCCATGGCCAACAACCGCACCGCCTTCATCGTCAACGGCGTGCGCGACCGCCTGCGCGTGCTGCTGGTGTCAGGCGAGCCGCACGCGGGTGAGCGCACCTGGCGCGACCTGCTGAAGGCCGATCCCGCCGTGGATCTGGTGCACTTCACCATCCTGCGCTCGCAGGAGAAGTCCGACAGCACGCCCATTCGTGAGCTGTCGCTGATCCAGTTCCCCATCCGTGAACTGTTCGAAGTGAAGTTGCACGACTTCGACCTCGTCATCTTCGACCGCTATCGCCAGCGCAACATCCTGCCCATGGGGTATCTCGCCAACATCGCCGACTATGTGCGCAACGGCGGCGCCTTCCTGGAGGCCAGCGGCCCCGCTTACGCCACGCCCTTGTCGCTCTACCGCACGCCGCTGGGCGAGATCCTGCCGGGGGAACCCACGGGCCAGGTGATGGAACAGCCCTTCGTCCCCACCCTGACCGACGCCGGCCGACGCCACCCGGTGACCGCCGGCCTGGACGGCGACGTCGATGGCGGCAAGGCCGGTGGCAAGGCGCCCTGGGGCCGCTGGTTCCGGCAGATCGACATCACGCCGCGCCAGGGCACGGTGGTGATGACCGGCGCCAACGACCGGCCGCTGGTGGTGCTGGACCGCGTGGGCAAAGGCCGCGTCGCCCAGATCGCTTCCGACCACATGTGGCTGTGGTCGCGCGGGTTCGAGGGCGGCGGCCCGGCGGCGGAACTGCTGCGCCGCCTGGCCCATTGGCTGATGAAGGAACCGGCGCTGGAGGAACAGGATCTGAAGGCGCACGTGGACGGCGACCGCCTGGTGGTGGAACGCCGGTCGCTGCAGCCCGATTCCGATCCGGTGGAGGTGCGGTCGCCCAGCGACGCCGTCACCACCCTGCCCCTGGCCGACAGCCCGGACGGGGTGGCGCGCGGCAGCCTGCCCGCGACCGAGCCCGGCCTGTGGCGGGTGAAGGACGGCGAGCGCACCGCCCTGGCCGTGGTGGGCGCCCTGAACCCGCCGGAACTGGCCGACATGCGCACCACCCCCGACCGCCTGGCCCCCCTGGCCAAGGCCACGGGCGGCGGCGTGTTCTGGCTGGTGGATGGGGGTGGGGCCGGCCTGCCCGACCTGCGCCGGGTCAACCCCGGGCAGAGCGCCGCCGGCAGCGGCTGGCTGGGCCTGCGCGCCAACGGCGACTACACCGTCACCGGCGTCGCCCGTGTGCCCCTGGTGCCGGCCTGGCTGGGCCTGCTGGTGCTGGCCACGCTGCTGGTACTGGCCTGGCGGCGTGAGGGGCGGTAAGCTGGGAACGGTTTATCAGCGCGATAACTGACATTTATCAGCGTGATATCGACGTTTTAAATGACATTGGGCCCCGTAGCGACCACGATGGGGGGCCATGTACCAGCCCACTTTCACCATTACGCCGGCCATCACCAAGGCGCTCATGACCATCGAGGCGGCCCGCCAAAGCATCTTGGCGTTGCCCATCGATGTGGACATGCTGGCATCCCTGCGCGAAACGGCCCGACTGATCGCCACCCACTATTCCACCCAGATCGAAGGCAACCGCCTGACCCAGGCTGAGGTGGAACAGGTGCTGTCCGGTGCCCACATCCCGGGGCGGGAGCGCGACCAGACGGAAGTCCGCAATTATTATCGCGCACTGGAGGAGGTTGAGCGTCTGTCCGGCCAGACCCGGCACGTGGAAGAAAGCGATATCCAACGCCTTCATGGGCTGGTGCTGCACGGCAAAATAAAGCCCGCCCCTTACCGGGATGGGCAGAATGTCATCCGCGCAGCGGGATCGGGCCTGATCATCTACATGCCGCCCGAAGCGGCGAACGTCCCCGACCTGATGGCTGATCTGATCGACTGGATCAGCGCCCAGACGGATCGCGACGAACTGCCGGCACCGCTGATCGCCGCGGTGGCGCATTACCAGTTCGCGACCGTCCATCCCTATTACGATGGCAACGGCCGCACCGCGCGGCTGCTGGCGACATTGCTTTTGCACAAGGCTGGCTACGGCCTCAAGGGCATCTATAGCCTGGACGAATATTACGCCCGAAACCTGCAGGGTTATTACCAGGCCCTGACCGTCGGCCCCTCACATAACTACTATATGGGCCGTGCCGATTCCGACATTACCGGTTTCATCGCCTATTTTTGCGCCGGCATGGCAGAAGCGTTTACGGCTGTGAAGGCCCAAGCCGACAAGGCGGCGTCACGGGGTGCCATTGACCAGAGCGGCATTCTGCGCCGCCTTGATCCACGGCAGCGGCGCCTTTGGGAACTGCTGCGCCGACAGGGGACAGCCACCAGCGGCGACATCGCGACCCACCTGGGCCTCAGTCCCCGCACCGTGGTGTCCTTGTGCCGGCAATGGGTGGATGACGGTTTCCTGGAGGTGCATGACCCGTCGCGGAAAAACCGCGCCTATAGGCTGGCGGGCGGTTTCGACAGAGATTGAGAATTGGGCAGTGACCGTCAGCCGCCGCGCTGCCAGACCTTGGTCACCAGGAAGTTCTGGGCCAGGAACTGGTAGGTCTTCTTCAGGCGCCCCTCCAGTTCGGGGCCGCGCTCCGCGGCATCGCCTTCCCAGGCGGTGATCAGATCGTCCCACAGCATGAGGCGGGTGTGCAGTTCGTCGCGCATGCGGCGGATGAAGGCGATCTGGCTTTCATAGGATTTCAGCACGGCCATGATCTCGCCCGTCTGGGCGTCCAGCTGGCTGAACATGTCCTCGAAATCCAGGATGGGCTGCTTCACCAGGGCCATCATGCGCGACAGGTCGGCCTGGATTTGCCGGTCGGTCTTGTAGATGCGGCCGGCCTGGGCCAGGCCGGTGATGATGCGCTGCACCTGGGCATAGCGGTCGCGCAGCGCCTCGATATAGGACAGCTCGCGCGCCACGGTGTCGACCTTGTCGACGATCTCCTGCTTGCGCTCTTCCGGGATGCCGAAGCGCTTGGCCAGTTCGGTGAAGGCCTGCTGCGCCCGCTGCTTGGTCTGTGGATCCTCCACCAGCTGCTCCAGCTGGGCGCGGTCGGTGACCAGCGTTTCCTTGCCGGTGATCCAGGACACCAGTTGCACGGTGATGCGGCCGCGCGCAATCGCCAGGTGGTGGTCTTCCACCCGCCATGAGGCGGTGCCGTCCAGCAGTTCGCGGGGGATGCTATCGCCCGGGCGGATGATCTTGACGAACTTCAGGCTGCGCTCGACCACGCCCAGCAGTCCGGCGTCCGGACTGTCCTCCGCGATGCCGAACGCCTCACGCAGGGTACGGAAGGGGATCTTGCCCCACATGTCGCCCAGTTCGACGTTGTAGACGGCCTCATTGCTGTCGCGGGCGAAGGAGAAGTGGGCGCCCGCGACCGAGAACACCTTGTTCTCAAACATGAAATGCGTGCTGCGGCTGGCCTCGCCCTGGGCGGCGGGCTTGCTGTTGGTCGTGGCGGCCGCGGGGGCAGTGGCCGCAAGGCCGGCATCGCCCGTACGCCCACCGCCGTCATCGTCGGCAGTCTGCACCGCTTGTTCCCGTCCCAACATAGTCTCCGGCAACCCCGCCCTGGATGTCATCCATAGCGGCCGTGGAATGATCGCTCATTCCCGACCATCGGCCGCCGGATGACCCCTGGCAGAAAGTGACACAGAATTGTCGGTCCGGCGATAACCTACTTTTAATGGGGGATTACTTACCCCCAGGTTAAACCGCCGCGGCCGAAGCCCTGTCCATTGGGATGGGGAATAGTTGTGAGAACGGCTTATGGCCAATCCCTTTGATCGGAACCGATCAAGGGGCCTCAGTCGTCGTTCATGACCTGCGCGGTCTTCAGGGCGTCGCGGACCAGCACGCTCTTGCGCAGGATGTTGTCGATCACCCGGCCCTGGACCAGGCTGATGCCCATCTTCTCCGCCCAGATCAGGCCCGCCACCGTGCCACAGCGCGCCAGGATGAAGCGGCAGTTTTCCTGCTGGCGGATCTTTTCCCGCAGGGCGTCTTCCTCCCCCTCGCTCATGCTTTCCATGTCGGGGGACCAGATGATCTTGGCGTAGTCGCAGGCCATGTATTCCAGGTCCATGTGCGTGACCCAGAAATCGTTCATGCCGTCGATGCAGAGTTTATAGCCGCGGGTGGCGGCGAAATCGACGACCTCCTTGTACATCGAGACGTTCTCGATCAGGTCGGTCTTGTTGATCTCCAGCACCACGTTGCCGCGCAGTTCCGCGGTCAGCCGTTCATCGAACTTCACGAAGCTGGCCGACAGGACGGTGGCCAGGTTCAGGTTCAGGCCCAGCCGCTTGCCGCGCAGGAAATCCACGCCGTAATTCAGCGCGCGCAGCACCGACAGGTCCAGCTGCGAGGTGAAATAGCTGAACAGCCAGCGGTTGGCCGTGATGTCGTAGTCGGGGGACAGCCGCTCTTCCAACGCCTTGATGGCGATGTACAGCTCAAAATACTCGAACTCATTCTCGGTGGCGTTCTGGATGTTCACCACCGGCTGGTTCAGCATGAAGGGCGACAGGTCGAACATCTGCACGGCGCGTTCGATTTTGCCCAGTTCCTCCAGCGTGATCGGGGGTTTGGTCTTCTGTTCCGCGACCTCTCCGCCCTCGCCCTTCTGCAGGCCTTCGATGAAGCGGATGACGTTCACGAAGTTGAGTGACAACTCCATGATCGAATAGAGACTGTCTTCGCGGTACGGGTTCGGCCGCGTCATCACCGTGCGCGACAGCAGCAGCTTCTCGATCTTGGAACAGACATCGCTGATCAGGGAGAACTTGATGCCCTTGTATAGGACGATGACATCGTCGTTGGACAGGTTGAAGGCCTGTAGATAAGACGAGTTGTCCGCCGTCTCCTGCATCGCCCGCTTGATGGACAGCAGGTCAAGGTTGCTCTTGTCCTTCAGCAAGGACAGATGAAGATGAATGAGACGCAGGCCCTGGAGTTCGCGCTTGGCGGACTGCAACAGGGTCAACAGTTTCTGATCGTCGTGTTCAGGCTTTTCCGGCACCGCAGCCGGACGTTCGCCGGGCTTCACCCGGACCCAATCCCGCTTAGGCGCGTTCTGGCGATTCATTTCATCTCCGCAACCGGGAATCGGTTCTTAAACCCCGGCCAACAAGCGCAACATCACGTATTTCCACCCGGGACAAGGCCACGATAGACCAAGTCCCCTCCCGGAACGCCAACGGCGGCGCCCGCGCCGGCAACGCCAACCGGCCGCACCTTAACCGCCATCAGGATACCATGTCCGGCGAGCCGGCCAATTCAATATCCCGTCATCCCTCGGGAGGGGTTTTACCGTCGGCAAAACCTATCCTTGCGGCAATAATACTTTGGATGAAGCCGGGGCGATATCTAAAATTTGACAAATCCTGACATTTTGATCGCCAGGATGCCCCGATGGACTGCAAAAGCTGCATGAAAAGGCTGGGAAACCGGGGCCGGCATGCGCAGGTCGCCCTGCCCCTGGCCGGACTCGGGACAGGACGGCGACTATTCAACTGGTTTACCCCATAATCGCGGACGCGCCTCAAGGCGCGAACATGGGGCAGGATTTGAAAGGAAAAGGTTGGCTGGGGCGGGAGGGATCGAACCTCCGCATGGCGGAATCAAAATCCGCTGCCTTACCGCTTGGCGACGCCCCAATACCGGTCTCCCCTCGGCGGGGAGGGCGGCACCATAATCAGAAAGCCCGGCCGACGCAACGGCCCAAATCGCCGACTCCGGATCGCCGGCCCCATCGCCAGACGATGGGGGCTTCCCCGATGACACGCCCATGGCACTATGGCGGCCCCTTCTTCGCCGCCGGGCCCTTGATGCCGCTGCCTCCCTCGCTACGCCTCGCCACCCTGGGCCTTGCCGTCCTGGTCCTGCTGGGCACGCCGGCCCTGGCCGCCGATGCCGGGCCGCCGGCGCCACCAGCCAACGCCGATGACTCCTTGCGCGCGCTGGACGCACGGGCGCGGGCGGGCGACACCCAGGCCCAGCTGGATCTGGCCGAAGCCTACGGCGACGTGCCGTTCGACCGCGCGGCCGACATGGCGCGCGCTGGCGCCTGGTACAAGGCCGCCGCCGCCGATGGCGACGCGGGCATCCGCCGGCGCGCCTGCTCGGCCTTGGCAGGGCTGGAGGCCGGCGGCATGGGGTGGCCGGAGAACGTGACGGCGGCCTTGCCCTGGTACCGTTGCGCCGCCGATCTCGGCGACGTCCAGGCGCAGTTCAACCTGGGCCTGCTGTATGACGAGGGGGTGGATGTCCCGGCCGACGCAGCCCAGGCCGCCGCGTGGTATCGCCGCGCCGCCGAGGGCGGCCTGGCCCTGGCGCAGGAGCGGCTGAGCGCCCTGCATGGGCGTGGCGCCGGCGGTCCGTCGCCGGACATGGCGGGCATCGCGCTGGCGGTGCAGACCCAGGATCCGGCCACGGCCAAGCCACCGCCCCAACCCGCGCCGGGCCAGCCGCGCACGCCGCCGCCGGCGGTGGACGCCGATGGCGTGCGCCTGATCCAGCAGCACCTGCGGAATTTGGGATATCTGAAAGGACCGGTGGATGGCCGGCCGGGCGCCCGCACCGCCAACGCCATCCTGGCCTATCAGGCGGCACACCCGACGCCCTGGGACGGGACGGTGCCGGACGGCTGGCCCAGCCGGGACCTGGCGGCCCGGCTGGCACGGGAACACTGACGGTACCCGGCCCCGGCTTATGCCGTGTGATTGGCCGGTGACCGCCGGCCCGGACCGGTCAGGTCCGTGAGCCCAAGCCAGCGGATGCTGGCGCCCGGCGCCTGAGGGGGGCTTTGATCGGTCAAGATCAAAGCCTACGGCATCAAGCCTCCACAACCTCGGCCGCCGGCACCTCCGGCAGCAGGGCGGTGGCCTTGACCCACCAGGTGGGGCGCACGCGGCTGATCAGCGCCGCCGCCGATGCCGCTGTTTCCACGTCGGCATACAGGCCAATGCAGGTGGCACCACTGCCCGACATGCGCGCCAGCAGGCAGCCAGGGGTGGCGTCCAGCGCCGCCAGCACGGCGCTGATGGCGGGCGACAGGCTTTCCGCGGCAGGCCCCAGATCATTGCCCCGGGCGCGCAGCAACTGCGCGAAATCGGCCACGTCGACCGGATCACGCTCCAGCCGGCCGGCGGCCGACCAGGCACCCGTGCGGGCGGCGAAGACGTCCTTGGTCGGCATGTGCACGCCGGGATTGACCAGCAGCAGGGCCGCCGGCGGCAATTCCGGGCCCGCCACCACCTGTTCCCCCGCCCCGCCGAAATAGGCGGTGCGGCCGAACAGGCAGACGGGCACGTCGGCCCCCAGGGTGGGCGCGATTTCCACCAGCCGGGCATCGTCCTGCGCCACGCCCCACAGGTGGGCCAGCGCCTTCAGCGTGGCGGCGGCGTCGGCCGACCCGCCACCGATACCGGATGCCACCGGCAGGTTCTTGGTCAGACGGATGGCGACGTGCGGGTCGCGGTCCAGCGCGTCGGCCAGGGCATGGGCGGCGCGGGACACCAGGTTGCGCCCGGTCCCTTCCGCCACCAGGGTGCTGCCGAAGGGGCCGTCGATGGTCAGGCTGTAGCCCGGCGCCTCGGTCACGGTGATCAGATCATGGGCGGTGGCGAACACCACCAGGCTGTCCAGTTCATGATAGCCGTCGGGCCGCTTGCCCAGGGCATGGAGGTACAGGTTCAGCTTGGCGGCGGCAGCGGCGCTTACCGTGGTCACGAGGGTCGTTCCTTGGGATTAAAAGCGGGTATTCCAGACACTCATATCATTGCGCGGCGGCCGGGTCGCGTTTCAGCTTTTCCTCCAGCGACGCCTTCAGGGTGTCATCCGGATTGTCGCGGGTGGCGCGCACCCACTGATAGTGCGCCTCCAGCCGGCGGCCGTTGGCCCAATAGGCGTCGCCCAGGTGGTCGTTGATGGAGGGGTCGCGGGACTTCAGTTCCACCGCGCGCTCCAGCAGGCTGACAGCGCCCGGAACGTCGCCGGAGCGGAACAGCGCCCAGCCCAGGCTGTCGATGATGGCGCCGTCGTTGGGGCGCAGCTTCACCGCCTGTTCCAGCAGCTGGCGGGCCTGGTCCAGCTTCACACCCCGTTCCGACCAGGCATAACCCAGGTAGTTCAGGATGCCCGGCTGGTTGGGCTGCAATTGCAGGGCGCGCAGCAGGTCGGACTCCGCCTCCGGCCAATGGCCCAGTTGATCCTGCACCGTGGCGCGGGCGTAATAGATGAACCAGTCGTTGGGGCTGGGCCGGCCGCCCAGGCGCTGGATGGCCTGGTCGTAGGCGGCCAGCGCCTCGGCCGGGCGATGGTCGTTGTGCAGCAGGTCGCCCAGGCGCACCAGGGCGTCGCCGCGCTCCGGCCGCTCCGACGCCATGGCCTTCAGGATGCCGGCAGCCTCCTGCGGGCGGCTCAGGCGGGCCAGCGCGTCGGCGGAGCGCAGGCGCGCCGCCCACAACAGGCCGGCATCCGCCTTCTCGCCCGTCGCCATGCCCAGCTCGGCCACCAGGGAATTGTATTCGGCCAGCGCCTCGGCATCGCGGTCCAGTTCCGTCAGCGTCTCACCCGCCAGCATGCGGGCCGGGGCCAGCGACGGGTTCAGGAACAGGGCCATGCGGTCGTACAGCAGTGCCACCTCCGCCACCTTTTCCTGGTTGATGGCGGCGGCCACGTCGAACAGGGCCTCCGCCAGACCTTCGGTGGGCGTGCCGATCACGCGGTTGGGATGGGCACGGGCCAGCACGGCGCGGGCGGCATCGCCCATGGGGCCCTTGGGGTCGGCCTGCAGGATGCCGGCCACGGCGGCCTCGGCCTGGTCCGGATGGCCGGTGCGCAGCTCGAAATTGGCACGCAGCATGGCGACGCGCAGCACCTGCCCGCCTTCCATGGCCTGGGCGTACCAGGTACGGGCGGCGTCCTCATGCCCCGCCAGATCCTCGATCAGGGCGGCGTGCAGCGCCGCCAGGGCGTGGAAGGACTGCTGGGCCAGCATGGGGTCCAGGGCGGCCCGGGCCGCGACCCAGTCACCCTTGCGCGCCTTGGTCCAACTGATCAGCAAGGGGCGCATGAAGGTCCCCAGCCCGTCCTTGGGCAATTCATCCACGGCCTTCAGCGCCGCCGCCTCATCTCCCCGGGCCACGGCGTCGGCCGCGATCAGGGTCAGGGCCACGGGATTGCCGTCCTTGGCCGCGATCAGGCGCTGGGCCAGCGGCAGGGCCGCCTTGGCCCGGCCCAGGCCGACATTGATCAGCACGGCGCGGCGCAGCAGGGTCAGGTCGTCGGGATCGGACTTGAGGCTGAGGGCCAGGAAATCGGCAGCCGCCGGCCAGTCGCCCGCCCCTTGCGCCACCTTGCCGGCGACGAAGGCGGACAGGGGATCGGGCCCGGAGGCACCGGCGGCGGCCTTTTCCGGCGCCTTGGCCGCAAAGACGGGGGTTCCGCTGGCCATCAAGGCCAAGCCGGCAATCAAAATCCGGGATGATGTCCGCCGCAAAAACCGCACGCTGAACCGCCGTTCCTTGAAATCCTTCCCACCCGCCGCCGGGCGGGTGACACGCGGGCCCAAGGCTAATCGGGAACAGCGGCCAGAACAACCATGGCGGCCATTTCCCGGCGGGGCAAAAGATCGCTCTCACCGCATGCCGGGGCCGCACGAAGAAAAGGCGCCCTGGGTCGGGGCGCCTTTTCCGGGAACTCACATATTCGGGTAATTGGGGCCCCCGCCGCCCTCCGGCACCGTCCAGGTGATGTTCTGGGTGGGGTCCTTGATGTCACAGGTTTTGCAGTGGACGCAGTTCTGCGCGTTGATGACGAAGCGCGGGTTGGTGCCGTCGTCCTCGCGCGTCACCTCGTACACCCCGGCGGGGCAATAGCGCTGCGCCGGTTCATCGTATGTCGGCAGGTTGAAGGCGATGGGGACCGTGGGGTCCTTCAGCTTCAGGTGCGCCGGCTGGTCTTCCTCATGATTGGTGTTGGAGATGAAGACCGAGGACAGGCGGTCGAAGCTGAGAACGCCGTCCGCCTTGGGATAGACGATCTTCCTGGCCTGGGCCGCCGGCACCAGCGTCTCATGGTCCGCCTTGCCGTGATGCTGGGTCCAGCCCACCAGGAAACCCAGCTTCAGGTCATGCAGCCACATGTGCAGGCCGCCCAGCGCCGTGCCCAGCCACAGGCCGTGCTTCAGGCTGGGCTTCACGTTGCGGACCTTGTGCAAATCCTCGAACACCCAGCTCTGGCGCCACTTGGATTCCAGGGCCGTCAGTTCGTCATGGCCCTCACTGCCCTCCACCAGGCGGTCGAACGCCGCCTCGGCCGCCAGCATGCCGGTCTTCATGGCGTTGTGGCTGCCCTTGATGCGCGGCAGGTTGACGAAGCCGGCGGCGCAGCCGATCAGCGCGCCGCCCGGGAAGGTCAGCTTCGGCACCGACTGCAAGCCGCCTTCATTGATGGCGCGGGCGCCATAGGACAGGCGCTTGCCGCCCTCCAGGTAAGGGCGGATCAGCGGGTGGTGCTTGAAGCGCTGGAATTCCTCGAACGGCGACAGGTAGGGGTTGGTGTAGTTCAGGTGGACGACGAAGCCGATGGCCACCTGGTTGTCCTCCAGGTGGTACATGAAGGAACCACCGCCCGTCTGGCTGTCCAGCGGCCAGCCCTGGCTGTGCAGGACCAGGCCCGGCTTATGCTTGGCGGGGTCGATCTGCCACAGTTCCTTGATGCCGATGCCATACTTCTGCGGGTCCACGCCGTCGCGCAGGTTGAAGCGGGCCATCAGCTCCTTCGACAGGTTGCCGCGCACGCCTTCCGCGAACAGGGTGTACTTGCCGTGCAGTTCCATGCCGGGGGTGTAGCGGTCCGTCGGCTCGCCATCCTTGCCGATGCCCATGTCGCCGGTGGCGATGCCCTTGACCGACCCGTCGTCGTGGTACAGCACCTCGGCCGCGGCGAAGCCGGGGTAGATCTCCACCCCCAGTTCCTCAGCCTGCTGCGCCAGCCAGCGGCAGACGTTGCCCAGGCTGACGATGTAGTTGCCGTGGTTGTTCATCAGCGGCGGCAGCAGCGCGCCCGGAATGCGCAGCGACCCCGCCTCGGTCAGGATATAGAAGCGGTCGTCCACCACCGGCGTGTTCAGCGGGGCGCCCTTTTCCTTCCAGTCGGGGATCAGTTCGTTCAGCGCGATGGGGTCGATGACGGCGCCCGACAGGATGTGGGCCCCGACCTCGGACCCCTTCTCGATGACGCAGACGCTGATTTCCTTGTCGGCAGCGGCGGCCAGCTGCTTCAGTCGTATCGCCGCGGACAGCCCCGAGGGGCCGGCGCCGACGATGACGACGTCATACTCCATCGACTCCCGTTCCATGGTATTCGCCTTCTTCTTCCCTAGTTTCCGGTGCGGAGTTCCGAAATGGGTCCCAACCCATATATTGGTGGGCGGTCCCCTAACAGCGGGCCTTGTTTCGGGGAAGCGTCATTTTCGCGCGCTCCCGCCATGCGATTGATGAAGAAACACAAGGGCGATGGTAGGGTCAAATCATGATTGACCGGCCCCAGGCCGTCGCGGATCTGGCCTGGCTGGTCGAGATCGGCGCCGATGAAGCGATCAACGACCAGCCGACCGACTGGACCCAAGTGGCCAGCCGCAGGACGCCTACTGCGCGTGCGCGGGGGCCCGCGGATGGTGCGCCGGGCCCGGTGCCGGACCGTGCGCCACCGCCTACCCCAAAAAATATCGCGGCGGATGTGCCGCCCGACGGCCCCCTGGGCGCCCCCTTGGGTGCGAACGAGGCGCGGGCCAGCGCCCGCAGCGCCGCCATGGCCGCCGCCACGCTGGACGACCTGAAGGCCGCCCTGCTGGCCTTCGACGGCTGTCCGTTGCGCCACACCGCGACCTCCACCGTCTTCGCCGACGGCAACCCGCACGCCCGCCTCATGCTGGTGGGCGAGGCGCCGGGCGAACAGGAGGACCGGCAGGGCAAGCCCTTCGTCGGGCCGGCCGGCGCCCTGCTGGACAAGATGCTGGCCGCCATCGGCCTGGACCGCCATGCCGAGGATGTGGAAAAGGCGGTCTACATCAGCAATGTCCTGCCCTGGCGCCCGCCCGGCAACCGCAACCCCACGGATAGCGAGATCGCGGCCTGCCTGCCCTTCATCCAGCGGCATGTGGAGATCGCGGATCCGGACATCGTGGTGTTCCTGGGGGGCATCGCGGCCAAGACCATGCTGGCCAAGACCGAAGGCATCACCCGCCTGCGCGGCCGCTGGTTCGAATACGGCAGCCCGGGCCTGACCCGGCCGCTGCCCGCATTGCCCGTGCTGCACCCCGCCTACCTGCTGCGCAACCCAGGGGCCAAGCGCGAGACCTGGCGCGACCTGCTGTCGCTGAGGCAGCGGTTGGCGGAGTTGCCGCCGCGCACGCGATAAGCGCTTGCCGCCAGGGACGCGCCGGCCCCATAAAACTGAGACCGGCGTTCCGGGGCATCTTGTGATCCACCCCAGGGGCGTTCTATATTTGTTCACTTCCGCCCGCCGCCTTCCGGCCGGCCCGCGACCGACGGACTGACCAGCCGACATGACTTCCCCCGCCGCCGACAGCACCGCCCCCGCCCTGGATCCTGCGCAGGATCCGGCGGCCGACCTGCTGGCCGTGGCCGGCAAGAAGCGTTTCGCCACCGTGCTGGCCGACCCGCCGTGGCGATTCGTCAACCGCACGGGCAAGATGGCGCCGGAGCATCATCGCCTGTCGCGCTATGGCACCATGTCGGTGGAGGAGATTTGCGCCCTGCCGGTGGAACAGACGCTGGCCGACACGGCGCACCTGTACCTGTGGGTGCCCAACGCCCTGCTGCCCGAGGGCTTGCAGGTGCTGCAGGCCTGGGGCTTCCAGTACAAGACCAACCTGGTATGGCACAAGCTGCGCAAGGACGGCGGGTCCGACGGGCGCGGCGTCGGCTTTTACTTCCGCAATGTCACCGAACTGATCCTGTTCGGCGTACGCGGCAAGAACGCCCGCACCCTGGACCCCGGCCGCACCCAGGTGAACTATCTGGGCACCCGCAAGAGGGAGCATTCGCGCAAACCCGATGAGCAGTATGAGCTGATCGAGGCGTGCAGCCCCGGCCCGTATCTTGAGATGTTCGCCCGCGGCGCCCGGCGCAACTGGACCGTCTGGGGCAACCAGGCGGATGAGGGTTATGAGCCGACCTGGGACACCTACGCCCACAATTCCGCCAGCCAGCGGCGCGTGGCGGCGGAATAGGCTCCGGGCCCACTCCCAATCATAAATAGCAAACCGCGTGTGATGCCTGCCATGCCTCGCGCCATGATTGCGCTGGCGCCGGCCCGGCTTGCCCCATCCTTTCGCCCCTGATATGCGACTGATTATCAGAATTAACATCCGCGTTAGAAGCGGTGCGAAGGGATGCGAATCATGGGGCAGTTGGGAAAATGGACATGGCTGGCCGGGGCCAGCCTGATCGCGCTGGCCGGTGCCGCCGGCGCGGCGGAGACGGACAAGTCGGCGGACGACGGCACCATCGTCGTCACCGGCCAGCGCATCATCGACATGACGGCGAACAAGACGGACACGCCGCTGCTGGTGACGCCGCAGGCCATCTCGGTCATCGAGCGTGACCAGATTCAGCTTCAGAACGTGCAGACGGTCACCCAGGCCCTGCGCTACATGCCCGGCGTGCAGACCGAGAAGGGCGGCGCCGACAACCGCATCGAGACCAACCAGTTCATCATCCGCGGCTTCAACGCCAACGAGTACCTGGATGGCCTGCGCCTGCAAGCCGGCACCTGGACAGCACCCCAGTTCGACCCCTACGCCCTGGACCGCATCGACGTGCTGAAGGGTCCGGCCTCGGTGCTGTACGGCCAGTCCTCACCCGGCGGCCTGGTGGCGCTGACCAGCCGCCGCCCCTCGACCACCGAGAGCGGCGAGGTGATGCTGCAGACCGGCAACTTCGGCCGCATCCAGGGGGCGGGCGACATCACCGGCCCGCTGACCAGCGACGGCACCCTGTCCTACCGCCTGACCGGCCTGGTGCGCGACACCGACACCCAGGTGGACCACACCGAATACAAGAAGTGGTTCATCGCCCCGGCGCTGACCTGGCAGCCGGACGCCGACACCACCCTGACCTTCCTGGGCAATTACCAGGATGAGCCGAACGCCGGCTTCTACAACCAGATCCCGGCGGCGGGCGTGTCCCTGTCCAACCCCTATGGCAAGATCCCGACCTCGTTCTATGGCGGGGAACCGGACTATGACCGCATGCAGCGGACGCAGACCTCCGCCGGTTATGCCTTCACCCATCGTTTCAGCGACGAATGGACGGTGCGCCAGAACCTGCGCTACATGCACGACTGGATGGACTATCGCGCCGTGACGTTCGAGGCCTTGCAGGCCGACGACAAGACCATGGTGCGCTCGCCCTACGCCACCGAGGAAAAGCTGAACACCTTCGCCGTCGATACCCAGATGCAGGGTGACTTCATGACGGGCGCGCTGAAACACACCCTGCTGTTCGGCGTCGACTACCAGGATTCCAGCTGGGACCACATCGCCGCCTACAGCTATGGCGCCGCCGCCACGCTGGACTGGACCAACCCGGTCTACGGCAAGGCCGTGCCCACCCCGGCCGTCATCCAGAACGGCCTGCAGCACCAGCACCAGACCGGCGCCTACGTCCAGGACCAGGTGTCCTACGGCGGGCTGAACATCGTGCTGGGCGGGCGCGAGGACTGGTACGACAGCGACGCGCTGAACCGGCTGAACAACCAGACCAGCACCCTGTTCGACCGCGTCTTCACCGGCCGCGCCGGCATCGTCTATCTGTTCGACAACGGCATCGCGCCCTACTTCAACTACTCCACCTCCTTCCAGCCCTCCACCGGCACCACCTTCAGCGGGACGCAGTTCAAGCCCACGGAAGGGGAGCAGTACGAGGCGGGCGTGAAGTACCAGCCGCTGAACTTCCCCGGTTTCGTCACCGCCTCGGTCTACAAGCTAACGCAGAGCAACGTCACCACCACCGACCCGGTGCATGTCGGCTTCAGCAGCCAGGCCGGCGAGTACGAGTCCAAGGGCGTGGAACTGGACGGCCACCTGACGCCCATCGACGGCCTGGACCTGATGGCCTCCTACGCCTATCTGGACCTGGAAATCACCCAGTACACCGGCACCTACCAGGGCAAGACCCCGCCAGGCACCGCCAAGCACACGGCGACCCTGTGGGCGGATTACGCCGTGCCCGAAGGCGTGCTGGGCGGCCTGACCGTGGGCGGCGGCGTGCGCTACATCGGCCCGTCCTTCGGCGACTACGCCAACAGCTATGAGATCAACAGCGTCACCCTGTTCGACGCGGTGGTGGGGTATGACTTCGCCCACCTGTCGTCCGGCCTGCACGGCTGGTCGGCGCAGGTGAACGCCAGCAACCTGTTCGACCGCACCTATGTCGCCAGCTGCGGTAACCTGGGCTGTTATTACGGCATCCGCCGGACGGTGATCGCCGACCTGCGCTACGCCTGGTAAGGGGCTGAAGATGACAGCGGCAGCGGTGGACGACGGCGCAAGCCGGGCCATGACGGCGGCGGCACTGCGCCGTTGGCGCTGGGTGCACAAATGGTCCAGCCTGGTGTGCACCCTGTTCCTGCTGCTGCTGTGCCTCAGCGGCCTGCCGCTGATCTTCTCGGCGGAACTGGACGACCTGCTGTCGCCCCTGGCCCGGCCAGCCTTCACGCCGGCCGACCGTGATCTGGGCCTGGATGCGTCCCTGGCCCAGGGCTTGGCCCTGCACCCAGGCACCGTGCCCATGTCCCTGACCTGGCCCGCCGGCCAGGACCATACCCTGTATCTGTGGAGCGCACCCCGGGCCCAGGCCCTGCCCGGGGAATTCCACATGACGGTCATCGACCTGCGCGACGGCAAGGTCGTGGCGGAGCCGCCCATCGGCCGACGCACCACCGACATCATCCACAACCTGCACGCCCAGCTGTTCGCCGGCCTGCCCGGCTCCCTCCTGCTGTGCGCCATGGGGGTGCTGTTCACGGCGGCCATCGTCTCGGGCGTGGTGCTGTACGCGCCCTTCATGCGCCGCATGGCCTTCGGCACGGTACGCACCGACGGTGCCCGCCGCACCTGGCGGCTGGACCTGCACAACCTGCTGGGCATCGTCGTGCTGGTGTGGACCCTGGTGGTGGGCGTCAGCGGTGTCGCCAACACCCTGGCCCAGCCGCTGTTCCGCCTGTGGCAGATCGACCAGCTGACCGCCATGATCATGCCCTGGCACGGCAAGCCCATCCCGGATCAGGTGGTCAGCGTCGGCGCCGCCGTGGCCGCCGCCCAACACGCCCTGCCCGACGCCCAGCCGGAAAGTGTGGCCTACCCCTATTCCCGCTTCGGCAGCCCGCACCACTACATCGTCTGGATGCGGGGCGACAGCCCCCTGACCGCGCGGCTGGAAACCCCGGTGCTGGTGGACGCCGCCACGGGCGCGGTGGCGGAGGTGCGCGCCCTGCCCTGGTATCTGCGCGCGCTTGAAGTCTCCCGCCCCCTGCACTTCGGCGATTACGGCGGCATGCCCCTGAAGCTGCTGTGGGCCGCCTTCGACCTCGCCACCATCGCCGTTCTGGTCACCGGCCTGATGCTGTGGGTGCGGCCGAAGCGGGGGTGAGGACATTCCTCTCCGTGGTATTTCTTACCACTTGGTAGTAAGATTTTCCCCTCAGTGAATGAGAGGTTGGCGATGGCCGAAATCCAGAAGGTAAGCGTCGCCCTGACAGGCGAGCAGGTGGCATCGTTGCGCGCAGCCGTCGATGCCGGCGAATACGCCACCACCAGCGAAATCGTGCGCGAAGCCATCCGCGATTGGCAGTTCAAACGCGAGATGCGGCAGGAAGACCTGAAACGCCTTCGCCAGATGTGGGACGACGGCAAGGCCAGCGGTCCGACCGAACCTTTCGACGTTGAGCGTATGATCGCCGCCGCGCGGGATCGGTTGAAGAAAACGGGACGATGATCCCGATCTACCGATCACCTGCCGCGGAACAGGAACTCCAGGACATCTGGCTGGCCATTGCCATCAACAACCCTACCGCCGCGACGCGTATGCTCCACACCATAGCAAACCGAATCAATCGATTGGCAACGCACCCGAGGCTGGGGCCGCGCCGCCCGGAGATCGCGCCCAGCGCCCGTGTCCTGGTCGAAGGGCCTTATCTGATCCTCTTCGAGATTTGGCCCGATACGGATGATGGCGTTGTGGAACGCGTTGATGTCATCCGCGTCGTTGATGGTCGCCGGAATTTGAGCACCGCGCTTTGATCCGAACTGTCGATTGGGCGCCGATCATTCATTGTGCCTCGCCCAGATGGCCCCGATTTCCTCATCCGTGGCGAACTCGCCCCGTTCCGCCTGGGCATGAGAAACTTCCAGGACAGCGACCTCGTCAATCACCAGATCGATGGGTAGCCGATCCACTCCAGCGAGTTGCAGGATGATTTGAGCCAACTCGTCCTGCTCGGCGTCGGGCAGAACGCGAACCGCGTTGATGGCCTGATCAAGTAGACACGTCATTGCGCCCCCTCACCCCAGTGCCCCGGCCAGGTCGGCGATCAGATCGTCCACATCCTCCACCCCCACCGACAGGCGCACCAGACCGTCGTCGATGCCGCTGGCGGCGCGGATTTCCGCCGGGATGCTGGCGTGGGTCATGATGGCCGGATGCTCGATCAGGCTTTCCACCCCGCCCAGGCTTTCCGCCAGGGAGAACAATTCCGTCCGTTCCAGCAGGCGCTTGGCGGCAGTCAGGCCGCCCTTCAGGCTGACCGACAGCATGCCGCCATAGCCCCGCATCTGGCGCCGCGCCAGGTCGTGCTGCGGATGGCTGGCCAGGCCCGGGTAGCGCACCGACGCCACCGCCGGGTGGCGCTCCAGCCATTCGGCGATGGCCAGCGCGTTGGAACAGTGGCGTTCCATGCGCAGGGCCAGCGTCTTCACCCCGCGCAGCGCCAGGAAGGCGTCGAACGGCCCGGCGATGGCCCCGACGGCGTTCTGCAGGAAACCCAGGCGGTCCGCCACCTCACCCGCGTCGCGCACCACGGCCACGCCGCCCACCATGTCGCAATGCCCGCCCAGATACTTGGTGGCGGAATGAACGACGACGTCGAAGCCCAGTTCCAGCGGCCGCTGGGCATAGGGGGTGGCGAAGGTGTTGTCGCAGACGGCGATCAGGTTGTAGCGGCGGGCGAAGGCGGCCACCGCTTCCAGATCCACCAGCTTCAGCAGCGGGTTGGTCGGCGTCTCCACCCACAGCATGCGCGTCTCGGGCCGCAAGGCCGCCTCCAGCTTCGCCGGGTCGGTCATATCGACGAAACTGGCGTTCAGGCCCATGGTGCGTTTGCGCACCCGCTCGAACAGGCGATAGCTGCCGCCGTACAGGTCGTCCATGGCGATGACATGGCTGCCGGCGTCCAGCAGTTCCAGCACCGTGGCCTCCGCCGCCAGGCCGGAGGCGAAGGCATAGCCCCGCACGCCGCTTTCCAGGTCCGCCACGCAGCGCTCATACGCCATGCGGGTGGGGTTCTGGCTGCGGCTATACTCGTACCCCTTATGGACGCCCGGGCTTTCCTGCACGTAGGTGGATGTCGCGTAGATGGGCACGGTGATGGCGCCGGTGGCGGGGTCAGGCTCCTGCCCCGCATGGATGGCGCGGGTGGCGAAGGCCGGCTGGTTGGGGCGGGGGCGATGGGAATCGGCCAAGGCTTGGGATCCTTAATTCGGGGAAAGGCGGGCGGGCGGGAGGCTTCAGCCCAATTGCCGGCGCAGATGGTTCAGCAGGTCGACGCGGGTCAGCAATCCTAAGAAGGCGTCACCCTCCGTGACCAGGGCCACCATGTTGCGGCTGAAGATGCCGTCCAGCACCCCGATGGGGGCCGTCACCGGCACGGTTTCCAGGCGCGCGGTCATCGCCCCCTTCACGGGGCCGCGAAAGCGCACGGGGTCGGCCTCCACATGCAGCAGCAGGTCGGATTCGTCCAGCAGGCCGACCACGCGCCCGCCCTGCATCACCGGCAGTTGCGACACGTCGGATATCCGCATGCGCTTGTACGCCGTCAGCAGGGTGTCGTCCGGCGCCACCGTCACCACCTGGCCCTTGTCCACGCTGCGGGTGATCAGGTCGCGCAGGTCGCCGGTGCGCTCACGCGGCAGGAAACCCTGGTCGGCCATCCAGCCGTCATTGAACATCTTGGACAGGTACTTGTTGCCGGTGTCGCAGACCAGCGTCACCACCCGGCGCGGTTCCGTCTGCGCCCGGCAATAGCGCAGCGCCGCCGCCAGCAGGGTGCCGCTGGACGACCCGCCCAAAATCCCCTCGCGCCGCAGCAGCTCACGGGCCGCGTTCAGGCTCTCGGCATCGGGGATGGTGTAGGCGTCGGCCACATATTGCAGGTCGCAGTTGGGGGGCACGAAATCCTCCCCTATCCCCTCCACCACCCAGCTGCCGGGCTCATCATGCCGGCCGGTCTTTACCAGGTCGCGCAGGATGGAGCCCTGGGGGTCGGCCAGCACCAGACGCGTGCGCGGGCTGGCCTGGCGGAAATAGCGGCCCAGGCCGGTCAGGGTCCCGCCGGAGCCCACGCCCACCACCACCGCGTCCACCCGCCCGTCCATCTGGCGCAGCAGTTCCGGGCCGGTCCAGCGCTCGTGCGCCGCCGGGTTGTCGGGGTTGGCGAACTGGTTCATGTAGACGGCACCGGGGATTTCGGCGGCCAGCCGCTCGGCGACATCCTGGTAATAGTCGGGATGGCCCTTGCCCACGTCGCTGCGCGTCACGTGGATGTCGGCGCCCAATGCGCGCAAATGGTTGATCTTCTCCGCCGCCATCTTGTCGGGGATGACCAGCACCAGGCGATAGCCCTTGGCGGCGCACACCAGCGCCAGGCCCAGTCCGGTGTTGCCGGCCGTCGCCTCCACCACCGTGCCGCCGGGCTTCAGGCGACCGGATTTCTCCGCCCCCTCCACCATCGCCAGGCCGATGCGGTCCTTGATGGAGCCGCCGGGGTTCTGGTTTTCCAGCTTCAGGTACAGCTCACACGGGCCGGTGTCGATACGGGTGACCCGGACCAGCGGCGTGTTGCCGATCAGGGACAGGATGGCCGGGCCGGCGTCAGCGGCGACGTCAACGGGGGCGGTCGTCATAAGGGCAACCTCGGTCTGTTTCTTGAACAAAACAGTGACCGATGGCACCGGGACTGACAATTACCCGTCGGTATAGCAGTCTTTGGGTGTTGCGCCGGACGGAAAGACCTATGGCTTTTGCCGCAATGCGGCAATATTACAAGCTTGCGGCCAGCGGCTTTACTTGGAAATGTTCCGGCGAAATGGGCCGGTAATTCGCATCAATCAATCCCCGCTGGCGCAGCAGGTCCAGATTGGCGGCCAGGTTCTCGATGCAGGCGGAACGGTCCCAGCCTTCCAGCCAATTCTGTTCCAGGAAGGCCAGGATGGCGGGCTGGCCCAGCTCCACCTCCCACAGGATGCCGATGAGGGAGGATAGGGCCTCCTCCTCGATCTGGGTTTCCTGGTCGGCGCGGATGGCGGCGTTGGCCTCGGCGATCCGTCCCGTCTCCGGCCCGGCGCCCAGGCCGAAGTCCAACAGGTTGCGCCGTTCCGGCGGGGCCACCAGCCAGTGGCCGATCTCATGGATCAGCACATAGGATTCGCTGCGCGTGCGGATGTAACGGCCATCCCAGCTGTAGGCCGCCTGCGGCTCCTCATCCAGGGTCTCGATACCGAAACGGTGGGCGAGCGCGATGCCATCGGCCCGGTGCTGCGGGGTATCGACGCCCAGCGGCACCAGGTCCAGGGTGGCGGCGATGCGCTCGAACACCGCGACCACATGCGACGGCACGGCCGGCACCTCGGCGGCCATACGCCGGCGCAGGTCGAGCAGGATGGCCGGCAGGTCGGCCAATTCGATGGGCGTCAGGATCATCAGGCGCGCTCCAGCACCACGAAGCTGTGGGCGGGGGCGGGATCAACCTCGACCTCCAGCGCCGGCACATCGCGGCGCGACACCTCGCGCCAGTCGGCCCGGTCGAAGGTGGGGAAGAAGGCGTCACCCTCAGGCGTGGCGTGCACCTCCGTCAGGTAGAGGCGGTGCGCCGTCTTCAGCGCCGTGGCAAACAGCAGTTCACCACCGATCACCATGACCTCCGCCGCCCCGTCGGCCGCCGCGATCAGGCGCCCCTGCTCGATGGCGGCATCCAGGCTGTGGCAGACCACGCCGCCCTGGGCGCGGAAGTCCGGCTTGTGGGTGATGACGATGTTGGTGCGGCCCGGCAGCGGCTTGGCCCCGATGCTCTCCCACGTCCGCCGGCCCATGATGACTGGCTTCCCCAAGGTCATTTCCTTGAAATACTTCAGATCACCCTTCAGCCGCCACGGCAGCCGGTTCTCGATGCCGATGACATTGTTGGTGGAGACGGCGGCGATAAGGGCAAGCGGGATGGACGCGGGATCGGTCATGGGAACGCGGAACCTGGCAACGATGAGTGCGGGTGCCAGGGTTTTACGGCAAACGGCTGCGGCCGAGAATGAGGAAGATCAAGGGGCGGGGGTGCGCGGGTCTTCGGGACGCCGAAGTCAAAACACACACACGGCATCCGCCTCGATCCGACTCCGCCGCCGGGGATGGATGGCCTCGCGGGTCATGAGGTCGACCTTGGTTTCCAGGATGTCCTGCAAGCGTTCCTGTACTGCCGCCAAGCTGAACAGGGTGAAACCCTGCGGCCGGTCCAGGTCGAAGAAGACATCGACGTCGGACGCCTCCGTCGCTTCGTTCCGCGCCACCGAGCCGAACAGGAACAGCGCGCCGATACCGGCCCGGCGAAATTCCGGTTCGTGTGGCTTGAGCAGACGGATGGCCTGGTCGCGGTTCATGGGTGCGGCGGATAACGGGGTTGAAGGTCCCTTAGGGTAAGATGGGCCGGGCCGTCTGTCCACGCGCGCGCCTCATCCACCCGCCCGCAATTTCTCCAGCCGCCGCTCCGCGTTCCGGTTCTTCGGGTCCAGCGCCAGCGAGCGTTCGTACGCAGCGATGGCGCCCGGCTTGTCGCCGGTGGCGGCCAGCGCTTCGCCCAGGCTGTCCTGGGCGTTGCCGCTGTCGGGGAAGCGGTCGGCGGCCAGCTTCAGGATGGCGAGCGCGTCACGCGACTGGCCGTTGCTGAGCAGGCGATAGCCCCAGTCGTTCAGTTCCGCCTCCGCCGGGCGAAAGTCGGGGTCGGCCTGGGCCAGGCCCGCGGCGATGGTGGCCGCCTGGTCATAGCCCTGGCGCTGCACCGCCACCCGCAATGCGGCCATGCCGCCCAGCCGGGCGCCATAGAGGGCGGCCACCTGGTCGATCATGTCCTCCGGCACCGCGCC
This sequence comes from Azospirillaceae bacterium, assembly GCA_028283825.1. Classification (NCBI taxonomy): domain Bacteria; kingdom Pseudomonadati; phylum Pseudomonadota; class Alphaproteobacteria; order Rhodospirillales; family Azospirillaceae; species Azospirillaceae bacterium. Next base: position 2,625,630 of record JAPWJW010000003.1, on the reverse strand, counting down.
GGACAGGTTGGTCAGGATGACCACGCCCAGATCATCCTCGGGATAGAGGAAGAAGGCGGCGCGGCCGCCGCCGGTCATGCCCACGGCGCGGTGGCCGTGGCCACGGTCCAGCACCTCCCACCCCATGGCCCATTGGCCCGGATGGCCGTCGTTGAAGGCCATTGGCGTCCACAGGGTCTGCCGGCCGGCGGCATCCAGCAGGCGGCCGTCGGTGACGGCGATCATCCAGCGGGCCATGTCCTCCGCCGTGCTGTCCATACCGCTGGACGCCCGGTGCAGGGGCCGGAAAATCTCATAGACCGGGCGCAGCACGCGGGCGCCCTCATCACCCTTGGCATAGACGTAGCCGGCGGCCTTGCCGGGCGTCACCATCGTGCTGTCGCCAAAGCCGGTATGGGCCATGCCGGCCAGTTGGAACAGCGGCGGGGTCACCGGCGTGTCGGGCGGCAGGCCGGCCAGCTTGTCCAGCACCCGCTGCACCAGGGCGTAGTTGGTCTGGCAATAATCGAAGCGCTCCCCCGGTGGGAACTTCACCGGCTGCGCCCGCACCCAGGCCCAGACGGCATCCTGCGTCGTCTCCGCCGCGCGGGCGCCAGGGGCGGCGTTGATGTCGGGCAAGCCCGACATGTGCGACAGCAGCTGGCGGATGGGGATGGCGCGCCAGGCCTCCGGCAGATCGTCCAGATAACGACCCACGGGTGCCTCCAGGTCCAGCGCCCCGGCCATGGCCTGGCGCACGGCGGCGACGCCGGTGAAGGCCTTGGTGATGGAATTGACGGCCATGATGGTCTCGGCCGTCACCGGCACCGGCGTCTGCAAGTTGGCGACACCGTAGGCGCGCGCGAAGACGATGCGACCGTGCCACACCACCGCCGCCTGCAAACCGGGAATGTGGGACTGCTCCATCTGCGCCCGCAGGAAGGCGTCGGTGCCGGCCGCCGCCTTGTCCAACGCCACGCTGTCCAATATCGCTGTTGCCAGGGCCGCGTCGGCCACGGCCGCCACCTGGCCCGGCGCGCGGGCCTGCGGCGTCACGGCGCGGCCCGCCTCCTGCGCGCCCACCCCTGACGCCACCAGCAGGGCCGCGGCCCCCAGCATCCATCCCCGCCGCATGGAACTTCTCCCCCATTCACCGACCCTCAGCCGGCGCGGCGCTCAGGCTAACAGGGGTGGGATTGACGGCTGAGAGCCACTTGGCGAGAGAACCACCGTTAATGCCGGGCACAGGGCGGGACGGCCCAAGTCTCACGCTCGGTTGCCGGCGTCCACACCAGGTCCGGCAGCACGGTGAACGTGACCGGCTTTCCGGCTGGGGCGGGATAGAAAATCACCAGGGTTTCAAGCGTGCCGCTGTCGGAATGGAACTCGACAATGGCCTGTCCGGTATGGGATTCGACATGCAGGGGCGCCTTGCGCTCTTCCCGCTGAACACCGAAGCGCACCGTGGTCCCGTCATCCTCGATGGTGCGGACGTGGGCATGCGCCTGGTCCGATCCCCGCATGGTGATTGCGACGGCGATATGACCGTCAGGCAAGGACGCCGGCAGGGGATTGGAGCCCCCGCCATAAGTGTTCCACCACAGCGCCCGCCATTCTTCCTGCGTCCGGGCCACATGGTTCCCGACATGAAGTGGCGCCGGCGACGGCGGCATCAGGACAAGGCCACCCGCCGCCGTCGCCCGGAAGCAGGTGTAGTCAGCCTCCCGCATCAGCAGGCTTTCCTTGGGCGGGACATCGGCGAAGGCCGGCGTTGCCGCCAGCCCAGGACGAAACCAGCCGCCACCGTCAACCGGCGCATAGCCCCTCCCCGCCTCCACTTCGGGTTTGCTCAGACCGCCACGTCCGCCTTGATGTGCGCGTGGGGGTCGTAGCCGGTGATCTCGAAATCCTCGAATCGGTAGTCGAACAGGCTGGCGGGCCGGCGCTTGATCAGCAGCTGCGGGAACGGCCGGGGCTCACGCGTCAGCTGCTCCTCCGCCTGGGGGACGTGGTTGTTGTAAAGGTGGACGTCGCCGCCCTGCCACACCAGATCACCCACCCCCAGGTCGCACTGCTGGGCCAGCATGTGGATCAGCAGCGCGCCTTCGCACAGGTTCCAGGGGAGGCCCAGCAGGGTGTCGGCGCTGCGCTGGAAGATCAGGCCCGACAGCTTCCCGTCCGCCACGAAGAACTGATAGGTCATGTGGCAGGGGGGCAAGGCCATGGCCGGCAGGTCGGCCACGTTCCAGCCGGTGAACAGCAGGCGGCGGCTGGTGGGGTTGTTCCGGATGCCGTCCACCAGTTCCTGGATCTGGTCGATGACCCGGCCGTCCGCCCCCTGCCAGCGGCGCCACTGCTTGCCGTAGACGGGACCCAGATCGCCCCACTGGGCGGCAAAGGCGTCGTCGGCCATGACCCGGGCCTCGAACTCATCCTGGCTGATGGCCTCGCCCGTCACCTTGCGGTAGTTGGCCAGCGGCCAGTCGGTCCAGATGCGCACCTTGTTGGCCAGCAGCGGCCGGATGCTGGTGTCGCCCGATAGGAACCACAGCATCTCGTGGATGGCCTGGCGGTGGAAAATCTTCTTGGTGGTCAGCAGGGGGAAACCGGCCGACAGGTCGAAGCGCATCTGCTCCCCGAACAGGGCGCGGGTGCCCACGCCGGTGCGGTCGCCGCGCACGGCGCCCTGGTCGATCAGGCGGCGCAGCAGGGACAGGTACTGGTATTCCGGATGCGCCATGGCGGGGCCCTCACTCACACGAACGATCAACAGGCTGGCGGGTCGGCCAGCACCCACACACTACATAGTGTAGTGCGTGCCCGCCCGGAACCCAAAACTCGGGCGCGACGGGCGCCCCTGGGGACGGGCTGCTGAGGAAAGCCGCCATCGCATTGATTTTCCAATAGGGCGGCTGCCATGACGTGAAAGCCTTCCACTTTGGCCGCAGGCTCCCTATATTAGGGATGTCGGGTTCGCTCGACTATGGCGATAAACGCCTTGCGGAATAAGCGTTACGGACCCGGGGGCGGTACCCGGCGCCTCCACCATCATGGGGGCGAATCAGGATCGACGTGCGTGGTAAAGGCATGGTTTTCGCTCGGCATGGTTCCGCCGTTATCGGGCCGTTTTATAGGTGCCAACGATAATTCGGCGCCTGCTCTTCGCATGGCCGCCTAATACCCTCAACGGGGTGTTAGCGGATAGCTAAGAACGGGGTTCGGGGGGCACCCGGCAACAGAAGCCCCCCACTAGACGCGCCGCCTGCCTGAGGGCGACTCGTCTGAATGACTGAACACTGGAAGAATGATTGGCGGCCCGCCGCCCCGTCCCGTCGGCGCGGACAAGCGCCTGTGCTTGCAAATTACGTGGCGGGCGGGTCTATTGGTGCACGTTGCTACCCGCTACCGGAGCGTTTTGCCTGCCATGTCCACGGATCTCCTTCGCTACGACCGGATGGTCGAGGCCGCCCTGCGCCGCGTCGTGCGCGATGCGCTGAGGGAAGTGCAGGAGCATGGCCTGCCCGGCGAGCACCACTTCTTCATCAGCTTCCGCACCCAGTACACCGGCGTGCGCATGCCGGAATTCCTGCGGGCCAAGTACCCGGATGAAATCACCATCGTCCTGCAGTACCAGTTCTACGGCCTGGACGTGAATGACGAGCGGCTGGAAGTGACGTTGAGCTTCAACGGCAGCCACGAGCGGCTGGTGGTCCCCATGGCCGCCATCACCACCTTCGCCGACCCCTCGGTCAACTTCGCCCTGCAGTTCCAGCCCCCCGAAGAGGATGAGCTGGCCGAGACGGCGGAAGAGCTTACCGAGGAAGAAGCCGCGCCTGCGCCGGAAGGCGAGGATGACGACGCGCCCAAGCAGGGCGGCACCGTCGTGGCGCTGGACGCCTTCCGCAAGAAATAAGCGAAGGCGTTGGGGAGGCGATAACGGCCCATGCCCGTCTCCCCCGATTTCCTGGACTACATCCTGGATCTGCTGGCCCCGCTGGGACCGGTTGACTCGGTGCGCCTGTTCGGCGGCCGGGGCCTGCAACTGCACGGCCGCAACTTCGCCCTGATCACCGGCGACGACACCCTGTACCTGAAGGCGGACACCGTCAGCCTGCCCGCGTTCGAGGCAGCGGGCTGCCAGCGCTTCACGCCCTGGGCCGACAAGCCCCATCGCTCACTGGGCTACTACACCCCGCCCGACGGCGCACTGGACGAGCCCGACGTGCTGCTGCACTGGGCCCGCCTGGCCGTGGACGCGGCCTTGCGGGCACCGGCCAAGACACCGAAGAAGCGGCGCGCGCCGGCGAAGAAGAACCTGGCGGATATGCTGCTGGAATAGACGGCTGTCATTGGCGCCGATAGATCACGACGCTGTTACCCCGTATGGCGGCAATCCAGACGTCCCCGACCGCAGCGGCACCAGGGCGATCATCGACACCTGTATCTTCCGCATAGCGCGGCCCCCGCGCCGGATCAACAACCAGCATCCTGTTGGGGCTATCCCCGCCGGTGAGCAACTCTCCATTGCCCAACCACCGCACGAAATCGACCGCCCCAAATTGGACGTTCATTATCGGCCTGGCTGTTCCGTTCAACACATCATAAACGGCCAGTGGTGAAACGCCGTGGGCGTTCGGAGGAAGCCGCCCACCACCCACGGCGATCAAGCGGTCATCGGCATCCACTTCCAGAGCATGATAGTCCAACTCCGCTATTCGGGATCGCAGGACCGGCACGCTGTTCCTCTCCCCACCGACATCGGAAATAAAAAGGGCTCCGAAACCGGCGGTCACGGCGATGCGCTTGGAGTGGTGGAAGAAACGGACATCAGAAACGCCGGTCACGCCCGAATGCGTGTCCATAAACCGATTGATCGCCAAGACGGTCCAATCGGCGGTGCCGTAGACGACCACGTAGTCACTCATCATGCTTGAAGCGGCGAACATCGTTCCATCGGATGACAGGTCGCAGGCCGTCATCCGATCATTGCTTTTCGTCGGAAGGGCCTGGGGCCTTTCAATTTCCCTGATCAAATGCCCGTCACTGCCATCCCAAACGGCCGCGAAATAATGCGGCCCTTCCTTCGTCGCATAAGCGGAATTAGCAATAATGGCGTTGCCGTCGGTGAAGAATATGCAATGCGAAAGCGTACCATCGACACGCTCTATCCGGAACAGGATGCGCCAATCGCGCGTGTCGAGAACGTCAATATGGGAGTTATTCAGTACCGCTAGCCGCGATTGGTCCCGATTCCAGGCCAGTCCGGTGGGTTGGGAAAACGTCAACTGCCGCTCGACCTTGTAGTTCAGGAGGTCGTGGGGCGCGGGGGACGGCGGCGGCGACGGCAGATGTTGAGATAGAATTGCGAAAAAGGCCGTCAGTAGTGTGATCAGGGACGGCGACGACCGAATAGCGATCACTGCGGCGGCGACCATCGCAATCAAGCTGACAGTGACAACGACAACCAGACGCTTCAAATCGCCCTCTCATGCTGGATGGCTGGCAAGATCTAACACGCCCTCGGGCGATGAGCCACGCAGCGGCGGTGCCCCTCCCTCAAGCCCAAACAAAAAGGGCGGCCCCGTGAGGAACCGCCCCTTTCATTCAGTGCCTGAACCCTATCGGGATCAGGTGTCCAGGAAGCTGCGCAGCTTGCGCGAGCGGGACGGGTGCTTCAGCTTGCGCAGCGCCTTCGCCTCGATCTGGCGGATACGCTCGCGGGTCACGCTGAACTGCTGGCCCACCTCTTCCAGGGTGTGGTCGGTGTTCATGCCGATGCCGAAGCGCATGCGCAGCACACGCTCCTCACGCGGGGTCAGCGAGGCCAGGACGCGGGTCGTCGTCTCGCGCAGGTTCGCCTGGATGGCGGCGTCCAGCGGCAGGACGGCGTTCTTGTCCTCGATGAAGTCGCCCAGGTGGCTGTCTTCCTCGTCGCCGATCGGCGTCTCGAGGCTGATCGGCTCCTTGGCGATCTTCAGGACCTTGCGGACCTTCTCCAGCGGCATCATCAGCCGCTCGGCCAATTCCTCCGGCGTCGGCTCGCGTCCGATCTCGTGCAGCATCTGGCGCGAGGTGCGCACCAGCTTGTTGATCGTTTCGATCATGTGCACAGGGATACGGATGGTGCGGGCCTGGTCCGCGATGGACCGGGTGATGGCCTGACGGATCCACCAGGTCGCATAGGTCGAGAACTTGTAGCCGCGGCGGTATTCGAACTTATCAACCGCCTTCATCAGGCCGATGTTGCCTTCCTGGATAAGGTCCAGGAACTGCAGGCCGCGGTTGGTGTACTTCTTGGCGATGGAGATCACCAGGCGCAGGTTGGCCTCCACCATCTCCTTCTTCGCGCGGCTGGCTTCCTTCTCGCCCTTCTGCACGGTGGAGACGATGCGGCGGAACTCGCTGATCGGCAGGCGCACGCCCTCGGCGATCTCGTTGATGCCCTCGCGGACCTTCACGATCTCGCTGGCGCTGCGCTCCGCGAACTTGGCCCAGGCCTTGGAATTGCCCTTCACCCGGTCCAGCCAGTTGGGATCCAACTCCGCACCGTAATAGTGGTGCAGGAAGTCCTCGCGCTTGACCTTGCAGTCGGTGGCCAAGCGCAGCAGCTTGCCCTCGAAACCCATCAGGCGGCGGTTCATGCCGTACAGCTGTTCCACCAGCGCTTCGATGCGGCTGTTGTTCAGCCGGACGGAGTTCACCAGCTCGGTCAGCTCGGCCTTCAGCTTGTCGTACTTCTTGTCCTGGGCCTTGCCCAGGTCCTCGCCGCGCTGGATGGCCGCCAGCCGCAGCTCCTGCATCTTGTGCAGCTTGTCGTAGGTGTCCTCGATGGTCTGGAAGGTCTCGATGACCATCGGCTTCAGTTCGGCTTCCATGGCGGCCAGCGAAATGCCGGCCTCCTCCTCGCCGCCTTCAGCTTCACCGCCCTCGGCACCTTCCGGGCGCTCGGCACCCGGCTCGCCCTCCGGCGCGCCTTCGGCACCTTCCGCCGCCGCTTCCTCGCGGGGGGCCTCTTCAGCGCCCAGCACAGCCTCGGTCAGCTCACCGGATTCCGGGTCCACGCCATAGGTCGCGTCCAGATCGATGATGTCGCGCAGCAGCATGCGGCCTTCCTGCAAGGCCTCGTGCCACTGGATGATGGCGCGGATGGTCAGCGGCGATTCGCAGATCGCGCCGATCATCATCTCGCGGCCGGCCTCGATGCGCTTGGCGATGGCGATTTCGCCTTCGCGCGACAGCAACTCCACCGAGCCCATCTCGCGCAGATACATGCGCACGGGGTCGTCGGTGCGGCCGATATCGTCATCGTCCAGGTTGCCGGAGACGCGGCCTTCGCCGTCGCCGCCGCTTTCCCCGCCGGCCTCGGCGTCCTGCTCTTCCGATTCGATGACGTTGATGCCCATCTCATTGAGCATGGCCATCGTGTCCTCGATCTGCTCGGATGAGGACTGGTCGGGGGGCACGGCCGCGTTCAGTTCGTCAATGGTGACGAACCCCCGCTCCTTGCCGCGCTGGATCATCTTCTTGAAGGCCAGGCCCATGCCGTCCATCAGCGGGCCGTCAACCTGTTCCTCACGCGCCTCGGAAACGTCCGCACTCTGCGCTGCTTTCGTGGCCATTCGCTCAATGTCCCCGACTAACTGAAATGCAAACCAACTGGAATGCCGGTTCAATCCTGAAGCCAGCTTTCCTGGGCGCCGGCCCATACCCTTTACTCAAACGCGACAACACTTGAACGTCCGCACTTAGACGTCCGGGCGGGTCCTGTCCGGGCACACCGTTCCGGCATACCGGCATCGCACCCGCCCTTAAACCTGCATCGCAGGGGACACCCGATACCCAAAGAAAGCGCCGGATCCCACCAAAAACGGGGGCGAGGACGAAAAAAGGTGCCGTACCGGGTGAAAAAGTCCCCGGCCACGCCACCCATATCAGTCCCTATCCGTTCCGTGGGCCCGTCCGGTCAGACGAACCCGTGCTGCTTTTCTTCGTAATCGTATCGACGCTCCCCAGCGTTCAAATCCATCAACCTTGCCGGCACCCCGCCGCTGTGCGGGAAGCCATTGGGGCGGGGCGTCAGGCGCCCTCACCCTCCGGATCCAGGGCATGGCCCCGGCGTATCAACTCTTCCCGCTTAAGGGCCATCAACCGGGCCAGGGTCTCCTCGGTGGGATCCTCGGCCAGGCGCCGCTCCGCCTCGCGCAATTCGTTCTGGAACACCAGTTCCTGCGAATTGAGCCATACCTCCTGCCAACCCGCACGGGCGGATTCCAGCGTCGCTTCCGGACGGGCGTAGGCGGGAAGGTCCACCCCCAGCGTCTCGTCCAGCTCTTCAGCGAAGCCGCATGCTGACAAGTGGCGTCGCAAGTCGTCCGCGTCAAGTCCCGAATCGTGGAACAAGCGCTCAACCAGGGCCTGGCGCAGCCGTTCCTGGCCTTCACCGACGAAGTTGATGGTGGCCAGCGTCTCGCCCATGGTCTCGAACAGTGCCGGATGGTTCAGCACGATGGCCAGCAGCAGGCGCTCGCGCCAGCGCACGGACGTCGTTTCCACCCCGGTACGAAAGCGCTTGTCCCACTTGCGCGCCACGGGGAAGTCACCCGGCGCCGGCCGTCCCCGGGGCACGAAGGGCGTGCCGCCGGGCCGTCCGCTACCGCGCCGGCCCAGGCGGAAGAAGCGATCCTTGTAGTCGCGTTCATAGGCGCGGCGCACCCGGGCGTCGGGGATGCGTTGCAGGGCCGCGTCCAGCGCCGCCTCCAGCCCCGCCTGGGCGTCGGCCTGGGCCAAGTCGCGGCCCTCCGCCTCCATGTCCCACAGCACGTCGGACAGGGGCCGGGCACGGTCCAGGATGGCCTGCAAGGCCACCGCACCACCGCTGCGGATCAGGCTGTCGGGGTCTTCCTTCTCCGGCATGAAGGCGACACGGGCGGAATGGTCGGGCATCAGCAGCGGCAGGATGCGCTCCACCGCGCGAAACGCCGCCCGCCGGCCGGCGTTGTCGCCATCGAAGCACAGGATGGGAAAGCGCTGGCCCTCGGGCGCCAGTTTCCACAGCGCCTGGATCTGCGTTTCCGTCAGGGCGGTGCCCAGCGGCGCCACCGCGCCTTCGAACCCGGCCATGACGCAGGCGATGACGTCCATATAGCCTTCGGTGACGATCACCGGCTTGCCGTCCGCCGCCGCCTGGCGCGCCCGGCTCATGCCATAGAGGATGTCGCCCTTGTGGAAGAGCGGATTCTCGGCGGAGTTGATGTATTTCGGCCCCTCGCCCTCCAGGATGCGGCCACCGAAGGCCACCACCCGGCCGCGCCGGTCGGTAACGGGGAACAGCACCCGGTTGCGGAAGAAGGGGAACGGCGCCCGGCCGTCGTCGGGCCGCTTGAACAGCCCGGCCTCCACCATGTCGGCCTCGGTATAGCCGGCGGTGACCAGTTCGGCGCGCAAACCCGCCCCGTCGCTGGGGGCATAGCCCAGGCGGAAGCGGGCCATGGCCTCGTCTTCCAGCCCGCGGCCCTTCAGGTAGGCCAGGCCGTGACGGCCGACGGGGGCGCGCAGCTGGCCCTCGAACCACTTGGCCGCCCGCTCCACCAGATCGTACAGCGACTTCTCGCGCTCGAAGCGCTGGCGATCCTGCGGCGTGGCCTTAGGCACGGTCAGGCCGGCGTCGGGCGCCAGCAGTTCCACCGCCTCCATGAACGACAGATTGTCCTGCCGCATGACGAAGCCGATGACATCGCCGTGGGCGCCGCAGCCAAAGCAGTGGAAGAAGCCCTTCTGGTCGTTGACGTAGAAGCTGGGCGTCTTCTCGTTATGGAAGGGACAGGGCGCGCGGAACTCCCGCCCCGCCCGTTGCAGCCGCACGCGCCGCATCACCACGTCCGACAGCGTCAGCCGGTTGCGCAGTTCTTCCAGGAATTGGGGCGGCAGGGCCATGGGCGGTGGGCCGGATCCGTAGCAAGGGTTGGCGCGGCAAGAATCGGGGCCGGCGAAAAGCCCGGCCCCGGCACTCATGACATCAGCCGTTCAGCGCGGCCTTGACCAGCGGGCCGACGGTGGAGAAGTCCATCTGGCCGGTGTACTTGTCCTTCAGCACGGTCATGACCTTGCCCATGTCCTTCACGCTGGCGGCACCGGTGTCGGTCACGGCCTGGGCGACGGCGGCCTTGGTCTCTTCCTCGGTCAGTTGCTTGGGCAGGAAGGACATGATGACGGCGATCTCCGCCTCTTCCTGGGCGGCAAGCTCCTCCCGGCCACCCTGGCGGTAGAGGGTCACGGACTCGCGGCGCTGCTTCACCATGGTCTGCATCATGCTGCCGATGTCGGCGTCGGCGATGCCATCGGTGATGCCCTTGGGGCGCGCGTCGATGTCCCGCTTCTTCAGTTCGGCCATGATCATGCGGACGGCGGACAGCGTCTGCGTGTCCTTGGCCTTCATGGCGTCCTTCATGGCCTGGGTGATACCGCTCGCGCAGCATGGATCGGGTTCCTCAAGAGGCGTTATGGCAACCGGTATCCCACCCGTGCCCCCAGTGCCGGGACCCCCAAGTATGGTGGTCGCATGCGGGATGAAGGCCAATCGATGGGGAAGGACGAACCTTACCCCGCCACCCGACGCCGCGCCAGCGCCCAGATGACGGAGGGTCCCCCGCGCCTTCCGCATGGGGCCCATCGCTTGACCGCGGCGCCCGCCTTCTCTATGTGACAGAAGAATTTCCGACGATATTGGGCGGCCCTCGCGGCCTGCCCGCGCCAAGGGGGCGGCTCCCGCCCCTGCCTTGGCGCGCGCCCAGGATCGACCGGTAGAGACGTCAGGACGCCAGCCACGACGGGCGCCCTGCAAGAGCAGATGGAAGAAGCGATGACCGCAACCGCCCCGACCCGCCCCCCGCAGCCCGAAGGCGCCACCGGCGTCCTGGTCCTGGCGGACGGCACCATCCTCTGGGGCAAGGGCATCGGCGCCGCCGGCCAGTCGGTGGGCGAGGTCTGCTTCAACACCTCGATGACCGGCTACCAGGAAATCCTGACCGATCCGTCCTACGCCGGCCAGATCATCACCTTCACCTTCCCCCACATCGGCAACGTCGGCACCAATGACGAGGATGTGGAGACCATCACCCCGGCGGCCCGCGGCCTGATCCTGCGCGCCGACATCACCGAGCCGTCGAACTGGCGCGCCACCCGCGGCCTGGACGCCTGGCTGAAAAGCCACGGCCTGGTGGGCCTGGGCGGCCTGGACACCCGGGCGCTGACCCGCCGCATCCGCGACGGCGGCGCCCCCAACGGCGTCATCGCCCACGCGCCGGACGGCAAGTTCGACCTGGACGCCCTGGTGGCGCAGGCCAAGGCCTGGCCCGGCCTGGAAGGCATGGACCTGGCCAAGGACGTGACCTGCGGCCAGACCTTCACCTGGGATGAGGGCACCTGGACCATCGCCGGCGGCTACGGCCGCCAGACGGACCCCAAGCACCATGTCGTCGCCGTCGATTTCGGCGCCAAGCGCAACATCCTGCGCTGCCTGGCCAATGCCGGCTGCCGCGTGACGGTGGTGCCCGCCACCGCCACGGCGGAAGAGATCCTGGGCCACAAGCCGGACGGCGTCTTCCTGTCCAACGGCCCCGGCGACCCGGCCGCCACCGGCACCTACGCCGTGCCCATGATCCGGGACATCGTGGCCAGCGGCCTGCCGCTGTTCGGCATCTGCCTGGGCCACCAGCTGCTGGCCCTGGCGCTGGGCGGGCGCACCACCAAGATGGAAAAGGGCCACCGCGGCGCCAACCATCCGGTGAAGGACCTGGCCACCGGCCGGGTGGAGATCACCAGCCAGAACCACGGCTTCGTCGTGCTGCCGGAAAGCCTGCCTGAGGGGGTGGAGGTCACGCACGTCTCGCTGTTCGACGGCACGAACGAGGGCATCCGCGTGAAGGACAAGCCCGTGTTTTCCGTCCAGTACCACCCCGAGGCCAGCCCCGGCCCGGAGGACAGCCACTATCTGTTCGACCGCTTCGTCGAGGCCATCGCCGCCCGCTGACCGGCAACGGCGGTCGCAGATCTGAACGTTTTAGAGGCCCGGCGGCCGGAAAATCCGCCGGGCCTCTCCTTTTGGATAGGCATCAAACCCTGCCCCCTCTCGTAAAAACCACCATATTGCGATAGAATTCCGGTTCGCGTTGGCGCTGAGGGCAATAATGGGTGTGTTCGACTTCCTGAAGAAGGACGTGGTGGAGAAGGTGAAGGTGCCGGCATTGACCGCCAGCGTCGTCATCAATTCCAAGACCTATCCCATCGGCAACATGGCGGTGGACAGCTTCACCGCCACCGGCGCCGCCAGCCTGGGCAAGGGTACGGCCTTCAAGATGAAAGTGGCGTTCAAGGACAGCAAGGAGAACGTCGCCTTCGTCTGCGACGGCCAGGTGGCCACCGTCATGGGCAAGGACGCCAAGATCAGCTATGTCGGCCTGGATGAGGCGCGACGCCTGAAGGTGGCCGGCTTCCTGACGCGGTATCTACGCTCACGCTAATATTTTCGTTTGCCCTCAGACGCCGGGCGCGGCCATCCGGCCGCTTGGCTGATCCTCGATTTTCAGTCCGCTGACGCTCCCCAAAAATCTCCGGCGGCCCCGTCGGGGCCTACATTGGCGTCGGAACATCTTGCATCGCCGGTTAGAGCAAGATGCGATCAGGCATGATCGCATCTTGCTCGTAAGCTGTTCATGATAGAGCGGATTTACACGATCAGGTGATTCCACCTGATCGCGTTCCGCTCTAAGGCGATCTTCAGGGTTTCAGGCGCCGACTCGTCGCCATGGTCCATCCATGGTATTTCTCGGCGATGCGCATCCTGGTTTCACTCATGCTGGGTTGGTTCGCGGTCACGTTGACCGCCGGGGTGGCGCATGCCCAGTCGGACCCGCCGCGCACGCCCTCGCAATGGATGCTGCCGCCGGGACCGCCGCATGACGGCATCCCGCTGGAGCGCACCAACCCCGGCCATCTGGGCCCCGGCCCGGTGGAACCGCGCCCCCGGCCGGCCATCGCCCTGCCCCTGCCGCCGCCCTACACCCTGCCGCGCATCGTTTATGCCTTCGCCCAGCCCGCGACGCGGATGATGGTCTATTCCAAGGCGCTGTCCGCCGCCTGCCGCCGCGGGCGTTTCATCCAGCGCATCAACCTGCTGTATCGCGCCTTCGGGCCCAAGGAATCACCCCTGGGGGTGGCCTACGGCACCTGGGCCATCAACCTGGTGGACCCGGACCGGCAGCGCCAGATGGGCGAGGTCTATTTCTTCGACCGGCAGGACACCGGCCTCTGCGCCGTGTACACCGCCCAGCAGACGGCGCTGCTGCCCTGGTATTACGGCCCCGGCGGCGGCTACGGCCGCACACCCGCCGGCACGCCACCGGGCGCGGCCCCGGCGGCGGTGCCCAAAACCCCTTGAGAACATTCGCCAAAACGGCCCGCAAGCGCTGGCAAGCCCCTGGGGGTTGCGGTATGCGCACCCCCCCACCCCATATGCAGCGCTTCCCCCCAAGGCCGGCCCCCTTTATATAGGCTGCTCAGCCGAACAATCCCCCGCGCCATCATTCCAGGGCGGGGGATTGTTTTGTGTGGCCGGCGTCTGGAGCCCCCTTCGGGATGGGCCGGACGGTCCGGGCGGTAGAATTCAAAAAATGGCGGCTGACCCTCATGCCTAAACGCACAGACATCAAGTCCATCTGCATCATCGGCGCCGGCCCGATCATCATCGGCCAGGCTTGCGAATTCGATTATTCCGGTGTGCAGGCGTGCAAGGCGCTGAAGGAAGAGGGGTACCGGGTCATCCTGGTCAACTCCAACCCCGCCACCATCATGACCGACCCCGGCCTGGCCGACGCCACGTATGTGGAGCCCATCACCCCGGCCGTCGTCGCCAAGATCCTGGAAAAGGAGCGCCCCGACGCCCTGCTGCCCACCATGGGCGGCCAGACGGCGCTGAACACGGCGCTGAAGCTGTTCCATGACGGCACGCTGGACCGGCTGGGGATCAAGTTGATCGGCGCCAAGGCCGACGTGATCGAAAAGGCGGAAGACCGCCTGCTGTTCCGCGACGCCATGGACAAGATCGGGCTGCAAAGCCCCAAGTCGCGCATGGTGAAGTCCGAGGCCGAGGCGGCCGACGCGCTGGCCTTCGTGGGCCTGCCCGCCATCATCCGCCCCAGCTTCACCCTGGCCGGCACCGGCGGCGGCATCGCCTACAACAAGGCGGAATACAACGACATCGTGCGCGGCGGCCTGCGCGCCAGCCCGGTGGGCGAAGTCCTGGTCGAGGAATCGGTCCTGGGCTGGAAGGAGTATGAGATGGAGGTTGTGCGCGACTGCCGCGACAACTGCATCATCATCTGCGCCATCGAGAACATCGACCCCATGGGCATCCACACCGGTGACAGCGTCACCGTGGCGCCGGCACTGACGCTGACCGACAAGGAATACCAGCTGATGCGCAACGCCTCGATCGCGGTGCTGCGCGAGATCGGGGTGGACACCGGCGGGTCCAACGTCCAGTTCGCCGTGAACCCCGAGGACGGCCGCGTCGTCGTCATCGAGATGAACCCCCGCGTCAGCCGCTCGTCCGCCCTGGCGTCCAAGGCCACCGGCTTCCCCATCGCCAAGATCGCGGCCAAGCTGGCCGTTGGCTATACGCTGGATGAGCTGGACAACGACATCACCGGCAGCACGCCCGCCAGCTTCGAACCGACGATCGACTACGTCGTCACCAAGATGCCGCGCTTCGCGTTCGAGAAGTTCCCCGGCGCCGACCCGCTGCTGACCACGTCGATGAAGTCGGTGGGCGAGGCCATGTCCATCGGCCGGAGCTTCGCCGAATCGGTGCAGAAGGCCCTGCGCTCCATGGAAACCGGCCTGACCGGCTTCGATGAGATCGACCTGACCGACGGCAGCGGCGTGGCCGATCCGCTGAAGATCCGTGCCGCCCTGTCCAAGCCGACGCACGACCGCATCCTGGTCATCGCCCAGGCCTTCCGCCACGGCCTGACGGTGGAGGAAATCCACGCCGCCTGCCGCGTCGATCCGTGGTTCCTGCGCCAGATCGAAGAGGTCATCCAGACCGAGGCGGCGGTCCGCAAGGGCGGCCTGAGTGCCCTGGCGGCCCGGGATTTCGCCCGGCTGAAGTCCCAGGGCTTCTCCGACGCGCGCCTGGCCACCCTGACCGGCAGCACCGAGGCCGCCGTGGCCACCGCCCGCCGCGGTTTCAACGTGCGCCCGGTGTTCAAGCGCATCGACACCTGTGCCGCCGAATTCGCCAGCAAGACGCCCTACATGTACTCCACGTACGAGGGTGACGGCAGCGTGCCCGGCGATTGCGAATCCGAGCCGACGGACAAGAGGAAGGTCGTCATCCTGGGCGGCGGTCCCAACCGCATCGGCCAGGGCATCGAGTTCGACTATTGCTGCGTCCATGCCGTCTACGCCCTGCGCGAGGCCGGCATCGAGACCATCATGGTCAACTGCAACCCCGAGACCGTGTCCACCGACTACGACACCGCCGACCGGCTGTATTTCGAGCCGCTGACCGGTGAGGACGTGATCGAGCTGGTGCGGACCGAACAGTCCAACGGCACCGTGCTGGGCGTCATCGTCCAGCTGGGCGGCCAGACGCCGCTGAAGCTGGCGCGCGACCTGGAAGAGGCCGGCATCCCCATCCTGGGCACCAGCCCCGACGCCATCGACCTGGCCGAGGACCGCGAACGCTTCCAGCAGCTGCTGCACAAGCTGGGCCTGCGCCAGCCCAACAACGGCCTGGCGCGCTCGCTGGAAGAGGCGGAGAAGGCGGCCGACGAGATCGGCTTCCCCGTCGTCATCCGCCCGTCCTACGTGCTGGGCGGCCGCGCCATGGAGATCGTGCACGACAAGGCCGGCCTGAAGCGCTACATGGCGCAGGCGGTCAAGGTGTCGGGCAAGAATCCGGTGCTGATCGACAGCTACCTGCAGGACGCCATCGAGGTGGACGTGGACGCCGTCTGCGACGGGACCCAGGTCTACGTCGCCGGCATCATGGAGCACATCGAGGAAGCCGGCATCCATTCCGGCGACAGCGCCTGCGCCCTGCCCCCCTACACCCTGCCCAAGCCGGTGGTGGACGAACTGTCGCGCCAGGCCGAGGCGCTGGCCCACGGCCTGAACGTCGTCGGCCTGATGAACATCCAGTTCGCCATCAAGGCGAATCCGGACGGCAACGGCCCGGCCGGCCAGGACATCTACATCCTGGAAGTGAACCCGCGCGCCTCGCGCACCGTGCCTTTCGTGGCCAAGGCCACCGGCACCGCCATCGCCAAGATCGCCGCCCGCGTCATGGCCGGCGAAAAATTGAGCGATTTCAAGCTGGGCGGCGCCTTCCCGCCGCACACGGCGGTGAAGGAAGCGGTGTTCCCCTTCAACCGCTTCCCCGGCGTCGACATCCTGCTGGGGCCGGAAATGCGCTCCACCGGTGAGGTCATGGGCCTGGACAAGCAGTTCGCCCTGGCCTTCGCCAAGGCGCAGCTGGGCGCCGGCGTCACCCTGCCCACCACCGGTACGGTGTTCATTTCGGTTCGGGAACGAGACAAGCCCCACCTGGTTCCGGTGGCCCGTCGCCTGGTCGATCTGGGCTTCAAGATCATCGCCACGTCCGGCACGGCCAAGACGCTGTCGGCGGCCGGCATCCCGGTCTCGCCGGTGAACAAGGTGCTGGAGGGCCAGCCGCACATCGTCGATGCCATGATCGATGGCGCCGTGCAGCTGGTGTTCAACACCACGGAAGGCGCCCAGGCGGTGTCCGACAGCTTCAGCTTGCGCCGCACCGCACTCGTCAATAACATTCCCTACTACACGACGGTCGCGGGTGCCCGCGCCGCCGTGGACGCCATCTCCGCGCTGCGTACCGGCAGCCTTGAGGTGGCACCGCTTCAGTCTTATCTGAGCGGGACTTATTAACCTGCGGGTGATCGACCGACCTGGGGATGACGGCCGACCGGCCGCCACCCCGGGGGAAGGTTACCCTCGGGACGGTTTCTCGTTGTCGCGATGCGGCCCCCAGGGCACGCCCCAAGGACAGCCCTTGGGTTCTGAGTAACGGAATATCGAAGGCTATGGAAAAGATCCCGATGACGGCTGCGGGCTACAACCGCCTGCAAGAAGAACTGAAGCATTTGAAGGTCGTCGAGCGGCCGGCCGTGATCAAGGCCATCGCCGAAGCGCGCGAACACGGCGACCTGTCCGAAAACGCCGAATACCATGCCGCGCGGGAGCGTCAGAGCTTCATCGAAGGCCGGGTCATGGAGCTGGAGGACAAGGTCAGCCGCGCCGAGGTCATCGACGTGGCCAAGCTGACCGGCAACACCGTGAAGTTCGGTGCCACCATCCGCCTGGCCGATGAGGACACGGATGAGGAATCGACCTATCAGATCGTCGGCGCGGACGAAAGCGACATCAAGAACGGCTTCCTGTCGATCACCAGCCCGCTGGCCCGCGCGCTGATCGGCAAGCATGTCGGCGACAATGTCGAAGTGACCACGCCGGGTGGCTCCAAGAGCTATGAGATCGTGGAGATCGCCTTCCGCTAAGGCGGAACGCCCGCACGGCACAAAAGAAAGGCCCCCGCTGGATGATCCGGCGGGGGCCTTTCTTTATGCGAACGCGAGCGCCTGGCGACTGAGGAGCGACATTTGATCATCCACGATCAAATGTCGCGCCCATCACTCCCCGTCTTCGTCATCCAGCGATTCCGGACCGACCTCAACGTCGATGGGAACGCCGGGCGTATACTTGGACTGGCGGATGGCCAGGGCCGACTTCACGTGGCTGACGTTGGGGGCCGCCGTCAGCTTGGTGGTCAGGAAACGCTGGTAGCTGTCCCAGTCGGCGGCCACGATCTTCAGTAGGAAGTCGGTTTCGCCGGCCAGCATGCTGCATTCCCGCACCTCGGGCCAGCTGTTGACCATGCCTTCGAACTTCTTCAGGTCGGCTTCCGCCTGGGAGGACAGGCCCACCTGCGCGAACACCGTGACGCCGAAGCCCAGGGCTTCCGGGTTGATGTCCGCGTGATAGCCCCGTATGAAACCCGCCTCCTCCAGCGCGCGCACGCGCCGCAGGCACGGGGGGGCGGAAATGCCGGCCCGCCGGGCGAGTTCCACGTTGGTCATTCGGCCGTCCGCCTGCAGGTCACGCAGGATACGCCGATCAATTCGGTCGAGTTTGACCCGCCGCATGATATTGTCTTTTGCTCCGGGGAGGGGTGGGGAGGAAAGGATATTACATAGATTGCCGTCCGCCCCCAGGCAAGCAAGATTGTTGCGCAAGAAACGATCCCTCATCCCCGTGACGACGACATCAGCCCATCCATGACCGCCGCCACCCCCGACCGCACCGCCGCCGCCGCGACGGACGTACCGCCCGCAACCCCGCCCACCTGCTGGGTTTTGACCGACGGCAAGCCGGGGATGGAGAACCAGTGCCTGGGCCTGGCGGAGGCCGTGGGCGCGACACCGGTGGTCAAACGCGTCCATTTGAAAGCGCCCTGGCGGCAGCTGACGCCCTACCTGCCGCTCAGCCTCACGCGGGCCCTGACCCCCGACTCCGACACCCTGGCCCCGCCCTGGCCGGACCTGCTGATCACCTCGGGCCGGCAGGGCGTGGGGGCGGCGCTGGCCATCCGGCGCCGGAGCAGCGGCCGCACCTTCTGCGTCCACATCCAGAACCCGGGGGTGCCCTTCGGCCTGTTCGACCTGGTGGTCATGCCGGCCCATGACCGCAAGGACGGGCCCAATGTCATGGAAAGCCTGGGCGCCCTGCACCGTGTGACGGCGGCGCGCCTGCGGGATGAGGCCGCACGCTTCGCCCCCGCCCTGGACCACCTGCCCCACCCGCGCGTGGCGGTGCTGATCGGTGGGTCCAACGGCGTCTACCAGTTGACGCCCGCCATCACCGAGCAGCTGGCCGACCGCCTGGCGGCCCTGGCCGCCAACGGCGTCGGCCTGATGGTGACCCCGTCCCGCCGCACCGGTGCGGAGAACGAGGCCGTGCTGCGCCGGCGCCTGGGCGGCGCCAACGCCGTCGTCTGGGACGGCACCGGCCCCAATCCCTATTTCGGCTATCTGGGCCTGGCGGACGCCGTGCTGTGCACCGGCGACAGCGTGTCCATGGTGTCGGAGGCCGCCAGCACCGGCAAACCCGTCTACGTCATCGCCCTGGAGGGCGGGTCGGCCAAGTTCGACCGCTTCCACGAACTGATGGTGGAACGGGGCGTCACCCGGCCCTTCACCGGCACGCTGGACGATTGGGCGCCCACGCCGCTGGACGACACCCCGCGCGTGGCGGCGGAAGTGCGCCGGCGCATGGCCGCCCGCCGGCCGGCACGGCCCTGAGCCGCGACGACATACGGCCGCTTCGCCTGTGTAATTTTGCCTGTGTTATAGTGACGCCGACCCTTCGAACGATTTGATCGCCGCGCCCGAATTCCCATGTTTAGGCGTGCGCGGATATTGACCCCGATGCGCCGCCGCCCCACCTGGGGTGAGGTATTTGCGAGTCAATATCATCAAGAATGATTCTAAAGTAATGCCATCCATCGGGGGCTGACCCCGGATGCCAGCCTAGAAGAAGCAGGACCATGATCGGCACCTCCGCCACGTCGAACACCTCCCCCACGGCCGCCCCCGGCGCCTTGGCGACGGACCCGGGCCGCAACATCGACCTGGCCGCCTTCCGCGCCATGCCGCTGTCGCACGATCCCTTCACCCATCTCATCATCCCCGGCTTCGTGCGGGCGGAGGCGCGCGCCGCCATCCACCGTGACTTCCCAGAGATCGAACTGCCGGGCAGCTTCCCCTCGCGGGAACTGAGTTACGGCCCGGCCTTCCAGTCCCTGCTGGAGGAAATCCAGGGCCCGGCCATGACGGCGGCGTTCGAGGAGAAGTTCGGCATCGACCTGACCGACCACCCCACCATGGTGACGGTGCGCGGCCGGGCCAAGGCGCAGGACGGGCAGATCCACGTCGACAGCAAGACCAAGATCATCACCGTGCTGATCTACATGAACCCGGCGTGGGAAAGTGCGGAGGGCCGCCTGCGCCTGCTGCGCGGCCCTGACAGCCTGGACGATGCCGTGGCCGAGGTCCCGCCCGAGGAGGGCACCCTGCTGGCCTTCCTGAACGGCCCCACCGCCTGGCACGGGCACACCAGTTTCGTCGGCCAGCGCCGCGCCATCCAATTGAACTGGGTCCGCGATGACGGTGTGGTGAAGCGGGAACAGTTCCGCCACGCCCTGTCGGCCAAGATGAAGCGGCTGAACCCCTTCCGCTGAGTTTGCCGAACGGCCGGCCATCTGTCCTTTTGGCGGGCCTACCCTTATAACCCACCGATGCGCCGCCGGCCCCGCTGCCGGCGGTCCCCATTCCTGGACCGGTTCATGCCCCTTAAGATCGAGACCTTCAGCAGCGTCACCGGCGGCAGCAGCTATTTCAAGGCCATCGGCCATCCGCTGGCGGCGGAGCCGGCGCGGATGCTGCTGGCCGATCTGCGCGCCGCCGGCCGGGTCGCCATCTACGATCCGCTGAACATGCTGGAGCCGTTCGACGAGATCCATCACCTGACCGATGTGACCGTGGCCGGCATCTATGTCCAGAACGTGGACAAGATCGGCCAGCCCCTGCTGGGCCGCCCCGCCCAGCCGGTGACGGAACTGGCCGACGCCAGCGTGGACGCCGTGTTCGTGGCGGCCTTCGATGCCGACCGGCTGGTGGAGCACATCCGCCACCTGATCCCAGCCGGCGTGCCCGTGTTCTCGCTGGACCCGCTGAAGCTGCCGCCGGACCTGCTGACCGATCCGCGCACCTATCTGGCGCCGCTGAACTTCGCCACCAACTACGCCTTTTTCCGCGACGCGGACGGCCACCATACCCGGGTGGTGACGGCCAACTACTGGTCCAGCTATGGCGCGGACGAGCCCTATCTGTGGCTCTGCCTGTTCGACGGCGCCGGCCAGGTGCTGGCGCGCTGGACCCAGGACCTGCCCGGTGCCGACGGCACCGTGGTCATCGACAGCGCCCAGGTGCGCAAGCGTTTCGACTTGGCCGAGTTCACCGGCCAGCTGTTCATCCACGTGGTGAACGCCGCCGGCCACGACGTGGTGAAGTACGCGCTGGACACCTATGGCGACGGGGCCGACACCCTGTCCTGCACCCACGACGCCAACGCCTGGCCGTCCGATTTCTATGCTGGCCTGCCGGCGCCCCGCGATGACGAACAGGTCATCCTGTGGGTGCAGAACAGCCACCCCTGCCCCATCCCGGTGGGCGCCGTCGCCCTGAACCTGATGGGACATGACGTGGCGGTGCCGATGAACCGGGAGGTCGCCCCCTACGCCACCTTCCCGCTGGACGTGGCCAGCCTGCTGCCCGAGGCCCGCTGGCCGCAGCAGGTGGAGATCCGCGCCGGCAAGCATTTCGTCCGCCCGCGGTACGAGGTCATCCGCCGCACGGCCACCGGTGGCGTGCGCCGCCGCATCGCCCACCCCAACGTGGAACGGGGCGATCTGAAGCCCGATCCCAAGCTGGCGGCCCTGACCAACCTGATGGGCAAGGGTTTCATCCTGCCGGCGCCCATCTTCCCGGCCAACCGCTTCCGCACCATCGCCCTGCCCACGCCCATGGCGACGACGCAGGCGCACCTGCCGCTGACCGCCATCGTCTATGACGCCGATGGGACGGAGGTGGCGCGCCGCGACCTGGGCAACCTGCCGCGCAACCACGAGATGGCGTTCGAGGCGGCGGATCTGCTGGGGGCCAAGGCCCTGCCCTCCGGCTACGGCCATCTGGAACTGATCTACGACTTCGCGTCCGGTACCGAGGCCGACGGCTGGCTGCACGCCCTGTTCCGGTATGAGGACGCGACCAGCGGCCACGCCGCCGAGACCAGCTTCGGCGCCCACATGTTCAACACCGTGCTGACCTACCGGAACGAGCCGCAGTCCTATTCCGGCCGCGCGCCCGGCCTGTCCACGCGGCTGTTCCTGCGCACCGGCATGGCGACCGACGTCGACACCCTGTGCCACCTCATCTATCCGGCCAGCACGCCGTGGAAGCGGCGCTCAGACACCGCCCTGGTGCTGACCACCAAGGACGGGCGCGAAATCGCCCGCCGCACGGTCAACATCGCCTGTTCCGGCAGCTTCCACTTCCGCGTCGGCCAGACCTTCACCAGTGCCGAGGTGAAAGAGGCCGGCCGCGACGCCTATGTCCTGATCCGCGACACCACCTGCCGCCTATTCGGCTATCACGGCCTGATCCGCGATGGCGCCCACGGGGCATTCGCGCTGGATCACATGTTTGGGTTTTGAGTTTTGTTTTGTTCCCTCAAGCGCCGGGCGCCGGCATCCGCCGGCTTGGCTTCCTCGCTTTCCAGTCTGCCTGCGGCTCCCCGGAAAGCTCCGGTGGCCGCGGTCGCGGCCTAGGAAGAATACAAAAGGGCCGACGGAGCGATCCGCCGGCCCTTTTCCTTTTTTAGGGCTTCGCGGCCGCGGCCGCCTGGTCCGCCTCCAGCGCGCGGATGACGGCACGGGTGTCGCGGCCAACCTGGCGCATGCGATCAGCGACCAGATTGGTCAGCTTCTGCTGCTCCGCCACCGGGGCCTGGCGGGCAACCTCCGACATGTCCGGATCCTTCAGTTCGGCGGGATCGGTGTCCGGATCGGTCACGTAATGGGCCGGGAAGGTGCGCTCCAGCTGGGCGTCCAGCGCATCGGCGGCGGCGGCCGACTGGGTGCTGATGATGCCGCGCGGCGAGTCGGGCAGCAAACGGGGCAGTGCCGCGTCGCCCGTGGTGTCGCGCAGCGCCGCCAACAGGGGATCGGCCATGTCGCCGTGCTGATAGGCGGTCGCCATGCGGCGGTACTGGTAATTCTCCACCACCGTATGGCGGTTGGTGACGCGGGTCAGGGCCGCCAGCTTGGGGCCATGGACGCCCGCCATGTCCAGCACGCTGGTCCACAGCATGCCGGCCACGCCGACGCCGGGCAGGACGCGGGCGTGATAGGGTTGGGCCATGTCCTGGACGTAATGGACGGCCCAGCCGGCGAAGCGCCAGCCCCAGTAGGGATGCCCCTGGGCGAAGGCGAAGCGCGCCAGGGTCATGTACAGGTGGATGCGCGCCTCAGGGTAGGTGTGCTGCAGGAAAGGGGCGGCGCGGTAGATGATGCCGGCCTCGTGATAAAAACCCATATGGAAGGGCGCCTGGCTGCCGTAATCCAGGCGCGGGTTGCCGAAGGGCTGCGGCCCAAAGGCGTAGGGGGCGCTCTGCGCCGTGCCATTGTCCTGCCACAGGCCGATGTCCAGGCCGAAGTCCGGCTCGTTGGAGGCGGTGGCGACCACGTCGGCCACGGGCACGGTGGCCCCCTCCTCCACCCGCTCCAGGCTGGCCTCATCCAGGTCACCCAGGCTCTTGAGCACGCTCAAGTCGGTGAGGGGCATGACCTTGTCCGCCGGCACGACCACACCGGGCTGGCGCTGGAGGTACAGCCCCAGCGGCATGTCCTCATTGGCGCGGATGGCGTGCAGGAAGGCCCGGCGCAAAGCCGTGGCGTCGTCCGATGGGGACGCCTGGAAGGCCAGCGTGTCCGGCCGGGGGGCATAGAACGGGACGTTGGCCCGGGCCCACAGCTCTTCGTCATTCAGGACCTTGGCCAGCGGAGCGGCCTCTTTGGCCAGGAAGCCGGCCAGCGGCTCCACCGGCACGGTGCGGCCGCCCAAGTCCGGCAACACCGCCACCGCTTGCCAGGTGCACAGCGGGTGGTTGCTCCAGGCCCAGGCGGCCGGCTGGGCGGCGAAATAGAAGGCCGCCGTCAGGGCCAGGCCAAGGACACGGGTCTTGCGGAATGGGGGGCGTCGCATCTGTCTTCCTTGAAGGGGCGTTAACCGCCGTAAACGGCGGGGAGCATACCCGGCTTCAAAGTCATTTCCGCGACAAGCGCGCCTATTTACCAGCGTCGACTGGCGGCGCGGGCGCCACTGAATATGTGGGCACGGGCATGGCCAGCAGGGCGATGCCAACCGCGAGCCCCAGCACCGCCCAGACATAACGCTTCTGCCGCAGGTCCAGCAGGGCCCGCACCAGGCAATAGACGCCCGCAAGCACCGCGATGATCACGAAAGCCATGGGTCGTCCCTTACTGCGCGCTGGCGCTGCGGCTGGGCAGGCTGCCCACGGCGTCCAGCACCTGGGCCTCCGTCAGGATCTGCGGCCAGACCTCGGGCTCGGCCTGGCCAGGGCGGTAGAACAGGTAGAGCGGCACGCCGTCGCGGCCGTGGGCCTGCAGCACGCGGGTGATCACCGGGTCCTGCTTGGTCCAGTCGCCCTTCAGCAGGGCCACGTCGTGCGCCTTGAAGGCGGCATGCACCGTGTCGCTGGACAAGGCCACGCGCTCATTCACCAGGCAGGTGATGCACCAGGCGGCGGTGAAGTCCACCAGCACCGGCCGGCCATCGGCCCGCAGCTTGTCCAGCGCGTCGGGGGAGAAGGGCTGGAAACCGCCGGCATCCGCCACCTTGGGCGCCCCATCGGTGGCAGGTGCTGCCGTGCCGGTGTGGGCGGCCACCGCCCCCACGGCCAGCGCCAGGGCCATGATGGCGCCCACGGCACCGCCGCGCCGGCCCCAACCTTCCGCATAATGGGTGACGCCGTACAGCCAGGCGGCGAAACCCACCAGCACCACGCCGATCAGGATGTCGGCCATGCCGGCCGCCCCCACCTGCACCGCGAACACCCAGACCAGCCAGGCGGCGGACCCGTACAGCGGGAAGGCCAGCACCTGCTTCAGCCGTTCCATCCACGCCCCCGGCCGGGGCAAATGCCGCAGCAGCCAGGGGGAGAAGGCCAGCGCCAGGAAAGGCAAGGCCATGCCGAAGCCCAGCGACAGGAACACTGCCAGCGCCACGAACCACGGCTGCACCAGGGCGTAGCCCACCGCCGCACCCATGAAGGGCGCGGTGCAGGGGGTGGCCACCACCGTGGCCAGCACGCCGGTGAAGAAGGACGGCAGGTAGCCCTCACCCTGGGTCAGTTCCTGGCCGGCCCCCATGAAGCGGTCGCCGACGGTGAAGACACCGGACATGCTGAGCGCCAGCAGCAGCATGACGTAGGCCAGCACGGCCACGACCACGGGCGATTGCAGTTGGAAGCCCCAGCCGATCTCCTGCCCACCGGCGCGGAGCACCATCAGCACGCCGGCCACGGCGGCGAAGCAGGCCAGCACGCCCACGGCGTAGGCCAAGCCATGCAGGCGGGCATGGGCGCCCTGGTGGCGCACCAGGGCCATAGCCTTCATCGACAGCACGGGGAAGACGCAGGGCATCAGGTTCAGCACCATACCGCCCAGGCAGGCGAACAGCATGGCCTGCCATAGCGGCAGGGCGGCCTCGCCGCCTGCGGGGGCGGGGGCACCGGATGAGGCGGGTGCCGCCCCACCGGCGGGGATATGGATGGCCAGTGCCTGGGTGGTGGGCTGGCCATTGACCAACTCCGTCACCACCAGGATGCCGTTGACCGGGCCGGGCTTGGCGCGGCCGGTGGGCTTCAGGGCCAGCACCAGGCCGTCCTTGGTGAATGACAAGGCCTGGGGGGCGCCAGCCTCCACCAGGTCGGGATCCTCGGCGAAGAAATAGGCGTCCTTGACCTGGGCGGCCGTCAGGCCGGGGGCGGCCAGGCGCAGGGTCACGGCGGCCTGGGCGGTCTCCACACTGACGGGATAGGGGCTGTCCACGGGCAAGGCGGCGCGCGCCTCCGCAAACAGCGGCGCCACATCGGCATCGTTGGCGACGGCGGCGGCCACGGGCACGTCCAGCGTCAGCGTGGCATCCTCCGGCACGCAGACGTCGGCGCAGATCAGCCAATTGGCGGCGGCGGTCAGGCTGACATTGGTGCCGGGCTTGGCGTCAGCCGGCACGTCCAGCCTGGCCAGCACGTGGGTCGCCTTGTCATAACCGTAGTTGACCAGGGGGCCGGTGGTGAAGCGATGGGGGGCCGGGAAGTTCAGGGGCCCCGCCGTCCACCCGGCCGGCAAGGTCCAGTTGACCTCCGTCGGCAGGCCCGAGTCGCCGGGATTGACCCAATAGGTGTGCCAACCGTCCTGCAGCGTCTGGTCCAGCATGACCCACAGCGGCCGGCCCGGCACGGCCGGCCCCTCGGCCACCAGGCGGCTGACGGTATGTTCGGTGTGCACCGGCTCGGCACTTGCGACAGTCCCCCCGCCGAAAGCGCATGCCAGGGCGAATGCCGCCAGGGCGCCCTTGCGCGCCCATGCCTTAACCGCGTTCATCTAACCGCCGCCATCTTAAGGAAACCGATTTCCCTCACATGTAGTGCATGGCGGGCGCCGTCGCCATGGGGGATTGGCCGCACCCCTGGTTTGCGGGGCGAACCAATGTGCGGACCGCCATCGCGGATCCATCTGTGACGTCGGACGTTGAGCCCGGGCCCGCTTGCCGCTATCGTCCCCACCCTGGATGCATTTTGACGCCCACCCCACCATATCTAGAGGGCGGCGATGGTTCGGCCCCCAATCCAGTGGGGCCCCGTCCCCGCCAGGAACAGTTCCCATGACCACCCATCGCACCAAGGTCCTGATCATCGGCGGCGGTCCCGCCGGCTACACCGCCGGCATCTACGCCGCCCGCGCCAACCTCCAGCCCATCCTGGTGCAGGGCATGCAGCCGGGCGGGCAGTTGATGATCACCACGGAGGTGGAGAACTACCCGGGCTTCGCCCAGGCGGTGCAGGGCCCCGACCTGATGGAGCAGATGCGCCAGCAGGCGGAGCATGTGGGCACCACCCTGGTCTACGACGTCATCACCTCGGTCGATTTCAGCCAGCGCCCCTTCGTGTGCAAGGCCGACAGCGGTGATGAGTTCGTGGCCGACACGGTGGTCATCGCCACCGGCGCCCAGGCGCGCTGGCTGGGTGTGCCCGGTGAGCAGGAGTACCAGGGCGCCGGCGTCTCGGCCTGCGCCACCTGCGACGGCTTCTTCTTCCGGGGCAAGGAAGTGGCGGTGATCGGCGGCGGCAACACCGCGCTGGAGGAGGCGCTGTACCTGACCCACCACGCGTCCAAGGTCACGCTGGTCCACCGCCGCGACAGCTTCCGCGGTGAGAAGATCCTGCACGACCGCGTCTTCGCCAACCCGAAGATCGAGGTGCTGTGGAACCACAAGGTGGACCAGGTACTGGGCAAGGGCGGGGCACCGGACGGCGGCTTCGACTTCAACAACCCCAAGCAGGCCACCGGCCTGGCGCTGACCCACACCGGTACCGGCGAGACGCGTGAGCTGCCGCTGGACGGCGTGTTCGTCGCCATCGGCCATGACCCGGCGACGGCCCTGTTCAAGGGCCACGTGGATCTGGACGAGGAAGGCTATGTCATCACCGCCCCGGACAGCACCCGCACCAGCGTGCCCGGCGTGTTCGCCGCCGGTGACGTGAAGGACAAGGTGTTCCGCCAGGCCGTCACCGCCGCCGGCATGGGCTGCATGGCAGCACTGGAGGCCGAACGCTTCTTGGGCGGTCACTGAAAAAAAATGTAGCGGGCGCCGCAAACGGCCCCGAAATTGCGTTGCGGCCCCTGGATGGACCCAAAGTCCATTCCGGGGCCGCAACCCTTTGGACTTGCTCAAGTCCGGATCTGTCGATTTCAGCTTCGGAGCGTTGCCAAAACGGCACGCTGTGGCGGTAAAACGCCATATCATCCTATGGCCTAACCGTGTGGACACCCACAATCGGTAGCGTCTTGGACAAGCTGGGTATATATTCTTTGCATGGCGGCCCGCTTGAGGCCGTCATTTCCAGACGGTCCCACACCGGGATCGCAACGTCTTTGACGCATAAGGACCGGGAATGGATTGGGACAAGCTTCGCGTTTTCCACGCGGTGGCGGAGGCCGGCAGCTTCACGCATGCCGGTGAAACCCTGAACCTTAGCCAATCAGCCGTCAGCCGGCAGATCAGCGCTTTGGAGGAAAGCCTCCATGTGCCGCTGTTCCATCGCCACGCCCGCGGCCTCATCCTCACCGAGCAGGGCGAGTTGCTGTACCGCACCGCCCGTGAGGTGTTCGCCAAGCTGTCGATGACAGAGGCGATGCTTTCGGAAAGCAAGGAGCATCCGAAGGGCCCGCTGAAGGTGACGACCACCGTCGCCTTCGGGTCCACGTGGCTGACCCCGCGCATCCGGGAATTCCTGTCGATCTACCCGGACGTGCAGTTGACGCTGCTGCTGGACGATAACGAGCTGGACCTGTCCATGCGCGAGGCGGACATCGCCATCCGCATGGTGCCGCCGCGCCAGCCCGACCTGATCCAGCGCCACCTGATGACGGTGCGCACCCACCTGTACGGCCACCGCACGTACCTGGAAAAGCGCGGCACCCCGGAAACGGTGGAGGATCTGCAGAAGCACGATCTGATCGCCTATCCGTCGGACGCCAAGGCGCCGGTGCCCAACATCAACTGGCTGCTGGCCCTGGGCGACCCGCCCGGCGGCGAGCGCGACACCATCTTCCGTGTCAACAGCCTGTACGCCCTGTACAAGGCGGTGGAGAGCGGCCTGGGTATCGCGGCCATCCCCGACTACATCATCTCCGAAAGCAACCCCGACCTGGTCCGCATCCTGCCGGACGTGACGGGCCCGCGCATCGACGCCTATTTCGTCTATGCCGAGGAACTGCGTCACTCCAAGCGCATCGCGGTCTTCCGTGACTTTCTCGTTAAGAAGGTCGCAGAAACCTTCCCCGCAACGCATGCGCCCAGCGCATAGCTGAGACGGGTGATTGTGCCTTTAAACGGGGCATCAAAAGATTAAATATTAGGCCATCAGATGTTGCGTTGCAGCATCTGATGTTTCCCCCCGGATGCCCGTCCGGGGGTGGGCCTTCGGGCCCAACGTCTCCCAGACGTGAAGCCTCCCTGTTCAACTCGCCGGTAAGTCTTCGACTTACCGGCAGTTTTTTTAACTAGTCCCTTTTATTTAGCCCTTTTGGCTAGGCCTGGGAAAAACGCGGAAACCGCGCCCCGGGCGTTTCTGGTTTATTTGCCTGACACATACCAACCGTTTCGCATTCCACGCCGGGATGGGAACGGACCATTGCCGTTTTGCGTCCATCCCGGGCCTAAGCGCAGGCTCCCGCATGCCTGGACGCCGTCTCAGAAGAACTGTGCGGATGGAGAGACGTCCATGACTGGTCCTGTTGCTCGCGACACCAACATAGTCACCCGCTTTCCCTTGCAAATCGCGGATGCCAATCTGCGTTTACTGCATGACTATTGGGATATCGTGCGCCGTGACCGCGCCTTTCCCAACAGCGCCGAGATTGAAATCGTCGACCTGCCCGTCGCCCCCGGCGGCCTGATGCTGGTCGATGTGGCGCCTAATTTTATGGCATTCACGGTTCATTGGGTGGGCACCGACTATGTGCTGTGGCTGCGCCGCGACGCCACCGGCCGCCAGCTGGAAGACCTGCCCCCCTCCCCCAACGCCGTCCCGTTCGCGGAACTGCTGCGCCGGTGCGCCGACAGCGGCCTGCCCCAGACCCGCGCCCTGCCCGCCGCCACCGAGCTGGGCCTCCCCTCCGCCGACATCCTGGCGCTGCCCCTGGGCGGCGCTGACGGCAAGGTGAACCGCCTGCTGGTCGGCAGCGCCTTCAACCTGCCCCGCCGCCGCAGCCTGCACATCGTGGGTTAAGGTTTTACGCGCGCCCTTAAGCGTCGGCCGGCGGCAGCCACCGCCTCATCAGCTCCCGAAAAACGCCCGCAGCCGCGACACCGCCGCGTCCAGGATGGCGTCCTGCTTGGAAAAGCAGAAGCGGATGAGATGGGTGGGCGCGTCCTGCTCATAAAAGGCGCTGACCGGGATGGCGGCGACGCCGGCCTCCACCGTCAGGCGCCGGCAGAAGGCGGCGTCATCCTCGCCCACGCGGCGGCCGGGTGCGTCCGTGATATCCGCCACCACGAAATACGTCCCTTCCGACGGCAGCACGGGCAGGCCGACCGAGACCAGGCCCGCCGACAGCCGGTCACGCTTGGCCGCCAGCCCCGCCGCCAGCAGGCCGAAATAGGAATCGTCCTTGGCCAGGCCGTACGCCACGGCCGCCTGCAAATTGGGCGGGGTGGCGAAGGTCAGGTACTGGTGGGCCTTGGCCACCGGCTGCAACAGGGCGGGGGCGGCCGTGACGTAGCCCACCTTCCAGCCCGTCAGGGAAAAGGTCTTGCCGGCCGACCCGATGCGCAAGCTGCGGTCGCGCATGCCGGGCATGGCCATCAGCGGCACGTGCCGGCGGCCATCGAACACCAGGTGCTCATAGACCTCATCGCAAACGGCGTAGCAGTCGTGCTCCACCACCAACCGGGCCAGCAGCGCCAGCTCATCCGCCGACCACACCTTGGCCGCCGGATTCAGGGGGTTGTTCAGCACCACCAGCTTGGTGCGCGGCCCGAAGGCCGCCGCCAGCTCATCGGGATCGAAGGTCCAGCCGGGCGGCCGCAGGGGCACGAAGCGGGGGATGCCGCCGGCGCGGCGGATGATGGGGACGTAGCTGTCGTACAGCGGCTGGAACAGCACGACCTCATCGCCCGGCTCGATCAGGCCGAACAGGCAGGCGCCCAGCGCCTCGGTGGCGCCGGAGGTGACCATCACCTCCCGCTCCCAATCCACCGACAGGCCATAGAACCGCGCGGCGTGGGCCGCCACGGCCTGGCGCAGCGCCGGCAGGCCCATCATGGGCGGATACTGGTTGTTGCCCTCCAGCAGCGCCCGGGCGGCCACCTGCAGCACATCCTCCGCCCCCCGGTCGTCGGGAAAGCCCTGGCCCAGGTTGATGGCGTCGTGCGTGCCCGCCAGCCGCGACATGGCCTCGAAGATGGTGGTCCCGTACCCCGACAGGATGGCGTTACCTGATCGCACCTGGCATTCCCTCCGCTTGGGCGGGCCGTCACAGCCCTTATTCGCGTGATGCGCCAAGGCGGGACGGAGGTCAATCGAGTAAGGGTGAAGTCCAAATGGAAAAGGCCGCCAGCTAAACAGCGGGCGGCCTTCAAAGATGGTTTGGGGAGAAACTCAGGCCTGGCCGACCGGCGCCTGGAAGGCCAGGCCGGCGATGGCCAGGGCCGAGGGGGCGGTGCCCATGACATCGTTGGCGGCCACGTCGTTGGCGGCGATCACGGCGGCCGGCACCGGCAGGGCCGGGACAGCGACGTGGACGCGGGAACGGTGACGGTGGCGCCAGGCGTCGAAGCGGCCGAACAGCGGGCGGACCAGGCGCGGGGCGTGGTCGCGGGCGCGGACATAATGCCGACGGGCGGAGACGGAGTTGCGCAGCACCAGCAAGCCGCCCATCACCACCAGGGGCGTGGACACCGGCCCGGGAATGGGCAGCGACAGGACGCCCAGGCCCATGACCATGCCAGCCCGAGGCCTGCAACGCCGGACGGCGCAGGCGGGCGATTTCAACCCTGGGCAAGCACGTGGTGGTCATCATTTGGGGGCGGTGTCCCGGCGGAAGGAGCGGCCCGGATCGGCCGCCGTCGTTATTGATGACGGGACATTTGGCCGAAATTGCGATGGAAGCTAGACCCCCCTGGGGCAATGCGGATTTGTGTGCGCTGCAACCCGTGCATCGCCGACAGGATTAAGCCGTCACAATCCTTGACCCGCCCAAAAGAAAAGGGCGGAAACCCTGGAGTTTCCGCCCCTTCCCCAACCATTCGCCGGGGTGCCGGTCCAGGCCCCCGACCTATCCTTATGCCGCGGGCGGCAACCAGCGCAGGACTGGCTTGCGCGCCGCAGCGGTCTCATCCAGGCGTCGGCGCGGGGTGTAGCGGGGGGCGGCCAGGAAGTGGGCGGCATCGCCCGCCTTGGCCTTGCCCGCCAGGTGCCGCATCGCGCCGACGAACTGGTCGATGGTGGCCTTGGACTCGGTCTCCGTCGGCTCGATCAGGAAGGCGCCGTGCACGACCAGGGGGAAGTACATGGTCATGGGATGGAAGCCCTCATCGATCATCGCCTTGGCGAAGTCGAGGGTGGTGACGCCGGTGTCCTTCAGGAAGCGGTCGTCAAACAGGGCCTCATGCATGCAGTAGCCGTCGAACGGCACAGTCATCAGGTCCTGCAGCCGCGCCTTGATATAGTTGGCGTTCAGCACGGCATCGCTGGAGGCCTGGCGCAGGCCGTCGGCGCCGTGGCTGAGGATGTAGGCCAGCGCGCGGACGAACATGCCCATCTGACCGTGGAAGGCCTTCAGGCGGCCGAACGGCTGGTTGCCGCCCTCGACCTCGCCCTCATGCTCCACCAGGCGGAAGCCATCGGTCCCGTGCACCACATAGGGCAGCGGGGCGTAGGGGGCCAGCGCGTCCGACAGGACCACCGGGCCGGAACCCGGGCCGCCACCGCCGTGCGGGGTGGAGAAGGTCTTGTGCAGGTTGATGTGCATGGCGTCCACGCCCAGGTCCGCCGGGCGCACCCGGCCGACGATGGCGTTGTAGTTGGCGCCGTCGCAGTAGAAATAGCCGCCGGCGGCATGCACTGCGTCGGCGATCTCCTTCACCTGCGGCTCGAACAGGCCGCAGGTGTTGGGGTTGGTCAGCATGATGCAGGCGACGTCGGGGCCCAGCTTGGCCTTCACCGCCGCCACGCTCACGCGGCCGTTGGCCTCCGCCGGGATGGCATCGACGGTGAAGCCGCAGAAGGCCGCCGTGGCCGGGTTGGTGCCGTGCGCCGACTCCGGCACCAGCACGCGGGTGCGGCTGCTCTCACCCCGGGCCTGCAAGGCGGCGCGGATGGCCATCAGGCCGCACAGCTCACCATGCGCGCCGGCGGCCGGCGACATGGCCACCGCCGGCATGCCGGTCAGGGTCTTCAGCCAATGGGCCAGCTGGTCGATCAGCTCCAGCGCACCCTGCACCGTGGATTGCGGCTGCAAGGGGTGGATGTCGCTGAAGCCGGGCAGGCGGGCCAGCTTCTCGTTCAGGCGCGGGTTGTGCTTCATGGTGCACGAGCCCAGCGGGTACATGGTGCTGTCGATGCCGAAGTTCTTCTGGCTAAGGCGCGTGTAGTGGCGCACCACCGTCGGCTCCGACAGGCCGGGCAGGCCGATGGCGTCGCGGGCCTTCAGGCCGCCCAGGCGGCTGGTGACGGCCGGGGCCGCCTCCAGGTCCACGCCGGTGACGCCGGGGTTGTCCAGTTCGAAGATCAGCGCCTCTTCATGCACCAGCGCGCGGTTACCGGTGTAAGTGCCGACATCGGTGGCCGCCGCGGATTCCGCGTCCGGCGTGGTCTTGCGTCCTTGGGTATTCATCACTTCGTTCCTCCCAGGGCCTGGACCAGGGCGTCCATGTCGTCTTCGGTCGTGGTCTCGGTCACCGCCACCAGCAGCAGGCCGGCGAGGTCCGCCTGGGCCGGGTGGAGGCGGGAAACGGGCACACCGGCCAGGATGGGCTCGGCTGCCAGCGTGTCCACCACGGCCGCGGCATCACCCGTCACCTGGATGGTGAACTCATTGAAGAAGCCCTGGTTCACCACGGTGACACCGGCCGCCGCCAGCTTATCCGCCAATTGCACCGCCTTGGCGTGGTTCAGTTGGGCCAGGCCGGTGAAACCCACCTCGCCCAGCAGCGACAGGTGCATGGTGAAGGCCAGCGCGCACAGGCCGGAGTTGGTGCAGATGTTGGACGTGGCCTTCTCACGCCGAATGTGCTGCTCACGCGTCGACAGCGTCAGCACGAAGCCGCGCTTGCCGTCGGCGTCCACCGTCTCGCCGCACAGGCGGCCGGGCATCTGGCGCACGAACTTGTCGCGGGTGGCGAACAGGCCGAGGTAGGGCCCGCCGAAGTTCAGGCCGTTGCCGATGCTCTGGCCCTCGGCCACCACGATGTCGGCCCCCATGGAACCGGGCGAGGGCATCAGGCCCAGGCTCACCACCTCGGTCACCGCCACGATCAGCAGGGCGCCCTTGGCGTGGCAGGCCTCGGCCAGCGCAGTCAGGTCGGCGACGTGGCCGAACAGGGTGGGGTTCTGCACGACGACGCAGGACGTCTTGTCGTCGATGGCCGCCACCAGATCCTCGATCCCCTTGGGATCGGCCGGCAGGGTCACCAGGTCCACGCCCAGCACGCCGGTGGTGGTGGCCGTGACCTCACGGTAGTGGGGGTGCAAGCCGCCCGACAGCACGGCGCGATTGCGGCGCGTGACGCGGTTGGCCATCAGCACCGCCTCGGCACAGGCCGTGGCGCCGTCGTACATGGAGGCGTTGGCCACATCCATGCCGGTGATCAGCGCCACCTGGGTCTGGAACTCGAACAGGTATTGCAGGGTGCCCTGCGTCACCTCGGGCTGGTAGGGCGTGTAGCTGGTGAGGAACTCACCGCGCGTCAGCAACTGGTCCACCGCCGCCGGGACGTGGTGGCGGTAGGCGCCCGCTCCTAAGAAGCTGGGGCAGCTGCCGGCGGCGACATTGCGGGCGGCCAGGCGGCCCAGCGCGCGCTCCACCTGCAACTCGCCCTGGTGCGGCGCCAGGCCGGCGATGGGCTGCGTCAGGTGGGCGGCAACCGGCACGTCGCCAAACAGCGCGTCCACCGACGGCGCGCCGATGGCGGCCAGCATCGCCTGCCGGTCAGCCTCGGTCAGGGGCAGGTAACGCATCAGTGCTGACCTTCCACGAAGGTGTCGTAGGCTGCCTGGTCCATCAGGCCGTCCAGCGCCGTGGCGTCCTTCAGGGTCATCTTGAAGAACCAGCCGGCGCCCTGCGGGTCGCTGTTGACCAGCGAGGGGTCGTCCACCACCGCCTGGTTGCCTTCCACGACGGTGCCATCGACCGGGGCGTAGACCTCGCTGGCGGCCTTCACCGACTCGACGACGGCGGCGTCCTTGCCCTTGGTCAGGGCGCGGCCGGCCTCGGGCACCTCGACGAACACCACGTCGCCCAGCTGGCCCTGGGCGAAGGTGGTGATGCCGACGGTGGCCACATCGCCGTCCAGGCTGATCCACTCATGGTCTTCGGTAAAACGGATGGTCATGGCATTGATCCTTGAATAAGGCGTTTATCGATGCGGACTCTGGATCGTTCCGGGTCCGGAATTGGTTCAGCCGCGGTAGTAGCGCTGCGGCACGAAAGGCAGGCTGGCGACCTTGGCCGGCAGCGGCTTGCCGCGCACGACCAGCGACAGGGACGTGCCCACGGCGGCGTTGGCGGCGGTGACGTATCCCATGGCGACGGGGGCGTTGGCGCTGGGCCCGAAGCCGCCGGAGGTGACCTCGCCCACCGTCTGGCCGGCGGCGTCCTGGATTTCGGTATGCTCACGGGCGGGCGCACGGCCTTCCGGCTGGATGCCGACGCGGTAGCGGGTCGCACCCTCGGCCAGCTGGCGGCGCACGATGGCGTCGCCGGGGTAGCCCCCCTCCTCCCGCCGGCGCTTGGAGATGGCCCAGGTCAGGCCGGCCTCCACCGGGGTGGTGGTGGTGTCGATGTCGTGGCCGTAGAGGCAGAGGCCGGCCTCCAGCCGCAGGCTATCGCGGGCACCCAGGCCGATGGCGGCCACCTCGGGCTCCGCCAGCAGCAGGCGGGCCACGTCCTCGGTACGGTCGGCATTGATGCCGATCTCATACCCGTCCTCACCGGTGTAGCCGGAGCGGGCGATGGTGACGGGGATGCCCTTCAGGTCAGCGCTGACCATGGACATGAAGGGCATGGTGGCGACATCGGGGATGAAGCGGGCCAGCACGGTGGCGGCCACGGGGCCCTGCAGGGCCAGCAGGCCCCGGTCATCGCCCAGATATTCGATCTCGACGCCCGGCAGGCCCGCCGTCAGGTGGGCAATGTCCGGCACCTTGCAGGCGGCGTTCACCACCAGGAACAGATGGTCGCCCCGGTTGGCGATCATCAAATCGTCCAGGATGCCGCCCTGGTCGTTGGTGAAGAAGCTATAGCGGATGCGGCCCTGCTTCAGGGCCCTCAACTCACCGGGCACCAGCTTTTCCAGGGCATCCACCACGCCGTCGCCGCGCAGGATGACCTGGCCCATGTGCGACACGTCGAACAGGCCGGCCTTCTCGCGGGTGTGCAGATGTTCCTTCAGCACGCCCAGCGGATACTGCACCGGCATGTCATAGCCGGCGAAGGGCACCATTTTAGCCCCCAGCTTACGGTGCAGGGCGTTCAGGGGCGTGGTGAGAATGGGCGAATCGGATGAGGACGACATGGGGCCGGGAGACTCCTGGCGGACGAGATACCCCCCACATGGACGGATTCCATGCAGGGCTCGCCCCCCTCTGTCCCGGACCCTGAGAGATTCACGGGGGAAACCCGCTTACTCCGTCGGTGGGCATTGGCCTGAAACACCCAGCCCCATCCCAAACAGGATGGCGCCGGAATCAAGGCCGTGCCGCTTTCCAGATGCGCTTCTTTCTCGCGGTCCTTTTGCCTGAGAGTTTCCGGGGGCGGTTGCTCCTTCGGCGCCGGCCACCAATCGGGGCCGGTCTCTCCCGCGAGATGTCATCAGCTTCGCACTTGCACCCTAATCCAGGGGACCCCGGAAAGTAAAGCTGGCCAAAAAGTAAAGGCGGGCCGCTGCCCCGCGACCCGCCCTCCCCTGACCCATCCACCCTGGCGCCCCTGCCGGATGGACGGGCCTTGACCCTGAATGACCTCGAGGTACCGTTACTTGCCCGCCGGCACCGGCGGCGCCGGCGGCCGGGTGTTCAGGCGGATGTTGGCCTCCATCTGCTCCGGGGTCAGCTGGAAGCCCACCAGCACCTCGTAATAGCGGCCGTCCACCTCGGGACTGAGCGGGATGAACTGCGTCAGGCGTTCCACCGAACCGCCGCTGCCGCTGCTGACATCCAGCGTGACGTTGTAGGTCTGCTTGGTCAGGATCTTGCGGTCGGCGTCGGTCACCGCGACGAAGTAGGTCAGCGGCAGCGGGCCGCCGGCGAAGGCCGGGCCGGTGCTGGCGCCCACGCGCAGGTCCTCGGTTATCGTAATGCCCTGCTCGCTATACTCGCAGCGGCCCTGGATGTTGGGCATCACCGCGGTGTAGGCCAACTGGCCGTTGGCGCCCGGCACGCCCACCGAAGAGGCGTCGCGGACGATGGCCACGGTCGGGCAGCCCGGCCGATAGCCCACGTTCTTGTTGGCGCAAGCCGCCAACGACAGCATGAGAGGCATCCCCAAAAGCAGGGCCAACCGGGAGCGGGTGCCTTTCCTGGTGGGCGAACCTATATTATCGTCCGTATGGATGTTCATTGAAGCGGGGCTCGTCTGGAGTTGGACGCCGGCCGGCGTCGGGGCCCCGCGACAATAGAGAAGCCGCCATACACGCACAAGTCATCGCCTGCGCCATCGTTTATGATGGTGGCGGGCCTCCCGTATCGGCGCTAGTGATCCCCTGACAAGCCGATTTATGATGCACCGCCTTAACGGTTCCCGCATGGAACCCTTCCGGAACGAGTAGACCTGACCGCCATGACCAAGCCCACGCTCAATATCCTCCTGGCCTCGCCGCGCGGTTTCTGCGCCGGCGTGGACCGCGCCATCCAGATCGTGGAGGTGGCGTTGCAGCGGTATGGCGCGCCCGTCTATGTCCGGCATGAGATCGTGCACAACCGCTACGTCGTGCAGGGCCTGGAAGCCAAGGGCGCCATCTTCGTGGAAGAACTGGACGAGGTGCCGGACGGCCGCCCTGTCGTCTTCTCCGCCCACGGCGTGCCCAAGTCGGTCCCGGCCGAGGCGGAGAACCGGCACCTGATGTATGTCGATGCCACCTGCCCCCTGGTGTCCAAGGTCCACCGTGAGGCGGAGCGTCATCACGCCGACGGTCGCCAGATCATCTTGATCGGCCATGCCGGCCATCCGGAGGTGGTGGGCACCATGGGCCAACTGCCGGCGGGTGCCGTGATCCTGGTGGAATCGGAAGAGGATGTGCGCACGGTCGAGGTGGGCGATCCCCTGAACCTGGCCTTCGTCACCCAGACCACCCTGTCGGTGGACGACACGGTGCAGATCGTGGCCGCCCTGAAGGCGCGTTTCCCCGCCATCGCCGGCCCGCGCAAGGAAGACATCTGCTACGCCACCACCAACCGCCAGACGGCGGTGAAGGCCATCGCCGAGAAGGCGGACGCCATCCTGGTGCTGGGGGCGCCCAACAGCTCCAACTCCATGCGCCTGGTGGAAGTGGCGGCCAAGCACGGCTGCACCAATTCCATGCTGGTGCAGCGCGCCACCCAGATCGACTGGTCCATGATGGACAACGTCAAGGTCCTGGGCATCACCGCCGGCGCCTCGGCCCCCGACATCCTGGTGCAGGAGGTCATCGAGGCCTGCCGCGAGCGCTACGACATCCAGATCGAGGAAGTGCAGACGGCGGTGGAGAACATCACCTTCAAGCTGCCCCGCGGCCTGGCGGCGGCGGAGTAAGGGCATGCCAAGCGCCAGCGGGCCATCGGCCCCTGGCACACGGCGCCGTCATGTAAGCGCTTGGCAACCAACCCGGACTATCTTCCATTCCGCCAGAGCCATTTCGCGAGGGGAAATGCCGCCTTCGTGGCCAATTTTCCCTCTGCGAGACCAAGAACCTATGATAGCTTTCAATCGGACGATTATCATAAGGTTGCGCCATGACAGCAGCTTTTGAACATTTCCTTTATCCGAACATACCGACAACGAACTGG
This sequence comes from Azospirillaceae bacterium, assembly GCA_028283825.1. NCBI lineage: Bacteria > Pseudomonadati > Pseudomonadota > Alphaproteobacteria > Rhodospirillales > Azospirillaceae > Azospirillaceae bacterium. The sequence continues at coordinate 2,586,930 of JAPWJW010000003.1, read as the reverse complement.
CAGATGTTGCCGTCTGAGCGTATGGCGCTAACGGGATTGCTGGCCCGGTTGCGCCCCAAAGTGGCGCTTGAAATCGGAATTTTTTACGGCGGCAGCCTCAATCTGATTTCTCAGTTCGCGGAACAGGTTTGGGCGCTGGACATCGACCCCCAGGTCACTGAACGCTTTGCCAGGCCGGCCAATGTCGACATCCGCATCGGCGATTCCAACACGATGCTGGCATCCATGCTGGCGGAACTGGACGGCCAGGGCCTGACCCCCGATTTCGTCCTGCTGGACGCCGACCATTCCACCGAGGGCGTGTTGCGCGACCTTAAGGTGCTTTTGACCATCCGGCCGCGGGCACCGATGGTCATCCTGATGCATGACAGCGGCAATCCGGCCTGTCGCCAAGGCATGTCGTCCGCGCCGTGGGCGTCGAACCCCTATGTCCACGACCTGGATCTGGACTTCGTGCCCGGCCAGATGGTCGCGGGCGGCGCCCCTGGCAAGTATGAGGTATGGGGCGGCTTCGGGCTCGCCTACCTTCGTCCGGAACCACGGACGAACGACCTGACCATCCGGACGACCGGGCTGGCCACCATCCTCGAACTGCATCGCGCCACTGCCGCCTGACACCGGCGGGTCGGCCAGACCGACCTGCCGGCCCCACCCGAGGATGCCGGCCCCCGCCGCCTGCCCCAAGCCCGTCGCGCTGAAATGAGCGCGGGTCGCCAGGGTGGCGGTCGGGGGCCGGCCGGGACGGTTCCCCGCGAACCGTCCGATCAGGCACCGCTTACCAGCGGTAGCGATAGGACGTGCGGCTGACGTAGACATCCTCGCGGTCGGCGTACTGGCTGTCCAGCACCAGGGCCAGCGCGGCGTAGACCAGCAGGGTGGTCCCTGCGAAGAAGAACAGGCTGAGCACGGTCAGGACACGCACGAGGGTGACGGGCAGGCCGGCGTAGCGGGCCAGGCCGGCGCAGACGCCGAACAGGACGGCGCGACCCGGGTCCTTGGTCAGCTTGTTGCGGCGCATGGTGGCCGAAATACGATCAAAGCTCCTCATGATCCCCTCCACTGTTCAAAGGTGGACCGCAGGTCGAAGATGGGCGCGGTCCGTTGTTCCGAAAGCTCAAATCAGACTGGGTTGCGGCCGGCCACGCGGGCCTTCAGCGCTTCCAGTTCCGCCGTCACCTTGTCGTCGGCCAGGGCATCGATCTCGGCGGCCAGGCCGCGCGGCTGCCGGCCCAGTTCCAGGGCCTCGGCCTCGCTTTCCAGCATGTCGATGTCGCGCTGCAGGCTGCCGTAGTGGGACAGCGCCTCATCCAGGCGGGTGTCGTGGATCTGGCTGCGCAGGCGCAGGCGATTGGTGGCGCTGCGATGACGGGCCAGCAGGGTGCCCTGGCGGGTCCGCGCGTCGGCCAGCTTGGCCTCCAGCCGGCCGACATCGTCGGCGCCCTTGGCCAGCAGGTCGGTGATGGCCTGGATTTCGCGGCGGATGGGATCGGCGGCATCGGCCAGGCGGGCCTTGGCCACCAGGGCGCCCCGGGCCAGATCCTCGCGGCCCTTGGTCACCGCCAGCTCGGCCTTGCGGTCCCACTCCAGCAACTCGAACTCCACGTCACGGTAGCGGGCCTCCAGCTCCTTGCGCCGCGCCATGGACCGCACGGCTTCGGCGCGCACCTCGACCAGCGTGTCCTCCATCTCCTGGATGACCAGGCCGATCAGCCGTTCCGGATCCTCGGCACGATCCAGCATGGCGTTCAGGTTGGCATCGATGATGTCGCCGAGGCGGGAAAACAGTCCCATGGCAGGCGTCCTTAAAGGCGGTGGCGCGAAGGCGGTGTGAACAGGCGATGCTTAGAACAGGCTGACGATGGCGACGGCGAACAGTGCGGCGGCCAGCAGCACCGGCAGGTCGCGCAGGTTGGGCATCAGGCCCTTGGGCGAAAAGCCGGCCTGGGCGGCGTTGAAGCTGCGGCCGGTGCTCATGGTCATGTCGGTCATTTCAATCTCCGTCAGGAAAGTCGTTTGTCTCGGGGGCCGGTCGCCGGTGGCGGTGTCGGCCATGTCCCCTTAAAAGCAACCGCCGTGCCAGTTTCCGACGCCCGCACTAACGCATTGATTTTCCTTATTAAGATTTCTGATGCTCGTCGCGACGGGCAATTGCCATGGGCGTTTTAGCGATTAAGTGGCGAAACACACCACGCGACATCGGACGTACGACGGCGGTTCGAAAAAAGCGGGCATCGCCCAGCCGGCCAGCCATTGACCCGCGCCGGATTTCCCGCTACCTCGCAGGGCATGGCCGTCTATACCGAAGTCACCGATGAGGATTTGCACGCGTTCGTCGCCGATTACGCGATCGGCGCGGTGATCTCGTGCAAGGGCATCGCCGAAGGGGTGGAGAATTCCAACTACCTGCTGGTGACGACCCAGGGCCCCTATATCCTGACCCTGTATGAAAAGCGGGTGAACCCGGCGGACCTGCCCTTTTTCCTGGGCCTGATGCGCCACCTGGCGGCGGGCGGCATCGTCTGCCCCCAGCCGGTGCCGGGCCGCGATGGCGAGGCGCTGCGCACCCTGGCTGGCCGGCCGGCGGTCATCGTCACCTTCCTGACCGGCATGTGGCCGCGCCGCATCCTGCCGGAGCATTGCGCCGGCCTCGGCACCGCCCTGGCGCGCCTGCACCTGGCCGGTGCTGATTATGACGTGCCCCGCCCCAACACCCTGTCGCTGGACGGCTGGCGCACCCTGGTGGAGGCCACGCGCGACGGCGCCGACGGCGTGAAGCCGGGGCTGAAGGCCGTGCTGGCGGATGAGCTGGCGGCCTTGTCGGCGCTGTGGCCCGGCCGCGACGGCCGCCCCGCCCTGCCCCAGGGCATCATCCATGCCGACCTGTTCCCGGATAACGTCTTCTTCCGCGACGGCGCCCTGTCTGGCCTGATCGACTTCTATTTCGCCTGCACCGACATGCTGGCCTACGACCTGGCCATCTGCCTGAACGCCTGGTGCTTCGAGCCCGACGGCGCCTTCAACGTCACCAAGTCGCGCCTGCTGCTGACCAGCTACGCCCGGGTGCGGCCGCTGACGGAAGCGGAAGCGGCGGCCCTGCCCCTGCTGGCGCGCGGCAGCGCCCTGCGTTTCCTGCTGACACGGCTGTATGACTGGGTCAACACGCCGGCCGGCGCCATGGTGAAACGCAAGGACCCGCTGGAATATTTGCACAAGCTGCGCTTCCATCAGCAGGCCCGCAGCCTGGCCGACTACGGCCTGTCCCCATCCGACCTCTGTTCCACCCCCGCACAGGAAACCCATCCGTGAGCGACGTCGCCAAGCCCGCCAGTTCGCGCGTCGAGATCTTCACCGACGGTGCTTGCAGCGGCAACCCCGGCCCCGGCGGCTGGGGCGCCATCCTGCGCTGGAACGGCACGGAAAAGGAAATGAAGGGCGGGGAGCCCGACACCACCAACAACCGCATGGAATTGATGGCCGCCATCCGCGCGCTGGAAAACCTGAAGCGGCCGGTCAGGGTGGATCTGCACACCGACAGCCAGTACCTGCGCGACGGCATCACCAAATGGATCCACGGCTGGCGCGCCCGGGGCTGGCTGACCGCCGACAAGAAGCCGGTGAAGAACGTGGATCTGTGGCAGCGTCTGTCCGACCAGGCCGACCGGCACGAGGTGGTGTTCCACTGGGTGCGCGGCCACAACGGCCACCCCGAGAACGAACGCGCCGACCAGCTGGCCCGCGAGGGCCTCGCAGAGGCGCGGAAGTAGTTTCGTTCGCCCTCAAGCGCCGGGCGCCGCCATCCGGCGGCTTGGGCTATCCTCACTTTTCAGTCCGCTGACGCTCCCCGAAAAGTTCCGGCGGGCCCGGTCGGGCCCTACAGCGGCACGGGTTGCCCCATGCCGCTGCTGGTCCTCATGTAATCAGACCGCCACTTCTAGCGCCTTCACGCCGGGCAGTTCCTTGCCTTCCAGCCATTCCAGGAAGGCACCGCCGGCGGTGGAGATGTAGCTGAACGAGTCGGCCACGCCGGCATGCTCCAATGCCGCCACCGTGTCGCCGCCGCCGGCGACCGACAGCACCGTGCCGGCCTTGGTCAGGTCGGCCACGATCCTGGCCACCGCGTTGGTGGCGGCGTCGAACGGCTCGATCTCGAAGGCGCCCATTGGGCCGTTCCACACCACGGTCTTGGCGCCGGCCAGGGCCTCGCCATAGTAGGCGACGGTGGCGGGGCCGGCATCCAGGATCATCTCATCCGCCGCGATGTCGCCGGGGGCGGCGATGCGCGACGGGGCGTGGGCCTTGAACTGCTTGGCCACCGCCCCGTCCTTGGGCAGCAGGATCCGGCAGCCGCCGGCTTCGGCGCGGGCCATGATGGCGCGGGCCTGGTCGGCCATGTCCTTTTCCGCCAGCGAGGCGCCGACGTCCACGCCCTGGGCGAACAGGAAGGTGTTGGCCATGCCGCCGCCCAGCGCCAGGATGTCGACCTTGCCCACCAGGTTCAGCAGCAGGTCCAGCTTGGTGGAGATCTTCGCACCACCGACCACGGCGGCCACCGGGCGCTGCGGCTGGCCCAGCGCCTTGGCCAGGGCCACCAGTTCGGCCTGCATCAGGCGGCCGGCGGCGGCGGGCAGCAGGCGGGCCAGCGCCTCGGTCGAGGCGTGGGCACGGTGGGCGGCAGAGAAGGCGTCGTTGACGTAGAGGTCGCCCAGCTTGGCCAGTTCGGCGGCGAAGGCGGGGTCGTTCTTTTCCTCACCGGCGTGGAAGCGCAGGTTTTCCAGCACCAGCACCTGACCCTTTTCCAGGACGCGGATGGCGTCCTGCGCCGGCTTGCCGATGCAATCGCTGGCGAAGGCCACCGGTGCGCCCAGGGCCTTGGACAGGGCCGGCACCACCTGGCGCAGGGAGTTCTTCTCGTCCGGGCCGTTCTTGGGACGGCCGAAGTGCGACAGCACCACCACCTTGGCGCCCTTGGCCGCCAGTTCCTTCAGCGTGGGCACCAGGCGGTCCAGGCGGGTGGTGTCGGACACCTGCCCATCCTGCACCGGGACGTTGAGGTCGGCGCGGACCAGCACGGTGCGGCTGGATGCTGCGATGTCGTCTAGGGTCTTGAAGGTCATGGTGTTGGTTCCCGGCCCTTGGATTGCTTGGTGGAAGGCGAAAAGACCGGGCCCAAGGAAGCATAGGCGGGACGGTGTTGCAACCGGACAGCGCCCCCCGCTACACCCATGTGATGATCGATGCGGCCCAAGCGCCGCCGATGGGGGTAACGCTGTGATTTATTATGGTCTGTTCCTGCTGCTGCTGGTCCTGCTGACCTTGGCCCTGGTGCGCCGGGGCCTGCTGGAGGGCCGCGTGCTGGCGGCGGGCCTGCTGGTCCTGCCCGGCGTCACCGCCATGGAGGAATGGGCCGGCCACGATCTGGGTGCCGTGGGCCTGGCCGGTGGGCACCTGGGGCCCGTCACCGCCCTGCTGCTGCTGGGCGCCCTGGTGGAGGAGGCCGGGCGCTATCTGCTGCTGTCGCTCAGCCATCGCGACACCCGCGCGGCCATCAGCGCCGGATACGCGTGGGCGGCCTGGGAACTGGGTGTCGCGGTATGGGCGCTGGCGCGCGGCGTGCTGCCGTTGTGTGCGGCGGGCAATCCGCACTGCCTGGCCCTGGGCCTGCCGCCGCTGCTGGCGCTGGGCGCCGTGCTGATCGCCCGCTCCGTCCCCAGCCTGCTGCACGTGGCGCTGTCCTTCGGCCAACTGTGGGCCGTGCGCGCCAGCAATTCCGGCGCCCGCACCCTGTGGTTCCTGGGCACCGTGGCCGTCCACCTGGCCTTCAACATCCTGATCCTGCGCCATGGTCGGCTTTAGCCGTCCCTCATGCGCCGGGCGCCGACAGACGGAGCGAAGCGACAAGCCCGCGACCGCGGGCGCCGGAGATTTACGGGGAGCCGAAGGCGGACTGGAAATCGAGGATGAAGCCAGCGGGCGGATGCCCGCGCCCGCCGCTTGAGGGCATCTTCATGCAACCCGTCAAAAGTCTTTAACCTTTACCCATATTGTCGGCAGCCGGGGCGTCCTATAGCGTTGACGGGCTTGGGGTGGCCGCCGCCCCCGCGCCAGCCGGACACCCCGACCTCATGCCTGAATCCCCGTCGCTGCCCATCGCCCCCGCCGCCCCGCCAGCGGACGGGACGACCGTGCCCGAACAGCCGCATCCGCCGCAGGAGATCGAGCTGAAGCTGACGGCCTCGCCGGATGGCCTGGCCCGGCTGAAGGCGGCCCCGCTGCTGGCGGGCGCCCGCGCCGTCACCACGACGCTGCTGAACACCTATTTCGATACGCCGGACGGGGCCTTGCGCGCCCGGGGCGTCAGCCTGCGCCTGCGCCACAAGGGGGCGAAGGTGCTGCAAACCCTGAAAGGCCCGGCGGCGGCGCGCGGCATGGCGCTGGCCCGGTCGGAGTGGGAGATACCGGCGCCCGACGGCCATCTGGTGCCCCAGGCCTTCACCGATGCGGGCGCCCTGGCCTTGCTGGACGGCGTCGATCTGCGCAGCCTGGCCCCCGTCTTCAGCAATGAGGTCAAGCGCTGGACCCGCGCCGTGCCGGTGAGTGCCGGCATGGTGGTGGAGGTGGCGATCGACCAGGGCGTCACCCGCACCGCCGACGGCCGGGAAGAAGCCATCGCCGAACTGGAACTGGAACTGATCATCGGCCAGGACCGGCGGGTGCTGTACGACCTGGCGCTGGCCCTGCACCGCGTGTCCCCCCTGCGTGTGGAACTGCGCACCAAGGCGGACCGCGGCTATGCCCTGGCCGACGGCGTTCCCCAAGCGCCCCAGGCCGTCAAGGCGGCACCGCTTGAGCTGAAACCCGAGGACACGGTCGAAGGCGCGCTGGTCAGCGTGGCCCGCGCCTGCCTGCAACACATGGCGGCGAACGAGGCCGCCGTACTGGCCGGCGACGCGGTGGGCGTGCACCAGATGCGGGTGGCGGTGCGGCGCCTGCGCTCCGCCCTCAGCCTGTTCCGCGCCATCCTGCCCCCGGCGCAGGGCGACAGCCTGAAGGCGGCGCTGAAGGGCCTGGCCGACAGCGTGGGCCCCGCCCGCGCCTGGGATGTGTTCCTGGAGGAATTGCTGGCACCGGCGGCCCAGGCCCTGCCGGAACAGGAAAGCCTGGCCGACCTGGCCGCCGCCGCCCAGGGTGCCCGTGCCCGCGGGCATGCCGCCGCGCGCGCCGCCGTCTCCGGCCCCGGTTACACCGAACTGCTGCTGACCCTGGGGCGCTGGGTGGATGGGCGCTGCTGGCGCGACGAGGCCCCGGCGGAGCGGCTGGCCTGGCTGGCGCAACCGCTGCTGCCCTTCGCCGACGCCGTGCTCACCCGCCACCGCCACCGTGCCGCCAAGCGTGGCCGCCATTTCGCCCGGCTGGACGCGCCCGCCCGGCATGGCGTGCGCATCGCCCTGAAAAAGCTGCGCTACGCCGTCGATTTCTTCCGGGGCCTGTACGGCCAGAAGGGCGTGCGCCGCTATCTGGACCGCCTGTCCACGCTTCAGGACGCGCTGGGCCACCTGAACGACGTCGCCACCATGGACGGGCTGATCCGCGACCTGCGCGCCGACCTGGCCCCCACGCGCTGGGCCGGGCATGAAGCATGGGAGATGGGCGCCGGCCTGGTGCTGGGCTGGCACGCCGCCCTGATGATCGCGGGGGAGGAGACGCTGTGCCAGGCGGTGGTGGACTTCCTGGACGCCGAGCCCTTCTGGGACCCGGCCGACCATTGGCCGCACCCGCCCGTCTGAAAGTCGCGTAGAAGAATAATCGCGTAAGCCTTAAGGAACCTGCCTCATGCTTTCCATCCTCGTGGCCAACATCAAGGGCGGTGTCGGCAAGACCACCGTCGCCACCCACCTGGCCGCCGCCTTCGCCGCCACGGGCAAACAGACGGTGCTGGCCGATGTCGACCGGCAGAAGTCGTCGCTGGGTTGGCTGGCCCGCCGCCCGGTGACGGCGCCGGTCATCGCGGCCTTGGACTGGACCAAGGAGATCGGCGACGTGCCCAAGGGCACCGATGTGCTGGTGATCGACGCACCGGCCGCCCTGAAGGCCAAGGAAGTGGAACAGCTGGTGCGCGAGGCCGACGTGGTGGTCCTGCCCCTGCTGCCGGGCGCCTTTGATGAGCAGGCGACCGAACGCTTCCTGAAAAAGCTGGATGAGCTGAAGCCCATCCGCAAAAGCCGCAAGGCCGTGGCGGTGGTGGGCAACCGCGTGCGCGCCCGCACCCGCGCCGCCGACCGGCTGGACGCCTTCCTGGGCACGGTGGGCCACCGCGTGGTGACCCGCCTGCGCGACAGCCAGGCCTACCCCGACGCAGCCGCCGCCGGCCTGACCCTGTTCGACCAGAAGGCCAAGCGCCTGGCCGATCTGCGCCAGGACTGGGCCCCCCTGATCGCCTTCATCGAGGATCCGGCCGGCACCTGAAGCCTGACGGCCCTGGCGCCCGGATGCCAGGCGTCGGGGTGCGCAAACACCCCGTTCCGTTATTTATTGCGGTCAGCCAGGACATAGACCACCTGTGACCTGACAGTGCTTTTCTCCAGCCAGGGATTGAATATCTGGCCCAACCCTTGGATCGGCGGCTTATACGCCGTGGTTCCCTGGTTGCAGGAAGCCGTGCTGCCGGTATAGCCCAAGCCATAGGTGCCACCCCCTTCCGCCTTCACCTTGCACGGATGGTCCTTCGACCACTGGGTGTACAGCCAACCGGCATTGTCGGTTCCAAACTCTATGATCGCGCCCGGATCGGCGCTGGTCAGATACTTCTGCACATACGAGTATTGCGGCGCGATTCCCACATAGGAATTTTGCTGCCAGGCCACGCTGTTGGAACCGCCGGCAACGAAGGTATTGGCCTCCGCAGAGGACATGCCGCGATACCAGTACATGGCGTTTTCCGCCTCGGCATCCTTGTATATTCCCCTGGTGCTGGTCAGCCGCATGATGTTCACGGTCGTGTTCTTGGTATCGAGGACCAACAAGCCTTTGTCGTAAAGCGCCACCATCTTGGGCATTCCATTGGCATTCAGGGTTGCCCTGATTTGCTCAGGCGTCATGTCCACCGCCCCGGCCAAGCTCGGCAGGACGACAAGGCCAAAAACCAGCATCAACTTTTTGATCATGGGGAACCTCCGCCCAGGATGGATCGAAGCGGGGGAGCCCCGCTTGCCGAGACGCCACTCCGGAGAGTACCGCCTGCATGCCGCCGCACCACCTTATATAGGTTGTGTCGGTATTGCATGAATCTACTATTAATATATTCCCCTCAAAAATACAACCAGAAGGCGCGCTTTCGCCCTAATAAACACTCCGCCACAGTTCGTCCTTGGTGGTCAGGATCTTCAGGAACTCCAGGATGTCCCACAGCTGGCCATCGGTCAGCTCGCTGCCGTCGGCGCGGCGGTAGTCGTCGTGGCCGCGGTTGCAGTTGCCGGGCAGGCGCGTGTCGTAGGGCCAGGTGCCGGGCGCGCCCACCGTACTGACATACCCCACCTCCACCGGATCGAACTCGCGGTCGCCGATGGCGAAGACTGTGGGCCGGGCTGAGGACTTCAGCACCCCCCACAGCGTCGGCACCGACCCGTTGTGCAAGTAAGGACCGGTGGCCCAGATGCCGAACAGGGGGCGCGCCTCGTAGATCGGGGGTGCCTGGTCGCCGGCGGCCCCGTCACTGGTGACGCAGGACGTCTTGTGGGCCGGCGGGGCGCCGGCCGGCACGGTCCTGAAGGTCGGGCCGATGGCCTGTTCCACCTCGCTGACGTCACCCGTCTTCTGGCTGACGGCCAGCTTGATGAGGCTGAGCGGCGTCAGGCCCAGATTGGCGAAGTCGTCATGGTTCAGGCTACCGCCCTTCTGGTGCAGCAGGCCGTCGACGATGCCGCCGATGACACCGTTGGTCAGCACGCTGACCGCCAGCGCCCGGCCGGGCATGTCGGCCACGGAAACCCCGCCGTCATCGTCGAACGCCAGCGACCGCATGCCGGCAAGGGGGCCCGAATCGACCACGCGCATGGCGTTGCGATAGGCTGCGGGGTCGGTATCCGTCGGCGTCTGGTCCAGGACCGGCCATACATCCTGGCTCAACGCCGCCCGGGTCATGTGATGGCAACCGGCGCAGACCTCATTGAACAGCTGCCGCCCCGCTTCCGCCCTGGCCGGGTTGGTGGGACCGAAGACGGTGACGGGCCAGGCCGGCGGCTGCAGTTGCGTGATGGCCCATTCCAGCTTCATCAGGCCGGGAACACTGATGGAGGTGTCATAGAAGGGGATGTGGCGAAAAACCTTGGAGGCCAGGCGGCGGGTGCCACCGGGGCAGCTGTCGCCGGCGATGGTCTTGCCCGCCACGCAGATGTCCAGGGCGCCGAACACGCCCAGCACCTCACCCGCGTTGCGGGCCAGGGCCTTGATGTAGTTGCCGCCCGGCGCCGACATGTTCCACTGCACCGCGTCCTGCTGGTGCGCGTTCCACAGGAAAGGATAGCTGACCGGGGCATGCGCCGGCGCCACGTTGCCGGGCACCTGGAAGTACAGCCCGGTCAGGCGATTGAAGATCATGCTGAAGGCGTCCAGTCGGCCGGGTCCCCAGGATTGGCCGCCCAGGGCGGCGGCATAGAAGCCGTTCCAGGCGGTGGCGTAGGCCGACAGGCTGGACTTCAGCGCGGCGGCATCGCCGCCGACGCGGGCGGCGAAGCGGGCAAACTTGCGCGGATCATTGGCGGTTTCGGCCAGGGCGGCCGACAGCTCCACCAGGAAACCCTGGAAATCGGTATCCGCCGGGCCGCCGTCGATGCGCAGCACCGTGCCCTTGTAGGTGATCTGCCCGGTATGGCAGGCGGCACAGGTCATGCCGACGTAGGTGGGCCCGGTGCCCCTGTCCAGGGCGAACCCCACCGGGAGGCCGCCGGGGTTTTCCGGTGACACCTCATTGGACAGATAACGGAAGCGCGCCAGCCGGTCGGCGGCGAACAGCTCGGTCGATCCCGGCCGCTCCAGCGCCGTGAACCAACTGTACAGCATCAACTGGGAGCCCTGACTGGTGGTGTAGAAGCCCTGGCGCACCGACTGCGGCCAGTTCTGCTCCAGCACATGGACGGGGGGCGACGTGGCCGTCTGCGCCATGCCGCCGCCGGCACACCCCAACATCCCCAGCAAGGCGGCCGCCATCCGCCACCGCCTCTTGGCCCCGCGCATCGCTTTTCCCCCCGACCCGTCCGCGACCGATACACCCCAAATACATAATGCTTCAGGAGGATTACAACCGCGCGTCAAATCCGCTTCCCACCGATTCCCGGGCCGTTAGCCAGCCGCCATGCGACGTTAGACACGGGGAGGCATGCGGGGTGCGCCCTGGACTCCGGAAGCCATCCTTGCCAGAAAGGCGGGAACGTCGGGCGGCGCCCCCGGCGCGCCATGAATACCCTGGCCGTCAAGTATTTGTGATGCCTGAGTATTTCGCGCCTGAACATTTGAAAAACGGGAGAGAAGCAATGCAGGTTCAAGGTGTAGCCGCCATCATCACCGGCGGCGGTTCCGGCCTGGGTGCCGCCACCGCCCGCCGCCTGGCGGCAGAGGGTGCCAAGGTCGCCCTGCTGGACGTGAATGTGGCCGCGGCCGAAGCCGTGGCAGCGGAAATCGGCGGTTTGGCGCTTAGCTGCGACGTCACCAGCGCCGACAGCGCCGCCGCCGCCATCGCCAAGGCGCGCGAAGCGCACGGCCCCGCCCGCATCGCCGTGAACTGCGCCGGTGTCGCCACCGCCGGCCGCGTGCTGGGCCGCGAGGGCCCGCTGGACCTGGACGCCTTCCGCAAGGTCATCGAGATCAACCTGATCGGCAGCTTCAACATCCTGCGCCTGGCGGCGGCGGACATGAGCCCCCTGGACGCGCTGGAGGATGGCGAGCGCGGGGTGATCATCAACACCGCCTCGGTCGCGGCCTTCGACGGCCAGGTGGGCCAGGCGGCCTATAGCGCCTCCAAGGGCGCCATCCACGCCATGGCCCTGCCCATCGCGCGCGAACTGGCCCGTTTCGGCATCCGCGTCATGACCATCGCCCCCGGCATCTTCTGGACGCCCATGGTGGCCGGCTTCACGCAGGAGGTGCAGGACAGCCTGGCGGCCTCCATCCCCTTCCCCAAGCGTCTGGGCAAGCCCGAGGAATACGCCGACCTGGCCCTGACCATCTGCCGCAACGTCATGCTGAACGGCGAGACCATCCGCCTGGACGGTGCGGTGCGCATGAACGCCAAGTAATACCAGCGGCACGAGTGCCGCTGTAGGACGCGACCGCGTCCGCCGGAAGTTTCTGGGGAACAAAGTGGACCAGAAACTGAGGAAGCCAAGCGACCGGATGGGCGCGCCCGGCGCTTGAGGGGCGGCATTTGAGCGGTCACGTTCAAATGCCGCGCGTATAAGCGGGTAAGCGGGACCGGTTTAAGAAAAAGGCCTGGGTGCGATGAACCGCGCCCAGGCCTTTCGCATTTCCGGAGGGAAGGATCAGAGGTTCTTCAGCACGGCCTCGGCGCTGGACACCTCGAACGCGCCCGGCTTTTCCACGTCCACGCGGGTGACCACGCCGTCCTCCACCACCAGGGCGAAACGCTGGCTGCGTTGGCCCAGATTGTAGGCGGTGCCATCCATGACCAGGCCCAGGTCGCGGGCCAGCGTGCCGTTGCCATCGGGCAGCATGAAAATCTTGTCGCCCACGTCGTTGGCCTTGGCCCAGGCCTGCATCACGAACGGGTCGTTGACCGACAGGCAGACGATGGTCTCCACCCCCTTGGCCTTGAAGGCATCGATGTTCTGCAGGAAGCCCGGCAGATGCTTGGCCGAGCAGGTGGGCGTGAAGGCGCCGGGCACGGCGAACAGCACGGCCTTCCGGCCCTTGAACAGGGCGTCGGTGCTGGTCTCCTGCATGCCGGCATCGGTCAGGTGCTTCACCGTGACGCTGGGGAAATTGTCGCCAACCTGGATGGTCATGGTCCTGAACTCCCGAGTGTGTGGGCTCGCGTTGATGCAGCCTATTAGAGCGGAACGCGATCAGGTGGAATCACCTGATCGTGTAAATCCGCTCTATCATGAACAGCTTAAGAGCAAGATGCGATCACGCGTGATCGCATCTTGCTCTAACGAATGGGACCCGCTGGTTCTAGGCGCGGCCCCACCGCCAGGCAAGGGAAACGGACGGAAACTCGGGGCGTGCGCCTGTGAAAACAAGATGACCGGAATCGGGATGGCCTTGGGGGCGACGCGGCGGGACGACCGTGCTAGGCTTGACCGGACAGCCGATCCGCGGCCGGGCGCGCCCAGAGTTTTCCCCTGGTGCGTTCGTCGGCCGGGAACGATGGCCCCCCGACCATGGTTAGTCTCATGGCTTAGCAGGGACTGTTAGCGACAAGGGAAGGCGCCGCCGATGAAGGACACCACCATCCGACGTTTCCTGACCGGGCAGTTGCTGGTCGCGATGCCGTCCATGCCGGACGAGCGTTTCGCCCGTACCGTCATCTATGTCTGCGTCCACAACGACGACGGCGCCATGGGGCTGGTGGTCAACCGCCTGTTCGACGGCATCGACGCCGGTGGCCTGCTGGAACAGCTGGGCATCGACGGCGGCGATCCGGGCGACCGGCTGCGCGTGCATTTCGGCGGCCCGGTGGAACCCGGGCGCGGCTTCGTCCTGCACAGCACCGATTATCAGCGCGAAGGCACCATGCGGGTGGAGGATGAGGTGGCGCTGACCGCCACCGTCGACATCCTGCGCGCCATCACCGAGGGGCGCGGCCCCCGCCAGTGCCTGCTGGCCCTGGGCTATGCGGGGTGGAGTGCGGGCCAGCTGGACCAGGAGATGCAAGCCAACGGCTGGCTGCACGTGCCGGCCGACGCCACCCTGCTGTTCGACGGCGACATGGAAACCAAGTGGGAACGGGCCATCGCCAAGCTGGGCGTCAGCCTGCCCATGCTGTCGGCCGAAGTGGGCCATGCCTGAGATGGGGCGCGCCTGAGGCCGCCTTATGCCCGCCATCTTCAAACCGGAGACTGGCGGCATGATCCTTTCCGCTTTCCGCACGCGGCTTGCCGCCTTGACCCTGTTCGCCGGCGGCCTGTTGGCAAGTGCGGCCCAGGCGCAGCAAGCGGCCGCCCAGCATTTGCGCCTGGGCTACGACGTCTATGTCGGCGGACTGAAGCTGGGCCGCATGACGCTGGAGACGGGAAACGTCGGCGGACGGCTACGACGTCAAGGTGGCGGCGGAGGCGGGCGACCTGGTGGCCAAGCTGATCAAATGGTCCTACGCCGCCGAGGCGGACGGCCGCTTCGGCGGGGTCAACGGCATCAGTCCCCGCCGTTTCCACAGCCAGCGCACCCTGCGCGACCGGACCTGGGACGCGACGCTGGACTATGCCCCGCCGTTCGGGACGGCCGACAGCCCGGTGACCTACACCCAGACCCCGCCGCCCTCGGCCGATGACGCCAACGTCGTGCCGGCGGACCAGCGGCGCGGCACCCTGGACCTGCTGAGCGCCGCCACCGCCATCAGCCGCCATGCGGAAGGGGGCGCCTGCGCCGACCGCCTGCCGGTCTACGACGGTCGCCGCCGCTTTGAACTGGTGATGGAAAACCGGCCCGGCCGCCATATCGAGAAATCGGACTACACCGTGTTCCAGGGCGACGCCATCGGCTGCCGGGTGTCCATCCTGCCGGTAGCGGGTTTCCAGCCGGCCAACCGCAACAGCCAGAACTTCTGGACGGCGGCGGCGGACGGCAAGCCGCGCGGCTTCGATCTCTGGGTGGGCCGACCGGTGCCGGGCGGCCCCCTGGTGCCGGTGCGGCTGGAGGCGGACGAATTGTTCTTCACCCATGTCCTGGGCCACCTGGCGCAGGTCGAGGTGCTGCCGCCCACGACATCCGCGCCGGGGGCCGGATCGGGGCCGACACGCTGAGTCGTGGCGGGAAATTCCCAATCGGCGGTACCCAGCACGCGGCTGTCCGGCTGGTCAGGATAGACCGCCGCGCCAAAGCGCCATGTCCCGCCGGCCCAATGACTTATTTTAGTCTTAGATGGCCGAAAACGTTTACTGGTTGGCAATCGTTCAGGGATTATAACAGGCATGGGGTCGATGATGTGCCGGCTGAACCGGTGCTTGCCCGTATCCCTTTATCCATTCCGTCCCAACCCCCGACACGCCAAGGTCCACCCCCCTGTCCCAAGCCGCCCCAACCCCCGTTTCCGGTCCGCCCCCCCTGTCGTGCGAGGCCACGGAACGGCAGTACGCCGCGATCCCCATCCGCGTGCACGATGGGCAGCTGCAGGTGATGCTGATCACCTCGCGGGAGACGCGGCGCTGGGTGGTGCCCAAGGGCTGGCCGGAAAAGAAGCTGCGCCCCCGGGGCGTGGCCGCGAACGAGGCGTTCGAGGAAGCGGGCCTGGTCGGCACCATCCACAAGAAGCCCATCGGCACCTTCCATTATTACAAGGTGCTGGCGTCCGGCAAACGCGTGCCCTGCGCGGTGGACGCCTTCCTGTTCGAGGTGGAGCAGGAATTGGAAGACTGGCCGGAAAAGGGCCAGCGCGAACGCCGCTGGGTCAGCCCGTCGGAAGCGGCGCTGATGGTGGCCGAGGGCGGCCTGGTCGGCATCCTGCTGTCGCTGGCCGGCATGATGGACCGCGCCGAATCCTGACCGCGTCACTACGGTTGTAGGAACCCTTCGCCGCGAGCGGTGTTTCGCACCGCAAGAAGTACCTCTATTTGCATTAATCAGATTAACACCGCGACAAGATGCGCTATTGTTCCGCGCCCGGCATCCGCCGGATTGGGGTTGGAACAAGCATGCATCTTTCCAGTGCGCGTCCCATGGCCGTGGCGGGCCTGGCATCGCCACCTCGGCCCTTCCGGCCGTCGTCGGCCATCCCCACCCCCTGACATTTCCGAATGCCCCAAGAACGGCCGCGTCGCCCGCGACCGCCGATATTCCCTGCCAAACACATATTCCCGGAGCGATATTGAATGTCCAAGATTACCCGCAAGCGTGGTGCGAACGTCCTGCTGATCAGCGCCTCCGTCCTGGCGCTCGCCGCATCATGGCAGCAGGCCAAGGCGGAGACCGCCGTCACGGGAGCTTCCGGCCCGATAACCATCACCTCCGGCAACCTGAGCAACAGCGGGACGATCAGTGGCCCCAGCGTCGCCATCGACGCCTCAGGCAACCTGGGCACGGTTATTAACGCCGGCCTGGTTGTGAACACAACTTCAACGCTGGGCTATCTGTCCGGCACGGCCGTGAGTCTGCATTATGATACCCTCGCGGGAACGCCTGCCTCTGTTACGACGCTACGCAATGACGCGGGCGCCACGATCAAGGGTGGTTTCACCGGTGTGAAATTGGTCGGGGCCACCATCGGTACTTTGGCGAATAGCGGCCTGATCACCACCTTCAATTCCTACCAGAGCGGAGGCATCACCGGCGCCATCGCCACCCTTTCAGGCCTAACCCTGGCCTCAGCCATCGGCCTGCTAACCAATGCGACGGATGCCACGATCAGCGGCTACTCCGGCATCAACTTGGCCGGGGGATCGATCGGCACACTGGTCAATTCCGGCCTGATTCAGGGGAACGGCGGCTACGGTGTCAATGTCGGCGTTGGAACCCTGACCACTTACGCGCCGCCGTTCGCGCCTGGAACATTGGGTACGCTGGTCAATAATGCCGGCGCCACCATCTCCGGCGGCGTGAACCTGGTGGGCGCCTCCGTCGGCACGATCGTCAACAACGGCGTTATCAGCGGTGCCATAAATGTCGGATCTTATTTCAATTACGACCTATCCGGTTCTGTTCAGTCCTTCGTTTCCATCGTTCCCACCCTCGGCACACTGATCAATGGTGTCGGCGCCACGATTGCCGGCCTGTTGCTGAACGGAACAACCCAGACCATCGACAACGCTGGCGTCATCGGCGGTCAACCCAATTACTTGGGGATTAGCGCCAGCGGCACCATCATTTCCCTGACCAATGAGGCCACCGGCACTATCACGGGGGGGTCGAGGGGCTTCGTCCTGTCCGGCGCCATCGGCACACTGCACAATAGCGGAATGATCCTTTCCACCGGTTCCGGTTATGGCCCGGCGGTTAGTATCGCGGGCAGCGTATACTACGACACCACCCTCGCCGCCTATCAGGGCTCGCCCAGCAATGTGGGCACGTTCACGAATGATGCTGGCGCCACCATTTCCGGCCAATACGGCGGGGTGGTCCTGGATACCGTCAATATTGAAACGCTGACCAACAATGGCGTGATCAAGGCCACTTCGGGCGCCGGCTTCTCACTGTTGGCCGGCAATACCAGCGCGGGCGATTTCGGCGGGACGATGGGCGCGCTGCTGAACGGCGCGGGTGCCACCATCAGCGGCGGGTATACCGGTGTTCTGGTCTATGGCTCCACCATCGGCACGCTGGTGAACAGCGGGCTGATCAAGGCGGGCGACGCATACGCGTCGGGAATCTCCATCAATGCCGGCACCGGGGTGACCACCGCCTACACCCCGGGCCTCATCGCCAGCCTGGACAACGCCCAGGGCGCGACCATCGCCGGCAGTGTCGCCATTGCCATCAATGGCGGCACCATCGGCAGCCTGCAGAACGACGGCCTGATCGTCGCGACCGGATCTTCCGCGGGAATTTCCATCGCGGCCAGCTACGGCTCATCCCAGGGCGTCATCAACACGCTGGTGAACGGCGTTACCGGCACGATCAGCGGCCAAACCGGCATACTCCTGGCGAGTGGGACGCTGTCCACCTTGGTGAACAACGGCCTGATCACGGGTTCGCTGAGCGCGATCGAAGGAGAAAACTACAACCCGTACGGCGGCACCCTTACCCCCAGCATCGGCCAGATCATCAACGCCGGAACCTTGAGCGCCACGGGTTTGGCAACGTTGACCAACTACGGCACGGCGGTCCGCCTGAACGACGTCGATGTCGGCACGATCACCAACAGCGGCCTGATCACGGGCGCTGAGGCCCTTTATGTCGAGAGCTGGTCGGTGGGCACCTCCGTCGCCGGCACCGTGGGCCTGATCGATAACTTGGCGGGCGCCTCCATCGTCGGCACGGGCGCCGCCGCCGTGGATATCGACGGGACCGTCGACACCCTGCGGAACAATGGCCTGATCACGGACGAAAGCACGACCTCGACCCTGGCCTCGGCGATCGCGGTAAGCGGGGCCTTGGGTACGCTGCTCAACCTGACGTCCGGCACCATCTCCGGTCCGGGCAGCGCCGTCGCCATCGGCGGCACCGTCGGCATTCTGAGCAATGATGGCGTGCTGGAGGGCGGCTTGGCCGCCGTGCGCGTCGGAAGTTCCACGATCAGTTCGTCCACCACATATGGTGCCTATAGCTATGCCGCGGCCGGCAGCATCGGTACCCTGAGCAACAGCGGCACCCTCACCGGCGGCGTGCATGGCATTCAGAGCAGCGGCGAGATCGACGTCCTCAGCAACAGCGGCACGATCAGCGGCGACACCGGCGCCGGCATCGCGAATATCGGAAGCGTGGTCGGCCACACGTCCTCGATTTCCTCTCCCTGGGAGATCAGCACCCAGACCTCGACGACTGGCGGCGGCACCGTCGGCACGCTGAACAACAGCGGCGTTATCTCCGGCGGCCAGGATGGCATCCTTAACGGGGCCGCATCCGTCGATAACACGACCGTCACCTCGCAGGCGTTTTACTGGAGTGGATACGCCTACTCCATCACCACGGTGGTCGGCACCACCGGCCCCATCGGTGGCACCATCGGCACGCTGATCAACGCCGGCACCATCCTGGGCGTGGCCGGGGCCGGCATCGACAACGGCGCGTCCAACGCCGTGATCGGCACCCTGGTGAACAGCGGCCTCATCCAGGGCGGGCAAACCGGCATCATCAACGCCGGCACCATCGGCGCGCTGACCAACAGCGGCACCATCACCGGCGCCGTGGCGGCCATCCGCAACACCGACACCGGTGCGTTGCCCGCCATCGTCAACACCGGTGTCATCGCCGGCGACATCATCAATACCTCGGCCCACGACCTGGCCGTCACCGGCGGCACGGGCACGGTGTTCGGCACCCTGACCGGTGTCGGCGGCAGCCAGGGCAACCTGGTCAACACCGCCAGCAACGTCAGCATCTCCGGCAATGTGGTGCTGAACGACACCGTCAACGTGGCCGGTCATACCCTGGTCAACAGCGGTGGTGACCTGGTGGTGAACGGGGCCGTCTCCATCACCGGCAACTACAGCCAGTCCAGCGGCACGCTGGCGGTGCTGGCATCCGCCGGCACCAGCAGTGGCCTGGTGGTCAGCGGTACCGCCAGCATCAGCAACAGCACCGTCCTGCTGACCGGCGGATCGGATTACAGCCTGGTCAGTAACAGCAGCTATACCCTGGTATCCGCGGGCGATGCCACGTCCAGCTACAGCGGTCTGACCGTCCTGGCGACGGGCTACACCACTAACGTCACCACCGCGGTGGTGGACGGCATGACCGACCTGATCGTCCGCATCGGTGGCAGCAGCCTGTCGGCCGGCGGCACCGCCACCATCTCCAGCGGCGCCGGCGTGCTGGACCAGATGACGGGTGGTGAACTGAGCGTCACCGGCGGCACGCCCACGGTGGGCACCATCAGCGGCGGCACGGTGACCCTGACCGGCGGGTCCGCCACCCTGGGCACCATCAGCGGCGGCACCATTGTCCAGGGGACCGGCTCCACCATCGCCGGTAGCCAAGCGATACAGGTCATCGGTGGCACCCTGAACCTGGGCGGCACCATCACCGCACCCCTGGCCGTCAACGGCGGCCTGACCGCCATCAACGGTGTCGCCGGCGGTGACATCACCGTGGGTTCGGGCGGCACCCTGCGCGGCACCGGCCTGGTGACGGGTTCGGCCACGGTGTCGGGCATCCTGGCGCCCGGCAACTCGCCCGGCACCCTGACCTTCACCAAGACGCTGACCCAGGGGGCCGGCTCCACCCTGTCGATTGACATCGACGGCACGGGCACGGGCGCTGGTGCGGGCAACTACTCCCGCGTCCTGGTGACGGGCGGCAGCTACGTCATCGGTTCGGGGGCCACGCTGCAAGCCAAGCTGCGCGGCATCACCGGCAACGCCTCCAACACCTACACCCCCAGCCTGGGCACCGACTTCACCGTCGTCCAGGCGGCCGGTGGCGTGTCGGGCAGCTTCGCCAGCATCACCCAGCCGGCGGCCGGCCTGTTGGCGGGCACGCAGTTCAGTGCCGTGTACACCAGCAACGCCGTCGACCTGTACGTGACGCCGACCTTTGCCAAGCTGACCGGCGCCAGCGCCAACCAGCAGGCGGTGGGCCGGGTGGTGTCGGGCCTCAACGGGTCCGGCAACAGCGATTTGGGCACGGTGCTGAAGGCGCTGTACAGCGCGCCCACCATGGGGGCGTCGCTGGACGCGCTGTCGCAGATCGGCGGCTCAAGCCAGGCCAACATCGTCGCCTACAGCCTGACGCGCGGCTTGCAGGCGACCCAGGTGCTGGGCCAGCGCCTGGCGGCGGTGCGCGACGGCATGTCGGGGTCCATGCAGGGCACGATGCAGGCCGAACTGGTGGGCCGCACCCTCTACACCGCCGTCAGCAACGGCGATGGCGGGGCGCCGGTGCAGCAGGAGCGTGGTGCCTCGGCCGGGTCGGCACTGCCGGAGGACGGCTGGCACTTCTGGGCGCAGGGCCTGGGGGCGTTCAACCGGGTGGACAGCGACGGCAATGCCGGCGGCGGCCACAGCAACACCGGCGGCGGCCTGTTCGGCGGCGACCGGGCCATGGCGCCGGGCGTGACGGTGGGCCTGGCCGGCAGCCTGCTGCAAAGCACCTCCGGCGGGTCGAACGAGACCGCCAGCTACGGCCTGTCGGCCTATGGCAACGTCGATTTGGGTGACGGGCTGTTCGTCACCGGCAACGCCGGCTACACCTACGACCAGTACGACACGTCGCGGACGATGAGCTTCGGCGGCCTGACGCGCACGGCGGTGGGCAGCGCCTCGGGTGGTGAGGTCAACGCCGGTGTGTCGGCGGGCTACCGGGTGCGGGTGTCGAACCTGACCCTGGAGCCGCAGGCGGGCCTGCAATGGCTGCGGGTGTCGCGCGACGGCTTCACCGAGACGGGGGCGGGTGCCTTGAACCTGGCGGTGGATGAACTGGACACCACGGCGCTGCAAAGCAGTGTCGGCGGCCGGGCGTCGGCCAACTGGACGACGGAAGGCGGCACGGTGATCACGCCGACGGTGCGGGCGGCGTGGGTGCACGACTTCCGCGACCGCGCCCTGACCAGCGAGGCGTCCTTGCTGGGCAGCGGCTTTGCGGTGACCGGCCCCGAGACGGGCCGCGACGGCCTGGCCATCGGTGGTGGCCTGACCTTGCAGGAGGGGCGCAACCTGAACCTCTACGCCAACTACGACGGCACCCTGCGCCGGGGCGAGACCGACCACGTCTTCACCGCCGGCTTCCGTCTCAGCTGGTAAGGGGGGCTGAAAGCAGCTTTCCGGGAAGCGTCAGCGGACCGGAAAGGGAGGATGAGCCAAAGGCCCGGATGGACCTGCCGGCGTCTGAGGAACACGTAAGCAAAACGGCCCGGCAGGGATACCTGCCGGGCCGTTGGCTTTTGGGGCGCGTGCCGTATGCTAGGCGGGAACGGCGAAGGGAATCGGTATGAGCGAAGCGTTCTTTTGCAGCCTGTGCGGTGAAACCCATGAGGGCCTGCCCACCCAATGGGCCTGGCAGTTGCCCGATGCGGTCCTGGCCATCCCGGCGGATCAGCGGGAAAAAGCGGCCGATTTCACGGAGGACGTCTGCGCCTATGACGGCCGGTTCTTCATCCGTTGCGTCCTGCCCGTCCCCTTCACCCACCGGGACGATTTCTTCGGCTGGGGCGTATGGGCGGAGGTCGGACGGTCGACCTTCCTTCAATACATGGAGCTTTACGAGAAGGACGGTTCCGGCGAACCGCCGCTGCCCGGCACGCTGGCCAACGCCATTGCCGTTCACGGGGGGCCGGTCGGGCATCCCATGCTGATGCAGTTCGGAATCGCGAATGAACGGCCGCGCCTGCGGCTGGCGGACAGGGACATGTCGCAACTGGCGCGGGAACAGCGGGCCGGCATCGACGCCAACCGCCACCATGAAATCCTGAAGACCCTGCGCGTGCTTTGACCGGCGCCCTTTAGCCGCGCCAATCGTCGCGCAGGATGGCGAACAACACATGGTCGGCCCAGCGGCCGTCGATGCGCAGATAGCCGCGGGCATAGCCTTCGCGTACGAAGCCCACCTTTTCCAGCAGGCCCTGGCTGGGCTGGTTGGTGGGCAGGCAGGCGGCCTCCACCCGGTGCAGCCCCAGCTGGCCGAAGGCGAAGCCTAAACTGACCTTCGCCGCCTCGCTGGTGTAGCCCTGGCGGGCATAGGCCTTGCCCACCCAGTACCCCATGGTGCCCATCTGGGCCACGCCGCGCCGCACGTTGGACAGGCCGATGCCGCCCACCAGCCGGTCGCTGGACCGTTCGAAGATCAGGAAGCTGTAGGCCTCGTCATTGCGCCATTCCGCCGCCTGGCGCCGCACCCGGCGCAGGAAGCTGGGGCGCAGCAGGGCATCGGCCGGCCAAGTGGGTTCCCATGGCGCCAGGAAGTCGCGGCTGCGCTCACGCAGTTCCGCCCATTCCCGCCAGTCCTTGACCTGGGCCGGGCGCAGATAGACGTTCTGCCCATCCAGCCGGATGGCAGGCGTGCTCAGGATATCGGCATTGAGCAGCCGTATCACCGCGTCACAGCCCTTTCCCTCCCCCCATCGACCGCCCCTTCAGCATTCCCGAAGGTCTCTCAGTGCCCCAGCCGGGCCCGAATGCGGTCGTACGATTCCAGGCCTTCCAGCGGCCCCAGCGCCGTCACCACCGGCACGCTGTCCAGCAGGCGGCGGGCGCAACGTTCCACGGCGGCCACGTCCACCGCGTTCACCCGCGCCACCATTTCCGCCGTGGGAATGGGCCGGCCGTGGATCAGCATCTGCTGCCCCACCTGTTCACACCGCGCCATGCTGCTTTCCAGGGCCATCACCAGGCTGGACTTCAGCTGGGCACGGGCACGGGCCACTTCTTCCTCGCGGATGGTGCCCACCAGGGCCGCCAGCTCACCACAGACCACCGGCACCAGTTCGGCCACCTGCTCCGGCCCCGTGCCGGCGTAGATGCCGAACAGGCCGGTCTCGGCGAAATGGCTGGCGAAGCTGTAGATGCTGTAGACCAGCCCGCGCTTCTCCCGCACCTCCTGGAACAGGCGGGACGACATGCCCCCGCCCAGCAGGGTGGACAGCACCTGGGTGGCGTAGTTGTCCTCGTGATGGACGCCCACCGCCTCAAAGCCCAGCACGATGTGGGTCTGTTCCAGGTCGCGCTCGTCGCGGAAGTCGCCGCCCTGATAAGTGGCCGTTTCCTGCGTCCAGGCCTGGGGCTTGGGCAGATCGCCGAACATGGCGGTCGCCATCTCCACCATGCGCTCATGCTCGATCCGGCCAGAGGCCGCAACCACCATGGCCTCACCGGAATAATGGCCCTGGACGTAGGCCACCAGCTGGTCGCGGCTCAAATTCTCCACGATCTCCGGCAGGCCCAGCACCGGGCGGCCCAGCGCCTGGCCGGGGAAGGCCGTCGCCTGGAAATTGGTCGAAGATGATGTCGTCAGGCGTGTCCTCGGCCTGGCCGATCTCCTGCAAGACGACGGTGCGTTCCTTGGCCAGTTCGTCGGCGTCCAGGCTGGCGTGCTGCACCATGTCGGACACGATGTCCAAGGCCAGGCCCGCATCCTCCTTCAGCACCTTGCCGTAATAGGCGGTGTGCTCACGCGTGGTGTAGGCGTTCAGGTGGCCGCCCACATCCTCGATCTGGCTGCTGATCTGATAGGCGTCGCGCTTGGGCGTGCCCTTGAACAGCATGTGTTCCACCAGGTGGGCAACACCGTTGACCTCCGGCGTCTCATCCCGGGTGCCGACGCCGACCCAGACGCCCAGCGACACCGTCTCCACCCCCGCCATGCTGTCGGTGACGACCCGCAGGCCGTTGTCCAGGGTGGTGACCTGGATGCCCGTCTCGGCGCTCATACGGTCACCCGCGACTTGGAACGAACAAAAGCCTTCACCGCATCCACATCGTTGGGCAGGACGGTCAGCCGCTCCTCCCGTTCATAAAGGTCCGCCAAGTGGGGGGGCAGCGACGGATGCACACCGGTGGCGGCCTTGACCGCGTCGGGGAACTTGGCCGGATGGGCGCAGGCCAGCGACACCAGCGGCACGTCGGCCGGCACGGTGCATGCTGCCCGCGCCTGGCGGGCGGCATGCACGCCCACCGCGGTGTGCGGGTCTAGCAGGTAACCCGTGGCGGCGAAGGTGCCGCGCATGGTTTCCGCCGTATCATTCTCATCGGCGCGGAAGCCGTCGAACAGGCCGCGCGCCTGGGCCAGCTGCCCCTCATCCACCGTGAAGCGGCCGCTGGCGGCGAAGCCGTCCATCACGCGCGCGACGGCGGCGCCATCGCGGCCCAGCAGATCGAACAGCAGGCGTTCGAAGTTACTGGACACCTGAATGTCCATGCTGGGGCTGATGGTGGGGACCACGCCGTTGGTGGACATGGTGCCGGACTGGAAGAAGCGGGTCAGGATGTCGTTGCTGTTGGTGCCCACCACCAGGCGGTGGATGGGCAGCCCCAGCGCGCGGGCCCCGTAGGCCGCATAGACATTGCCGAAATTGCCGGTGGGGACGGCGAAGGCGATTTCCCGGTCCGGGGCGCCCAGCGCCACGCCGGCCGCCACGTAATAGACCACCTGCGCCAGGATGCGGGCCCAGTTGATGGAATTGACGGCGGAGATGTTCAGCTCATCCCGATAGGCCTGGTCGTTGAACAGGGCCTTCACGATGGCCTGGCAATCGTCGAACGTGCCCTCCAGCGCCACGTTGTGCACGTTGGGCGACAGCACGGTGGTCATCTGCCGGCGCTGCACCTCTGACGTGCGGCCCTTGGGGTGCAGGATGACGATGTCCACCAGCTCACGATCACGGCAGGCCTCGATGGCGGCCGAGCCGGTGTCACCCGACGTGGCACCCACCACGGTGATGCGGCGGCCGCGCTTGGCCAGCACATGGTCGAACAGGCGGCCCAGCAACTGTAGCGCCACATCCTTGAAGGCCAGCGTGGGGCCGTGGAACAGCTCCAGCACCCAATCCTCCTGACCCAGCTGGGTCAGGGGCGTGACGGCGGTGTGGGCGAAGCTGCCGTAGGCGTCATGGACCAGGGCACGCAGTTCATCCTCGGCGATGGCACCGCCCATGAAGGGGGCCATGACACGGGTGGCCAGTTCACCATAACTCAGGCCGCGCAGCGCCTTCAGGGCGGCGGCGTCGAAGGACGGCCAGGCGGCCGGCACATACAGGCCGCCGTCGCGGGCCAACCCCGCCAGAAGCGCATCCTCAAAGCCTAAGACCGGTGCCCGGCCCCGCGTGCTGATGTAATCCACCCTAGGCATCCCTTCATGACCCAAGCCGCTACAGTAGCGAGTGCGCGCAAGGTCCCGCAAGTGGGCCAAACCCCTGGGGCCGCATGGGTGATTCGCACAGATAGGCCGGATATCGACGCGCGCGTGGAAATGACACTTGGAAAGTCGCGCTGGTTGCGGTGCAATAGGTTGTCGGCCATGGGACCGACCCTCTGAACATCAAGCCTTCCCCCTTGTATCACCCTATGCCGAAGCCGGACCGCCCTGTCGGTGCGCCCGAGGCTTTTGATGGGCCTGAACAGCGGGTTAAATGGGGTTGTGGCGGAACATGGGGCTTCTGCACGCGATCATGCTGGCCGGCACCCTGGCGGTGGTGGCGGGCGTGATCGTCCTGGCGCTGGGCAAGTTGGGCGAGTCGGCCATCGACCGACAGCCGGAGCTGCGCCATGCCGAAAGCCGACTGCCCCTGGGCGCCCAATTGGAAAACCGGTTCGAGAACCGGGAAAGCGAATTGCGGTCGGAATTGACCGTCCTGCAAAACGCCCTGGGCGAGTTGCGCCGCCGCCGCTACGCCCTGGACAAGGAACTGGAGGACGCGCGCCGCGCCGCCCAGGCCGCCATCCGGGTGGTGGGGCGGGAGGATTCCGGCCAGAACCGGTTTGTCGCCTGGATGGTGCAACCGCCAGGTGCAGACCGCCCTGGCCGAGGGCAAGGCGGCACCGGGCCTGGATCCCGACTGGGCGGGCCCACAGGTGATCGAGATCTGGGCAGACAACCTGGCCGACGCCCGGCGGGACGTTCAGCGTTATTACCCCCCACCCCTGGGTTACGTGCTGCTGAGCATACAGCTGAGCAACAGTGGCGTGGCCAAGGCCCCCGAATCCGGGCAGGAGAACGTGGCATGATGGCCCTGATGCTGAGCCTGCTGGCCGTGGTGATGGCCGCGGGCGTCGCCAGTGAGCGCGCCTGGACCCGCATCGCCGAGGCCAAGACGCGCCGCCGCCAGGCCCTGACCCGCCGGCGGGAACAGGCGGAGCGCGTGCGCCGCCTGGCCCGCGTCACCTATGGCCTGAAGCAGCAGCGCCGCCACCTGTTGCTGACCATGGAAACGTTGCAGGACGATTGCGCCCGGCTGGAGCAGGAGACCAAGCGCGCCGCCCGGCCGGAAAACCGTATCTTCGTGCTGGAGGAGCGGCGCAACCCCGCCGACACCGCCTGGCTGACGGTGGTGGAGGTGGGCGGCACCGTGGCGGAGAACGCCCAGCCGGCCAGCGTGCCGTGGCAGCGCCGCCGTTTCCTGCTGTGGGGGTCCGACGACGCCAACGCCCGCGCCCGCCTGGAACGGCGCTTCCCCCTGGCCAGCGGCTTCCGCGTCACCAGCCTGGCGCAACGGGCGGCGCCGATGGCCGCCGGCCAGGCGCCGGCCCCAAGCACCACGCTGGAAACCCGCGCCGCCAAGGCCGCCCGCCTGGCTGCCTCTTGATATTTGTTCCTCAAGCGCCGGCAGGCCCATCCGGGCCTTTGGCTATCCTCCCTTTTCAGTCCGCTGAAGCTCCCCGAAAAGGTCCGGCGCCCGCGGTCGCGGGCTTGTTTGATTCTTATTCCCTCAGACGGCGGGCGCGGGCATCCGCCCGCTTGCCTCATCCTCGATTTCCAGTCCGCCTTCGGCTCCCCGGAAATCTCCGGCGCCCGCGGTCGCGGGCTATTTGAGTTAAGAATTAGGCATCAAGCCTCGGCCTCTACCCGGCTGAAACGCAAATAGGCGATGACGGCCAGGGCGACGGCCAGACAGTACCAGGTGAGCGCGTATTGCAGGTGGTCGTTGGGTACGGTGACGCGGGTCTGGCCGCCGACGGGGAAGCCGCCGGGGTTGGGGGTGGCTCCCGCCTCCACCACCACGGGTTCGGGCAGGTCGGTGCCGGCCTTGGCCGCCATGGCCGGCAGGTCGTACCATAGCCAGAAATTATCCTTCACCAGGTTGTCCGGCTGCATCCAGGCGCGCGGCGGCGGCACGCGGGCCACCCCCTCCACCGTCACCTCCCCCGCCAGTTGGCCGTCCAGCCGCAAGGTGGGATCCTTGCCCTGGGTCGGAACCCAGCCGCGATCCACCAGGACCACCCCGCCACCGTCCGCCCGCACCAGCGGCGTGACCACGTCGTAGCCGGGCACGCCCTTCAGTGAGCGGGCGCCCAGGTACAGTTCATGATCGTTCAGGAAATGGCCGGTGACGCGCACCCGCCGATAATCCCAAGCCTTCGGATCAGCGATGGTGGCCGGCAGGTCGGTGGGCGCGGCCGCCATCTGGTCCTGGATATGCTGCAATATCCCCTGTTTCCAGAACAGCCGCTGCACCTGCCAGGTGCCCAGGCCGACCATGAACACGATGGCCGTTCCCGCCACCAGCCCGCCCCAGAAGGTGGGACGGAAACGGCGGCGCCCCTTGGCGGCGGCGGGTCCGGTGGAGGCAACGGTGGTGGACGGAGACGTCATGCGACCTTAGTCCTTGTGGCTGTCGTCCGGCGCGGGCTCAGATGAATCGGCCGGGTCGTCGAATTCAGCGCGGCGATAGCGGTATTGCAGGGCGAAGACCACGCCCTTGGCCGGGCGCAGCAGGCCCAGGGTGCTGCCCAGGATGACCACGCCCCAGACCATGCCGGTCAGCCACAGGGGCCAGTCCACCCGCATGGACACCATCAGGGCCACGGGCACGATGATGAAGCCCAGAAGGAAGATCAGGAAGACGGCCGGCCCGTCGCCGCTGTCGCCCCGCGCCAGCTCCAGCCCGCAAACAGTGCAGCGGTCCGCCACGGTGAGGAAGCCCGTGAACAGATCGCCCCGACCGCAGCGGGGACACTTGCAGCGCAAGCCCGCCAGGATCGGGGCGATGGTAGAGGCATCCGGTTCCAAAGGCGAATTCGCCCGGGTCAGTGCGGGACCCCGCCACGCGGGAGGGAACCCCACCAGTAGATGCTGATGAACAGGAACAGCCAGACCACGTCCACGAAGTGCCAGTACCAGGCCGCCGCCTCGAACCCGAAATGGCTCTTGGGTGTGAAGTGGCCGGCGCGGGTACGGAAGAAACAGACGATCAGGAAGATCGTGCCGACGATGACGTGGAAGCCGTGGAAGCCCGTCGCCATGAAGAAGGCGCCGGTATAGGCGTTCTGCGCGAAGCCGAATTCCGCGTGATAGTACTCATAAGCCTGGAAGCAGCTGAACAGCAGGCCCAGCAGGATGGTGAAGCCCAGGGCCTTCGCCGCCTCCTTGTTCTTGCCCTCGATCAGGGCGTGGTGCGCCCAGGTGACCGTGGTGCCGGACAGCAACAGGATGACCGTCATCAGCAAGGGCATGTCGAAGGGGTTGATGGACTCGATCCCCTTGGGCGGCCACACGCCGCCGTTGGCGGCGCTGCGCGCCACCTGCTGCGCCTCGTTGAAATAGATGCTGGTGTCGAAGAAGGCCCAGAAGAAGGCCACGAAGAACATGACCTCCGACGCGATGAACAGCGACATGCCGTAGCGCAGGCCGATCTTCACCACCGGGGTGTGCAGCTTGCGCACCACCGATTCGCCGATGACGTCGCGCCACCAGGCGAACATGACGCCCAGCACACCCAGGAAACCGACGATGGCCAGCACCCAGCCGTGGCCGTGCATGCCCAGCACCGCCCCCGTGGTCAGCAGGCCCGCCGCAGCAGCCGCGACCAGGGGCCACGGGCTGGGATCGACCAGATGATAAGGCTGCTTGATGACTTCAGAGTCGCCGGGTGCGGAATGTGCCTGGACTTCAGCCATGTTTTTGTTTCCCTCGGATCAAAACAACGCGTGGTCGTCAGATTTCGGCGGTCATTGCCGCCCCGGTCCGTGATGCCCTCCCTGGGCCCCCTCAGCCGGGAGGGGACTGGACACTTCCTTGGTAAACTTTCCTGCCGCCCCCGTCCAGAGGTTGTGCGGTGGCCGAGCCATTGCCCGGCAACGCTTCAGACTTTGGTATGAGAGGCGTGGCGGCCGCCGGTTGTGTCGGCGCGTCCTGAACGGCCGCCGCGGTCTGATCCGCCGCGCGGAAGAAGGTGTAGGACAGGGTGATGGCGCCCACGTCCTTCATGTGCGGGTCGTCGGCCACCGAGGGGTCGACGAAGAAGGTGACGGGCATGTCCACCTCCTGCCCCGGTTCCAGCCGCTGGCGGGTGAAACAGAAACACTGGATCTTGTTGAAATAGATGCCGGCCTTGTCGGGCGTGACGTTGAAGGTGGCCGTCCCCACCAGCGCATGGTCCGACAGGTTCTTGGCGCGGAAGTGCGCCTCATTCACCTCCCCCAGCTTGACATCAACGGCGTTCTGCACCGGGCGGAACTGCCAGGGCAGGTCGCGGTTCACGACGGCATCGAAGCGCACGGTCATGACGCGGTCGATGATGCGATCGGCACCGCGCGTCGCCACCTGGGTGGTGCCACCGAAGCCCGTGGCCCGGCAGAAAACGCGGTAGAGCGGCACGGACGCGAAACTGAGGCCCACCATGCCGGCCACCAAGGCCAGCGCGCCCACCAGCATGCGACGGTTGCGCCGTGCCAGGGCGTCGGGATCTGGTCGTTGAGTCGGGGGGGCAGAGGTCGTCACGCGGTCCGTCTCCCTGTCTGGCTTTCGCCATGGGGCGGGTTTTCCCGCCTGATTCTTCACGCAGTGTGGGCCCCGGGGTGGGCGCGCGTCAATTACCGGGCGCGTTCATGCCCATGCGCACGATGGCGACGACATAGATCAATGCGACGAAGCCGATCAACGCCAAGAATAGCGCCACGTTCTTGGACCGCTGACGGCGCGCGCGCTCGGCGGGGTCAACCGGGACGGCTCCGGGTGCGGCCGGGGCCGCCTCGGCCTGGGGGGTGCCGGAGACTGGGGTACCGGAAACGGGGATGTTTGCCATGGGGTGGGATCACGGTTCCTGAAGATGGACGGCAGAACCAGGATAGCCTGCCGCCCGGCCTTAGGATAGGCCACACCCTTAGATGGCGAGGACCCAGGCGACCAGCCGTTCACCGATCAGGATGGCCAGCAACAGGAAAAGGTAGAGGATGGAATAGGCGAACATCTGCTTGGCGGCACGGTAGGTCCCGCTCTTGTCCAGCATGACGCGCACGGCGCAGGCGACGAACAGCAGGCTCAGGATGGTGGTGCCGACCAGATAGGCGATGCCGCCCACACCGAACCAGTGCGGCGCCATGGCGATGGGCACCAGCAGCAGGGTGTAGATCAGCATATGGCGCTTGGTCACCGCCTCGCCCGCCACCACGGGCAGCATGGGCACGCCGGCGCGCTGGTAATCGCCGCGCCGGAACAGCGCCAGGGCCCAGAAATGCGGCGGCGTCCAGAAGAAGACCAGCAGGAACAGCAGCACCGGGCCGATGGCGACGTCGCCCGTCACCGCCGCCCAGCCGATCATGGGCGGGAAGGCGCCGGCCGCACCGCCGATGACGATGTTCTGCGGTGTGCGGCGCTTCAGCCACATGGTGTAGACCAGGACATAGAAGGCGTTGGCGAAGCCCAGGATCGCCGCCGCCACCCAGTTGACCGCCAGGCCCATCAGCAGGACCGACGCCACCGACAGCACCACGCCGAAGGCCAGCGCCTCATCCGCGTCCACCCGCCCTTGCGGGATCGGCCGGCCGCGCGTGCGTTCCATCACCGCGTCGATGTCGCGGTCGTACCACATGTTGATGGCGCCGGCGGCACCGGCGCCCACGGCGATGCACAACAGGGCCACGACAGCCAGCACCGGATGCAGCTTGCCCGGCGCCACCACCAGGCCGGCCAGGCCGCTGAACACCACCAGCGACATGACCCGCGGCTTCAGCAGGGCGAAGTAGTCGGCGACGGTCCCCGGCAGGCGGTCGGTACGGACGCTGTCAGTCTGGCCTTCTAAGGCGGTATCGGTCATCGGTCTTCGCATCTCATCTGACGAGGCCGTCACCATGCGGGGAAACGGCACCGCCTTTAATCAGGCAAAACCGCGCGGGAAGCCACCCCTCCCGCGCGGTCGTCGCCTATGCAGATGATGCCACCCTCAGCGCGGGTTCGTCACTTGATGCGCGGCAGCACCTCAAACTGGTGGAACGGCGGCGGGCTGGACAGCGTCCATTCCAGGGTCGTTTCACCCGTGTTCCAGTAGTCGGCGCCAACGCGCCGGCCGAACATCAGGGTATAAAGGGCCATCACGACGAAGAACAAGGTGGACCCGAAGGAAATGTACGCCCCGATGGAGGATATCTGGTTCCACATGTGGAAGGCGTCGGGATAGTCCGGGATCCGGCGCGGCATGCCCTGCAACCCCAGGAAGTGCTGGGGGAAGAACGTCAGGTTGACGCCGATGAAGGTGGTCCAGAAATGCAGGTGGCCGGCCCATTCCGGGTGTTCCCGGCCGGACATCTTGCCGATCCAGTAGTAATAACCCGCGAAGATGGCGAACACCGCCCCCAGGCTCAGCACATAGTGGAAGTGGGCGATGACGTAGTAGGTGTCGTGCAGCATCACGTCCAGGCCGCCATTGGCCAGCACCACGCCGGTGACGCCGCCCACGGTGAACAGGAAGATGAAGCCCATCGCCCACACCATGGGCGGCTTGAAGTCGATGGAGCCGCCCCACATGGTGGCGATCCACGAGAAAATCTTAACGCCGGTGGGCACGGCGATGATCATGGTCGCCGCCGTGAAGTAGGCGCGGGTGTCGACATCCAGGCCCACGGTGAACATGTGGTGCGCCCAGACGATGAAGCCGACCACGCCGATGGCCACCATGGCGTAGGCCATGCCCAGGTAACCGAACACCGGCTTGTGGGAGAAGGTGGAGACGATCTGGCTGATGATGCCGAAGGCCGGCAGGATCATGATGTAGACTTCGGGATGACCGAAGAACCAGAACAGGTGCTGGAACAGCAGCGGATCGCCGCCGCCGGCGGGGTCGAAGAAGTGGGTGCCGAAATTGCGGTCGGCCAGCAGCATGGTGATGGCGCCGCCCAGCACGGGCACGGCCAGCAGCAGCAGGAAGGCCGTCACCAGCATCGACCACACGAACAGCGGCATCTTGTGCAGGGTCATGCCCGGCGCGCGCATGTTGAAGATGGTGGTGATGAAGTTGGCCGCACCCAGGATGGATGAGGCGCCGGCCAGATGCAGGGCGAAGATGCCCATGTCGACCGACGGCCCGCTGTGCCCCAGGGTGGAGGACAGGGGCGGGTAGATGGTCCAGCCGGTGCCGGCCCCCGGCCCGATCAGCGAGGATGAGACCAGCAGCAGGAAGGCCGGGACCAGCAGCCAGAAGCTGATGTTGTTCAGGCGCGGGAAGGCCATGTCCGGCGCGCCGATCATCAGCGGCACGAACCAGTTGCCGAAGCCGCCGATGACGGCCGGCATCACCACGAAGAACACCATGATCAGGCCGTGGGCGGTGATCAGCACGTTCCACTGCTGGCCGATGTCGGCCGACAGGTGGTTCAGGATCTGGACGCCCGGCTCCTGCAATTCCATGCGCATGATGACGGAGATGGCGCCCCCGATCAGGCCGGCGATGACCGAGAAGATCAGGTAGAGGGTGCCGATGTCCTTATGGTTGGTGGAGAACAGCCACCGCTTCACGAACCCGGGCTTATGGTCGTGATGCGCGTCGTGAGCCGTGTCGTGGGCTGCGTGCGCCATATTTCCAGTTCCCTTTGCTAGATCGTGCGGCGGCGGTTCAGCGCGCGGCGTCGGCCGCGGCGGACGCCGTGCGGACCTTGTTGGCCTGGTCCGCCGTGCGGACTTTGTCGGCCTGGTTGGAATGGTCGAGCGTGGCCAGGAAGGCGCGGCCGGCGTCGATGCCGGCGGTCTTGGTCTTCTCCGCCCAAATCTTGTAGTCCTCCTTGCTCAAGGCATGGACGACGATGGGCATGAAGCCGTGGTTGGTGCCGCAGATCAACGTGCACTGGCCGTAGAAGATCCCCTCCTGGTCGGCGCGGGTCCAGGTCTCGTTGATGCGGCCGGGCACGGCGTGCAACTGCACGGCCAGCGAGGGCACGAACCAGGAATGGATGACGTCGGCGCCGGTCAGCAGCAGGCGGATGTTGGTCCCGACCGGCACCACCATCTCATTATCGACGGTCAGCAGGCGGGGCTGGCCCGGCTTCAGATCGTCGTCACCGACGATGTTGCTGTCGAAGGAGACGTCGCCGTTGTCCGGATATTCATAGGACCAGTACCACTGGTGGCCGGTGATCTTCACCGTCATCTCAGGGTTGGGCGTGCGATCACCGTAGTACAGCACCCGGAAGGACGGCACGGCCACGATCACCAGGATCAGCACCGGCAGCACGGTCCATGCCACCTCAAGCAGCGTATGGTGGCTGGTCTTGGACGGCACGGGATTGGCGCGGCGGTTGAAGCGGACGACCACCGTCAGCAGCAGCAGCAGGACGAAGGCGACGATGCCGATGATGATGTAGAGCAGCAGCTGGTGGAAACTCTCCAGCTGCACCGCCACCGGTGAATAGGCGTGCTGCATCCCGAACTTGCCAGCCTCCGGCATGCTGACCACCGGGTCGGCCAACGCCATGGAAGCGTGCCCCACCAGGGCCGTCATAAGGGCCGCAAAGGCGGCGGCGATCTTGCGTACGGACATCCCTCACCACTCTCTCGTTGCCGGGGGCGCCAGGCGCCCCACCC
This sequence comes from Azospirillaceae bacterium, assembly GCA_028283825.1. Classification (NCBI taxonomy): domain Bacteria; kingdom Pseudomonadati; phylum Pseudomonadota; class Alphaproteobacteria; order Rhodospirillales; family Azospirillaceae; species Azospirillaceae bacterium. Next base: position 2,552,673 of record JAPWJW010000003.1, on the reverse strand, counting down.
GAAGATTGTCGTCCTATGGATCGCGCCGGTGCCGCCTTCCCTGTCATCGAAGGCGCCCGCCGGTCGCTGAATGCCGCCCCATCCTCCCGAATATTCTTTATGGGCCCCGTTCCTGACCTGGTTTCCCCGCGCCCACGCCCGGTGCGGCGGGCGATGCGGAGGGGAGGTCGGCGAACAAGGCCTGCCCGGGATTTGGACCCAGCATCAACAGGCGCCCGATGGTTGAGGCAACCCGTATCGTTGCAAACCATAACGTTCCCAAACCTTGACGTAAAGCAGGCACCGCACCCGACGCGTACACCGAAGGGCGTAATGATGAGATATCCGAACCCGTTACGGTGGCGGCCCACTTTGGCAAACGTCACAGCCTGGCCGTGCCGGCACCCCCATCTTTTCCACCGTTTCCGGGCATCCGGCGGGGCTGGCGGCCTTTACCCCTGGCGGCAACGGCGGCGACGCGCCATCTTATGGGCATGCCTGTTCGCGGGATGACGGTCCCCGTTTTCCCGCCCGACACCCGGAGTTCCGACCCATGAGCCTGCTCGCCCAGACCGACGATCTGTTTTTCACCCGGGCCGGATTGGACCGCACCCGCACCGAATCGATCGTGGCCGACGCACTGAAGGGCGGCGACGATGGGGAGCTGTACCTGGAATATGCCCAGTCCGAAGGCGTGTTCTGGGACGACGGCAAGCTCAAGAGCGCGTCGTTCGACACCACCCAGGGCTTCGGCCTGCGGTCCGTCGCCGGCGAGACCACCGGCTTCGCCCACGCCTCCAACCTGTCGGAAGACGCGCTGAAGCGCGCAGCAGCCACGGTGCGCACGGTGCAGGCCGGCCACGGCGGCATTTATGCCGAGCCGCCGGTGGGCACCAACCGCGCCCTCTACGCCTCCGACAACCCACTGTCGCTGGTGCCGTTCGAGGCCAAGGTGAAGCTGCTGGCCGACATCGACGCCTATGCCCGCAGCCGCGATCCCCGCGTGCGCCAGGTCAGCGCCAGCCTGTCGGGCGAATGGCAGGCGGTACAGATCATCCGCGCCGACGGCCACCGCGTGGCCGACGTCCGCCCGCTGGTGCGCCTGAACGTCTCCGTCGTCGTGGGCGAGGGTGACCGCATGGAGGCCGGCAGCTACGGCGCCGGCGGCCGCGTGGCGTATGAGCGTTACATGCAGCCGGAAACCTGGCGCCACCATGTGGACGAGGCCCTGCGCCAGGCCCTGGTCAACCTGGCCGCCATCCCGGCGCCGGCGGGCGAGATGCCGGTGGTGCTGGGGCCGGGCTGGTGCGGCGTGCTGCTGCACGAGGCCATCGGCCATGGGCTGGAGGGCGACTTCAACCGCAAGTCCACCTCCGCCTTCTCCTCCCTCATCGGGCAGCGGGTGGCCGCCCCCGGTGTCACCGTGGTTGACGACGGCACGCTGGAAGGCCGCCGCGGGTCCATCACCGTGGATGACGAGGGCACGCCCAGCCAGTGCAACACCCTGATCGAGGACGGCATCCTGGTCGGCTACATGCAGGACCGCATGAACGCCCGCCTGATGGGGGTGAAGCCCACCGGCAACGGCCGGCGCCAGGGCTTCAGCAGCGTGCCCATGCCGCGCATGACCAACACCATGATGCGCTCGGGCGACCGCACGCCGGAGGAGATCCTGTCCTCCGTCAAGCGCGGGCTGTACGCCGTCAACTTCGGCGGCGGCCAGGTGGACATCGTGTCCGGCAAGTTCGTCTTCTCCGCCTCCGAGGCCTATCTGATCGAGGATGGCAAGATCGGCCCCTCGGTCAAGGGCGCCACCCTGATCGGCAACGGCCCCGACGCCCTGACCAAGGTCACCATGATCGGCAACGACAGCTGCCTGGATGAGGGCATCGGCGTCTGCGGCAAGCAGGGGCAGAGCGTGCCGGTGGGCGTGGGCCAGCCCACCCTGCGCATCGACGGGCTGACCGTCGGCGGCACGGCCGCCGCCTGAGCCGAGGGCTCCCGGGCGATGGGCAAAAGCCCCGACGAGATGAAGACCGCCATTCTGCGCAACCTGCCGGCCAAAACCGGCAGGGACGCAGGAGGTTGGACGGCCCTGATCCAGGCGGCGGGGCTGACGGACGCCAAGGCCGCCGCCCGCTGGCTGAAGCAGGCGCACGGCCTGGGCGGGGTGACCGCCCAGGTGCTGGCGGCCCACATCCTAGGCGGCCTCTATAATTTGGGGCCGGAACAGCGCCTGGACAGGCTGTATCAGGGGCGCGAAGGATTGCGTCCCCTGGGCGACCGGCTGACGGCCCTGGCCCTGGGACTGGGCCCCGATGTCAGCGTCAATGTGCTGACGACCATGATCTCCTTCAGCGCCGCACTGAAGTTCGCGGAAGCGAAACCCGCCGGCAAAGGCCGCATCGATCTGGGCCTGGCGCTGGGCCACGCCCCCCTGTCCGATCCGCACCCGGCGATGGTGGCGGTCAGGACCGGCGATCCGTCCGACCGCATCACCTGGCGCATCCCACTGAAGACAGCGGATGAGGTGACCCCGGAAGTCGCCGCCTGGCTGGCCCGCGCTTATGGACACGTCCGCCCGGGCGTTTGATCAGCCCCAGCCCTCTTTCAGACTTGTATATTTCCGCCAGAAACGGCGGCAGGACAGACTTGCATGATAAAATCCGCATGCATTCCCCCCACCGATCTGCGAGCATTCGCCCACAAAGCGCACCCGTGCTCGGGCACGCCTGCTTGCCGCGCAGGGCTGGACGGAAACCGGTTGCAATAACGCAACCCTTCCGATCAGAACGACGGTTGCAGGTGCGGCATTAGTGCGCATAAATCATACAGTTGCTTTTTTGCGTCCAACATGGGGGCTTCATGCGTACTCACCTGATTCTCGCGGCAAGCTTCGGTCTCGCGCTGATGACCGCCGGCTGCCAGACCAAACCGGACAACCCGGCCGATGCCACCGCCGCGGCGCAGGCGGCCAATAACGCCCAGCGTTATTGCGTCAATACCGGCAGCCGCCTGGGTGGTTCCTGCAACACCGGCGGGCATGCCGACGCGAAGGACATCCTGAACCGTCCGCAGCAGGGCCGGCCGCCAGGGTCGTGATCACGCCCAGTATCTGCGGGCTTTGAAAACGAAAACGCCGCCCGGCTCCAGGGGGAAGCCGGGCGGCGTCGTTATTTTCAGCCGGGCTTCAGCCCGCGATCTCAATAAGCGTATTCGGCATAGACGCGGTCGATATCGCCGCCCCATTCGCCGTTGAACTTATTCAGCAGTTCCGTGGCGGGTGAGATGCCGCTGTCCACGATTTCCTGCAGCGTATCCAGGAAGTGGCTTTCGTTGTCGCCCATGCCGGCCATGCGGGCGCGGGCGTCCAGGCCGGCGCGGGAGATGGCGACGGTTTGCCGCGCCAGGTCCAGCACGGTGCCACCCCGGAACGGGGTATCCAGGCCCAGGCGCGGCACGTTGTTGCGCAACTGCGCCCGCTCTTCCTCCGTCCAGTCCTTGATCATGTCCCAGGCGGCGTCGAGCGCAGTGGTGTCGTACAGCAGGCCCACCCACAGTGCCGGCAGGGCGCACAGGCGCGCCCACGGGCCGCCGTCGGCGCCGCGCATCTCCAGGAAACGCTTCAGCCGCACCTCCGGGAACAGGGTGGTCAGATGGTCCACCCAGTCGGTGATCAGCGGCTGCTGTCCCGGCAGGGCCGGCAGCTTGCCCGCCAGGAAGTCACGGAAGCTCTGGCCCGACGCGTCGATGTAGGTGCCGTCGCGGTAGGCGAAGTACATGGGCACGTCCAACGCATGGTCGGCGTAGCGCTCGAACCCGAAGCCGTCCTCGAACACGAAGGGCAGGTCACCGCAGCGGTCGGGGTCGGTGTCGGTCCACACATGACTGCGCAGGCTCTGGAAGCCGTTAGGCTTGCCTTCCCGGAAGGGGCTGTTGGCGAACAGGGCCGTGGCGATGGGCTGCAGGGCCAGGCTGACCCGGAACTTCTTCACCATGTCGGCTTCGGAGCTGTAGTCCAGGTTGACCTGCACGGTGGAGGTGCGGGTCATCATGTCCAGGCCCATGGTGCCCTTCTTGGGCATGTAGTCGCGCATGATGCGGTAGCGGCCCTTGGGCATCCAGGGGATGTCTTCCCGCTTCCACTTCGGATTGAAGCCCAGGCCGATCATGCCGATGCCGAGGTCGGCGCCGATGGCGCGCACCTGGGCCAGATGTTCCGACACCTCGCCGCAGGTCTGGTGGATGGTCGACAGCGGCGCGCCCGACAGTTCGAACTGGCCGCCGGGTTCCAGGGTGATGCTGGCCTGGCCCTTGATCAGGGCGATGACGTTCTCGCCCTCCTTCACCGGGGTCCAGTCGAAGCGGGACGCCATCTCGTTCAGGATGCGGCCGATGCCCTGCTCCCCCTCATAGGGCAGCGGGCGGTTGTCGCCCAGGCGGAAGGCGAACTTCTCGTGTTCCGTGCCGATGCGCCACGCGTCGGCCGGCTTGTTGCCCTGCTCCAGGTTACTCGACCAGCTGCCGGCGGTCGGTGATGGGGGCACCCTGGCTATTAGGCGGCGCAGACATCAGGTCGGTCCTTCTTCACAAGGCTTGGCAATTCGTGACGGAGCGGGCGGGCGGATTGGAAACAGGCACTCAGCGAAACGGCGGACGGGCATCCTGACCCGGCGCCGCGGTCCAGTCGCCCGCCAGCGCCTGCCAGACGGCAAGCACGGCGAAGGCGGCCGTGTCCGCCCGCAGGATGCGGGGACCCAGTCCGACCGGAACAACAAAGGGTGTTTTGGCAAGCTGGTCAAGCTCACCGGAATGGAAGCCCCCCTCCGGACCCACCAGGAACGCCACCGGGCGCCCGGTCGCAGTAGCCGCCGTCACAGCCGCGGCCAGGGGCTGGGCGGCGCCCGCCTCCGCCGCCACGAACAACGTCCGGTCGCGGGTCCGGGGGTTGGTGGGCCAATCCGCCAGGATCGTCGCCAGATCGGCCAGCGGGGCGACCTCGGGCACGGACAGGCGCTCACACTGCTCCGCCGCCTCCACCGCATTGGCGCACAGCCGGTCCAGATTGACGCGGGGCACATCACCCCGGCGGGTCAGCACCGGCACCAGCCGCGCCACACCCAGCTCCGTCGCCTTTTCCACCACATATTCGGTGCGCCCGCCCTTCAGCGGCGCGAACAGCAGCCAGGCGTCGGGCCCGTCGCCTTCCGGCGGGCGGGTCTGTTCCAGCAGGGTCAGGGTGCCGCCGGACTTGGACAGGGTGGCGATCTCCGCCAGCCATTCGCCGCCGTCGCGATTGAAGACCAGCACCCGGTCGCCCGACGCCTGGCGCAACACGCCGCGCAGGTAATGCGCCTGATCGCCCGACAGCGGCGCCGACAGGCCGGCGGCCAGCGAAGCGTCAAGGTGCAAACGTGTACGGGGACGATCGGCCATGGGTCGTTCATGAAACGGATAAGGGGAACGGGAAAGGTCTAGATGCGGAACATTTGTGCCTTTGTCCATTGTACCCATTTAACATTCCTGGGTTTTGCCCAGCATTTTCCGGCCGCTGCCCGACCTGCGGCTTGTCCGCCGCCCCCATGCGGCGGCGCGTGACCGCCAGCCCGCTTCCCGTTAAGGTCCCAGCCACCAGGGGCGCGCCCCCGCCGCCCGCCACCCGAGGCACCCATGCACAGCGAAACCGCCGCCGGCCATACCGACATCCGCCGGGGCGACTGGATCGACCGCCACCTGCCGCCCCCCGCCCGGCCCTATGCCCGGCTGGCGCGGCTGGACCGGCCCATCGGCACCTGGCTGCTGCTGCTGCCCGGCTGGTGGTCCATCGCCCTGGCGGCGGAGCCCGGACACCTGCCGAACCTGTGGCTGATGGTGCTGTTCGGCATCGGGTCCGTGGTCATGCGCGGCGCCGGCTGCACCATCAACGACATCCTGGACCGCAAGTACGACGCGCTGGTGGAACGCACCCGTGTGCGCCCCATCCCCAGCGGTGCCGTCAGCGTGCCCCAGGCCATCGCCTTCCTGGTCGCCCAATGCCTGGTGGGCCTGGGCGTGCTGGTGCAGATGAACGGCGCAACCATCATCATGGGGGCGGCGTCCCTGGTGCTGGTGGCGGCATATCCGCTGATGAAACGCGTCACCTGGTGGCCCCAGGCCTTCCTGGGCCTGACCTTCAACTGGGGGGCGCTGCTGGGCTGGGTGGCGGTCAAGGGCACACTCGGCTGGCCGCCGGTGCTGCTGTATATCGGCGGCATCCTGTGGACCCTGGGCTACGACACCATCTACGCCCACCAGGACCGTGAGGACGACGTGAAGGTGGGGGTGAAGTCCACCGCCCTGCGGCTGGGTGCGGCCTCCAAACGCTGGATCCTGGGCTTCTACATCGGCGCCACTGTGCTGTGGCTGTTGGCCCTGCTGCCGACCGGCATCCACACCTTGGCCTATCTGGGCGTACTGATCGCCGGGGCGATGCTGATGCGCCAGGCCTGGATGTGGCGGCCGGAGGATCCGGCGGACAGCCTGGCGGCCTTCCGCGCCGCCCGCATCGCCGGCTGGGTGCTGCTGGCCTTCATCATCCTGGGCATGGCAGTGGCCCGGTGAGGCCCCCGCCCCAGGATCGCGCCACCTTCATCCGCGCCAACACCGCCCCCGAAGCCCCGGCCCTGGTGCCGGAACTGACCCTGCTGACCGCCACCGAGATCACGCCGCTGTGGCAGGCGACGGAGGACACGCTGGCGGCCAAGGACCTGCCCCCACCCTTCTGGGCCTTCCCCTGGGCCGGCGGCCAGGCGGTGGCCCGTCACGTGCTGGACCATCCCGGGCTGGTGCGGGGCCGCCGCGTGCTGGACTTCGCCGCCGGCGGGGGCCTGATCGCCATCGCCGCCGCCAAGGCCGGCGCCGTCCAGGTCTCCGCCGTGGAGATCGACGCCTACGCCATCGCCGCCATCGGTCTGAACGCCGCCCTGAACGGCGTGACGGTAACCGCGGAGGAACGCGACATCGTCGGCCAGGCGTTGCCGGACATCGACGTCGTGCTGGTGGGCGACGTCTGTTACGAGCGCCCCATGGCGGAACGGGTCATCGCCTGGCTGCGCGCCCTGGCGGGCCAGGGCATCCTGGTGCTGATGGGCGATCCCGGCCGCACCTACCTGCCCAAGGCCGGCTTGACGGCGCTGGCCACGTACCGCGTGCCCACCACCCTGGAACTGGAAGACCACACCCATCGCGACACCGTGGTGTGGCGGGTTGAGCCAGCCCCTTGACCTGATAGGCCCGTATCCGCTCCTTTTAGAGCAGATCGCGGAAAGGCGGAATCGCCTTGAAGCGGAATCTGCTCGCTGAACAAGAACTTGGCGCCTGACCGTTTCGGACGAACCCCCATGCCCTACGCCTCCCTTCGCGACTTCATCGACCGGCTGGAACAGGCCGGCCGCCTGGTGCGGGTCAAGACCCCCGTCTCCAGCGTCCTGGAACTGACCGAGATCCAGACCCGCCTGCTGGCCGAGGGCGGACCGGCCGTGATCTTCGAGAACGTGACCAAGGCGGACGGTACCCGGTCGGAGATGCCGGTGCTGGTCAATTTGTTCGGCACGGTGGAGCGCGTGGCCTGGGGCATGGACCGCGAACCGGATCAACTGCGCGAGGTGGGGGAGACCCTGGCCTTCCTGAAGCAGCCGGAGCCGCCCAAGGGCCTGCGCGACGCCTGGGAAATGCTGCCGCTGATGAAGACGGTGCTGTCCATGCGCCCGCGCACGGTGGGAACGGCGCCCTGCCAGGAGGTGGTGCTGACCGGCGACCAGGTGGATCTGGGCCGCCTGCCCATCCAGAGCTGCTGGCCGGGGGAACCGGCGCCGCTGATCACCTGGCCGCTGGTGGTGACGCAGGGCCCCACCGCCAACGACAAGGACGGCCTGGCGGAGGACAGCTTCAACCTGGGCATCTACCGCATGCAGGTGCTGGGCCGCGACCGCACCATCATGCGCTGGCTGAAGCACCGCGGCGGGGCACAGCACCACCACCGCTGGAAAGAGGCCGGCAAGCGCGAGCCCCTGCCCGCCGCCGTGGTCTTGGGTGCGGACCCCGGCACCATCCTGGCGGCGGTGACCCCGGTGCCGGAGACGCTGTCGGAATACCAGTTCGCCGGATTGCTGCGCGGCAAGAAGGTGGACCTGGTCGACTGCAAGACCGTGCCGCTGAAGGTGCCGGCCCATGCCGAGATCATCCTGGAGGGCTACGTCTCGCTGGACGAATACGCGGACGAGGGGCCCTACGGCGACCACACCGGCTATTACAACTCCGTGGAGCGTTTCCCCGTCTTCCAGGTCACGGCCATCACCATGCGCCGCGACCCCATCTATCTGTCCACCTTCACCGGCCGCCCGCCGGATGAACCGTCGGTGCTGGGCGAATCGCTGAATGAGGTGTTCATCCCCCTGCTGCGCCAGCAGTTCCCGGAGATCATCGATTTCTGGCTGCCGCCGGAGGGCTGTTCCTACCGCATCGCCGTGGTGTCGATGCGCAAGGCCTACCCCGGCCACGCCAAGCGCGTGATGATGGGCGTATGGTCCTTCCTGCGGCAGTTCATGTACACCAAGTGGGTGATCGTCGTGGACGACGACATCAACGCGCGGGACTGGAAGGACGTGATGTGGGCCGTGTCCACCCGCATGGACCCGGCACGCGACATCACCGTCATCGAGGGCACGCCCATCGATTACCTGGACTTCGCCAGCCCCGAGTCAGGATTAGGCGGCAAGGTCGGCCTGGACGCCACCAACAAGCTACCGCCCGAAACCCACCGCGAATGGGGCGAGAAGATCGCCATGGACCAGTCGGTGGTGGACGAGGTCACCCGCAAATGGGCCAGCTACGGCCTGCCGGGCAGTGGCAAGCCGATCTGGAAGTGAGGCTTGCCACTGGTGCGACGGCCGCCTGCGGCGTAAACTATAGGCATGGCTGGAACCGTCATCCGTACCACCGTCGACAAACTGTCAGACGAACTCGCGCCCTTCGCCGGCAACCGCCGGGTGGAGGTAAGGGTGATTGACGCGACGGAGGAGGAAGAGGACGCACACCTTCAAGCGTTGGTGCACGCCCGGATGAATGATGGCCTGCCTGGTATTCCGGCAGATGTAGTCTTCGCCGAGGCGAAGGCGCGCATCTTGGCAAAGAAAAAGGCGCAGAGCCGCTGAAGCGCATGCGGCCAGTGATCTTTCATCCCTTCGCTCGCCGCGATTTCGATGACATCGCCGACTTCATTTCAGATGACAATCCCGACCGGGCCTTGGCCTTTGTCGAGGGATTGGAAGCGGCGTGCCGACGACGGGCGCAGTTTCCGGCGAGCGGCAAGCGATGTGACCATATCGCCGCCGGTCTTCTTCGGTTTCCGCACAAGAACTACGTCATCTATTACCGGGTCCAGACATCCGGGACGGTCGAGATCCTGCATGTCCTTCATGGTGCACGGGACCATGAAGCCGTGATGCGGGACGACATTCCGAATCAGTGATCCGCCTCAGTAGATGTCCCGGATCGCCGCGGCCAGCCACATGACGGTGGCCGCGTCCGTCTCGCGCGCGCCGCGCTGGACGAAGCCGAAATGCACCAGCTGTTCATCCACCACCGCCGGCGCCATGCCGCAGGAGGCGTGGACCTCCGTCACGCCGGTGCGCTGGATCAGGTCAACGGCGTTGTCGGCGTTCACGCCGCTGCCGGCCATGATGCTGATGCGGCCCTGGGCCTGGTCCACCAGGTCGGCGATGGTCTCCATCCCCTCCACCGCCGTGCGGGCGCCGCCGGAGGTCAGCACCCGTTCGAAGCCCAGCTCGATCGCCGCCTCCAGCGCCTCGATCGGGTCGGGGGTCAGGTCGATGGCGCGGTGCAGGGTTTTGCCCAGGCCGTCGGCTCGGTCCACCAGGATGGACAGGGCGGCCACGTCCAGTTCGCCATTGGGCAGGCTGGCGCCCAGCACCACGCCGGACAGGCCCAGCGCCCGCACGGTGTCGATATCGTCGCCCATGACGTCCAGGTCGGACCGGCCATAGACGAAGTCGCCGGCGCGCGGCCGGATCATGGCGTAGGACGGCCGGGGGCAGGATGCCGCCAGCGCCATCAGGCCGCGCGACGGCGTCAGGCCACCCAGCGCCAGGGCGGAGCACAGCTCCAGCCGGTCAGCACCGCCCTTGATGGCGGCGGCCACGCCCGCCGGACTGTCCACGCACACCTCAAGCTTCATGCGATGCAGATCCCCCCGGCTCATGCCCGCGTCCCCCCTTCCCCACCGTTAGCATTCAACCAGGCCTGTCCCAGGATGGCCGCCCCCAGCAGGCCGGCACGGCCGCCCAGCACCGTGGGCACCAGTAGCGGCCCGGTCGTGGGCCGCAGGATGCGGTCGCGCACCGTCCGGTCCAATGCGGCGATCAGGGCGGGATTGGACGACAACCCGCCGCCCACCGGCACCAAGCCCGGGCCGATGGCATTCACCACTACCGCCAGCGGATCGGCCACCAGGTCCAGGTAGATCTGGATGGTGCACACCGCCGCTGTCTCGCCGTCACCCCAGGCGTTCAGCAGGGCGTGGCTGTCCAGCTGGACGCCGTGCAGCGCCTGGTGCAGCCGTTCCAGGCCACGGGCGCCGCCCACCGTATCGACACAGCCCGCGCGACCGCAGCCACAGGGCAGGCGCGCCAAGGTGACGGGGGGATCGCCGGCGATCTGCTTCAGCACCGCGCCATGGCCCCATTCGCCGATGACGCCGCCGGCACCGCGCACCAGCCGCCCGTCCACCACCAGGCCGCCGCCCACGCCGGTACCGAGGATGATGCCGAACACCACGTCCTGGCCGCGCGCCACGCCCACCGTCGCCTCCGCCAGCACGAAGCAGGCGGCATCGTTGGCCACCACCACCGGGCGGCGCAGGGCCGCGGCCAGGTCGGCCACCAGGGGGCGGCCCGTCAGGCAGGGGATGTTGGCGCAGCTGGCGATGCCGGTGGCGGGGTCGACGCTGCCGGCCAGCGCCAGGGCCACCGGCGCACCGGCGGGACCCGGTGCCTGGGCGATCAAATCGGCCAGGGCCGCGACGAAATCGGCATGGTCGCGCGCCGGCGTGGGCACACGCCCCACCACATCCACGCGGCCTGTCGAGGCGACATCTGTACTGGCTACCCCCAGGGAAATGAATGACCCGCCGATATCGAAACAGTATATCAAGATTGAAATCTTCTTTCGTGGCGAAGCCTGGTTTTGATGGGACTGAACCAGAATCGGTGGGCGCGGCGATTTAAAGGCGATCAGGGGGTGGGGGATATGCCTGGATTGGACGAGCCTAACGTGAAAGAGGATACCAGCGACCGCACGGGTTTACCCCTGCCGGCCAACCCCACCATCAGCGACGTGGCCGAGCGGGCCGGCGTGTCGCGGGCGGTGGCGTCACGGGCCCTGTCGGATGAACAGCGCCCGGTGTCGGCCGAGAAAAAGGCACGCGTGCTGCAAGCCGCACGAGAACTGGGATTCCGTCCTAACCTACTGGCCCGCAGCTTGACCACCAAAAGCGTCAACTTGGTGGCTGTCGTCGTCAACCATATCCATGATTTGAGCGACCTGGACCTGTTCGACCCCCTGCTGGCCGCCGTGCAGGCCACGGGCAAGCAGGTGATCTTCATCCGCGTCGGGTCCAGCGACCGGGTGGAATCCTTCCTGCGCACCGGTGTGGCCTATCATGTGGACGCGGCCATCGTCTTTTCCGACTTCGCCGACGCCGCCACCGCCCGCACGCTGTTCCGCAGCGACCAGGTGCTGATGCTGAACGGCCGGCACGACCAATCCTCCCCCGCCGTCATCCCGGACGAGGGCGTGGGCATCCGCGAGGCGGTGGCCCATGCGGCATCCCGGGGCGTGCGCTCGGCCGCCCTGGTGACCGGCCGCCCGACCTCCGCCCTTGAGCAAGCACGCATCCGCCTTTACCACGCGGCGCTGACCGCCCACGGCATCCGGCTGACCACCACGCTGCAGGGCGATTATTCCTACGCCAGCGGGCGGCAGGCCGGCGCCACGCTGGCCGCCGGTGCCCGGCCGAACGCGGTGTTCTGCACCTCAGACGCCATGGCTATGGGCGTGCTGGACCGCCTGCGGGCGGAGTTTCCGGACGGACGTCCAACGGCCACGCGACTGTACGGCTTCGACAATCTGTCGCTGACGGATTTCGACGCCTACCCCATCTCCTCCATCGGCTATGACAAGCAGGCTTATGTCGATGCGGTCATCGCCGTGCTGACGGGCCGTGCCACGGGCCCCTGGCCGCTGACCCTGCCCACCCGCTTCCACCCGCGGCTTACGGGTTGAGCATCGGCACGGCGGCGTCCTTGCCCCACCATTTGCGGTAGTTGGCCTCATAGGCGCCGGACTTGATGTAGTCGGTGACGAAGCCGTTGAGCCAGCGCAGGAAATCCGGATCGCCCTGGGCCAGGCCGATGGCGATGGGGGCGTTGGAATAGAGATCCGGCAGGGTCTTCAGGCTGGGCGTGGTGCTGGCCAGGTAATCCATCATGGACGAATCCTCAATGCCAGCATCCACCCGCCGCTGGGTCAGCAGCAGCACGCCGTCGGGCGCGAAGGTGTCGGTATAGACCAGCTTCGCCCCCGGCACCGCCTGGCGCAGGAAGGCGTCGCCCGTGGTGCCCCGGCCCACCACCACTTTCCGGCCCACCAGGTCCGACAGTTGGTTGATGCCGGCACTTTTCTGCACGATGACGCGCAGGCCCACGCGGTTGTAGGGGATGGTGAAGGATATCGCGCGCGCCCGTTCCGGCGTGGCCGTCAGGTTGGCCACCGCCACGTCGATCTGGCCCGACACCAGCATGCTGACCCGCGCGTCGCCGGACACGTCGGTATATTCCACCGACACGCCCAGCTTGTCCGCCAGGCGCTTGGCCACATCGACGTCGTAGCCGGCGGGCGCGTTGCGCTCATCCCGGAAGCCGATGGGCTCCCCGCCCAGCGATACGCCCACCCGCAGCACGCCGCGCTGGCGGATATCCTCCAGCTTGCCGGCCCAGGCGGGCGTGACGATCAGCAGGACGGCCAGGCAGGACAACAGCTTACGCAGCATGGAGGATCTCCGGATCATCAGGCGACGCGGGCGGTGCGTTCCTCCGCCGCGGGCAGCGACGGGTCCCAGTACCAATACCGGATGGCGGGGCCGCAGCGGAAGCTGACGACCTCATGGTTGCCGTGGGCATCCAAGGCATGGATGACCACGCCGGCCAGGAAACCTTCGTCCAGTTGGGCCAGGTCGGCCACCGCCATGTCCACCGCCTCGCGCAGCGTCCGGCCCAGTTGCAGGGCTAGCACGATGGACCGCGCGGTGCCGCAGCGCACCGTCATCTCACCGGTGTGGGTGCAGGCGGCGGCGCCAAAGCGGCTATCGGCGTAGAAACCGGCGCCGGCGATGGGCGAATCGCCCAGGCGGCCGGGGTACTTCCACGCCCAGCCCGACGTGCTGGTGGCGGCATGCAGCCCGCCGCCCATGTCGCGGCCCAGGAACACGGTGGTGTCGCGCACCCGTTCGGGATCGGTGATGGTGCGGCTGAGCGGCGCCAGGGGGATGTTGGGGAAGGCCGCCAGGTCGGCCGGCGACAGTTCCTTTTCCAGCCGTTCCCACCACACCCGGCGCGACTCGTCCAGCAGGGTGGGCTCCACCTGGAAGCCGCATTCCAGGGCGAAGCGGCGGGCGCCGTCGCCGGTCAGCAGGATGTGCGGCAGGCGGCGCATCACCTCCAGCGCCACCGCACTGGCCGACACCACGTCGCGCAGCGCGCCCACGGCCCCCACCTGGCGGGTGGTGCCGTCCATGACGCCGGCGTCGAACTCCATCTCCCCCAGCATGTTGGGCCAGCCGCCGTAGCCCACGCTGCGCACGCTGGCCTCACGCTCCACATGCGCGATGCCGGCCACCAGGGGCGCCGGCCCCCGTTCCCCCGCCCGTAACTGGTCTATGGTGGTCTGGAAGCCGGGCCAGGCCTCGGAATTGGCGATCAGGATCACGACGGTCCCCCAACAGGCGTCATTTTGGACAGGAACTGCCGCACCCGGGGATGGGCAAGCCCCCCGGCCTCGGCGAAGAAATCGGCGGTGGGCAGGTCCACGACCAGCCGGCCCTGGTCCAGGAACACGATGCGGGTGGAAATGTTGCGGGCGAATTCCACCTCGTGCGTCACGAACACCATGGTGGTGCCCTGGACCGCAAGGCGCGCCAGGATGACCAGCACCTCCGCCGTCATCTCCGGGTCCAGCGCGCTGGTCACCTCATCCAGCAGCAGGTAGCGCGGGTTCATGGCCAGCGCCCGGCAGATGCCCACCCGCTGGCGCTGGCCGCCCGACAGCTGGGCGGGATAGGCGTCCGCCTTGTCGGCCAGGCCCACGCTGGCCAGCAGGTCCCGCCCCTGGGCCTCCGCCTCGGCGCGCGGACGCTTCAGCACCACCTCCGGCGCCAGGGTAACGTTCTTCAGCGCGGTCATGTGGGGGTAGAGGTTGAACAGCTGGAACACCGTGGCCGACAGGCGCCGCGCCTGGGCCAGTTGGCGCGGCGCCGCCACGTCCAGGCCATCCACCGTGATGCGGCCGCCGTCCAAAGCCTCCAGCCCGTTGATGCAGCGGATCAGGGTGCTTTTGCCCGACCCGCTGGAGCCCAGGATGGTCACCACCTCGCCCGGGGCCACCACCAGGCTGACGCCATCCAGCACCGTCTGGCCACCGAAGCGCTTGACCACCCCCTCGACACGGATCATCGCCCCACCTTCATAGTCCCAGCGGGGCGGCATGCCGCCGCAGCCGCCCTTCCCAGTAATGACCCAGCAGCGCCACCGCCTTGGCCGCCGCGAAATAAAGCGCGCCCACCAGGGTCCACACCACGAAGGGGCGAAGCGTGCGCAGGTTCAGGATGTCGCCGGCCTTGGTCAGATCCACCACGCCGATGACGGACACCAGCGAGGTCACCTGCAACTGGTTGACCGCCAGCCCCACCAGCGGGCCCACGGCGAAGGCCGCCGCCTGCGGCAGCAGCACATGGCGCAGGATCTGCCGGCGGTTGAGGCCGCTGACCCGTGCCGCTTCCACCTGGTCGCCCGCCACCGCGTCCAGGCCGGCCAGGGCGATGAAATAGACGAAGGCCGCCGTGTTGGCCGACAGGGTCAGGCCGGCCGCCACGACCGGGGTCAGCGCCATGTGGATCAGCGCCGGCACGCCGAAAAACACCAGAAACAGCTGGACCAGCACGGGCGAATTGCGCAGCAGCTCCAGCAGCGCATGCAGGAACGCCCCCACCACGGGCACGCGGAAGTGCCGCGCGGCCGCCGCCGCCGAGCCCAGGACCAAACCCACGGCGAAAGTGCCCAGGAACAGCGCCAGACTGACGCCCAGCCCCTGCCCCACCAGCACCACATCATGCCAACTGAAGCCACCGTGCCGCATCACGCCCGCCCTCCCTGGGGCAGGTGGCGGTTCAACCGCCAGTGCAGCGCGGTGATACCCAGGGAAACGGCATAGGTCAGCACGGCGTAGGCCACCAGCAGGAAGCCGTAGACCTCGAACGGGCGATAGGTTTCAGCGGCCACCCCCTTGGCCATGCCCGTCAGTTCATCCAGGGTGATCATCGACAGGATGGAGGAACTGAGCACCAGGTTCACGAAGATGGAACCCAGGGGCCGGATGGCGGTGCGCAGGGCGATGGGCAGGATGACCAGGCGGAAGGTGGCGGTGCGCGTGAGACCACTGACCCGGGCCGCCTCCACCACACCGGGATCGATGGCCAGGATGCCGCTGCGCACCACGTCGGAGGCATAGGCGCCCCCCGCCAGCGACAGCGCCAATGCGCCCGTCCGGAAGGCGTCGATGTAAACCCCCACCTCCGGCAGGCCGTAATAAAGAAAGAACACCTGCACGATGAAGGGCACGTTGCGAAACACGTCCACGTACAGCCGCGCCAGCCGGCCGGGCCAGCGTCGCGACACCGCCGCCAGCCCCACCCCCGTTCCCAGCGTGAACGCCCCCGCGATCCCCAGCGCGCACACCTCGGCCGTCATCACCGCGCCGTCCAGCAGCGCGTCGAGATGGGGCAGCAGCACCGTGGGGTCCAGGGGCAAGGGCGGATCCGGGATATGAAATCGGTTTCAGCGTACGTGCGGGCATTGCATTGTCAACGCCCAAGCACGTCCCGGTGGTCCTATCATGTCCGGACGCAAAGAAGTAGGGCCGTGGGGGTTGGTGCCCCACGGCCCTGCGAAGGGTAGATGGACGACATTCCGCCGTTCCCCGGGGCACGGGGGTGACGGCAAGGCACCGGATCGACGGGGGGAGGCAGATCCCCGGCATGCCTTCGATCCGGACCGGCCGGATGCGGCGAACGGGGCGGCCCGCAGCATCGGCACGGGCGATCTTGAGCCGGCCCCGTAACCACCTCATGTCGGTGACCGCCCCGCCGCGAAACAATCCGTTTCAATCGCCCGCCCGGTTGCAGTTGGGAAACATTTCTCCGGGACGGTCGCCGAATGGCCGGGTTCCCACGCCGCTGGCATCCTGCTAACCCCAAGCGCTACAGTATTTCCGCATCTGATAAGAAAGACGGAGCCTGCGCCGCATGCCGCCCCTTCCCCCCGACGCCACCGCCGCCAGCATCCTGGACGACCTGTTGACCCTGGCGCGCAAGGCGGGTGCCGACGCCGCCGACGCCCTGCTGGTCGACAGCGCGTCCATGTCGATGAGCCAGCGCCTGGGCAAGCCGGAGGAGGTGCAACGCGCCGAATCGGGCGATCTGGGCCTGCGCGTCTTCGTGGGCAAGCGCCAGGCCATCGTCTCCTCCACCGACCGCAGCCCGGCGATGCTGAAGGAACTGGCGGAACGTGCCGTCGCCATGGCCCGGCTGGTGCCGGAGGATGGCTATTGCGGCCTGGCCGACCCCGACAGCCTGGCCCGCGACTGGCCCGACCTGGATTTGTGCGACCCGTCCGAACCGGTGGCGGAGGACCTGCTGGCCCAGATCGCGGAGCTGGAGGAAACGGCCCTGGCCGTGCCCGGCGTCAGCAATTCCGAAGGGGCGGACGCCGGCTGGTCACGCTCCACCGTCACACTGGCGGCCAGCAACGGTTTTTCCGGCGGCTACAGCGTCAGCCGCCGCAGCTTGTCCGTTTCCGTCCTGGCCGGCAGCGGCACGGGCATGGAACGGGACTACGACTATCACTCCACCGTCTACGCCGGTGACCTGGAGTCGCCTGTCACCATCGGGCGCCGTGCCGGTGAACGCGTGGTGGCGCGCCTGAACCCGCGCAAGGTGGCGACCCAGGCGGTACCCGTGGTGTTCGACCCGCGCGTCGCCGGCGGGCTGGTGGGCCATTTGACGGGCGCCATCTCCGGTGCCGCCATCGCGCGCGGCACCAGCTTCCTGAAGGAAAAGATGGGCGAAACCATCTTCGCCCCCACCATCACCATCGTGGACGACCCACACATCCGGCGCGGCCTGCGCTCCAAACCCTTCGACGCGGAAGGCCAACCGGGCCGGCGCCGCAACCTGATCGACAACGGCGTGCTGACCACCTGGCTGCTGGACTGCCGCTCCGCCCGTCAGCTGGGCCTGACCTCCACCGGCCACGGCTCACGCGGGACCGGCGGCCCGCCCGGCCCCGGCGCCACCAACGTCTACCTGGCGCCGGGCGATGAGACGCCGGAGGAACTGCTGGCCGACATCCGCAGCGGCTTCTACGTCACCTCCCTCATGGGTAGTGGGGTCAACGGCATCACCGGCGACTACAGCCGCGGCGCCTCCGGCTTCTGGATCGAGGACGGCCGGATCGCCTACCCGGTGGCCGAGATCACCATTGCCGGCAATCTGAAGGACATGTTCCTGACCCTGCGGCCAGCCAACAACCTGGAATTCCGCCACGGCGTGGACAGCCCCACCGTCCGGGTGGAAGGCATGACGGTGGCCGGCACCTGAGTTTTCCTTTTTCCCTCAAGCGCCGGGCGCCGCCGTCCGGCGGCTAGGCTTCCTCGGTTTCCAGTCCGCTGACGCTCCCCGGAAACCTGCGGCGGCTGCGGTCGCAGCCTACGGCGGCATGAGCCAGGGCTTCATGCCGCCGGTATTCTCGTCCATCAGGGAGAATGAAAACATGACCATCCAGATCAGCCGCCGGGGGATCGCCGCCGCGGCCCTGGCCACCGCCGCCCTGTTGCGGGGCACCCGCGAGGCCGGCGCCGCGCAAGGGGCCGCCCCGGTTGGCCCGGCCAACGACGCCGGCATGATGGAGGCCGTGCGCCTATCCCGGCAGCGCAGGGCGCCGGACGCGGTCGTGCCGCTGTGGCCCGGCATCCCGCCGGGCGGCGAGGGCCTGACGGTGAAGGACCTGGTGATCGACCACGGCCCGGCCGGCGGCCCCAGCGACCGCACCGCCGAGTCCGTGGCCAGCCCCAGCCTGGCCTTTTTCCGCAGCACCAGTCCGGGCCCGCGCGGCACCGTGCTGGTGATCCCCGGCGGCGGCTATGTCGATGTCTGGTTCGACAAGGAGGGCTACGACGTCGCCCGCTGGCTGTCGGGCAGCGGCCTGCACGCCGCCGTACTGACCTACCGCCTGCCGGCCGCCGGCTGGAAGGGGGGACCCGACACGCCGTTGCAGGACGCCCAGCGGGCCATGCGCCTGCTGCGGCAGAATGCCAGGGAGTGGTCGGTGGATGGCAACCGCATCGGCGTCCTGGGCTTTTCCGCCGGCGGCCATCTGGCCGCCAGCCTGATCACCCGCCACGACGCCCCCGTCTACGCCCCGGTGGACGGGGCCGACAGCCTGCCGGCAGCCCCGCAACTGGGCGGCCTGGCCTATCCGGTCATCTCCATGCAGGACGGGTTGACCCACCCGGGGTCGAAGCAACAGCTGCTGGGCGCCCATCCCACGCCGGAACAGGTGACGGCCTATTCACCGGACCAGAACGTGCGCACCGGCACCTGCCCCACCTTCCTGGTCCACGCCGCCGATGACGGCGCCGTGCCGGTGGGCAACAGCCTGGCCATGTTCCAGGCCCTGCGCCGCCAGGACGTGGCGGCCGAAATGCATGTCTTCGAATCGGGCGGCCACGGCTTCGCCTTGCGCAGCATCGAGGGCCGCTCCGCCGAACCCTGGCCGGACCTCTATCGCCGCTGGCTGAAACGGCACGGCTTCGCATGAGCGAAATGGGCCTTCGCCCTCATCGACGAAGGCCCACGCGTATCAGTTCACGATCTTCCACTGGCCGTCGGGCTGGCGGCAGGCGGTGCCGGTGACCGTCTGCGGGCGGCTGCCGACGGTGGCCACGCTCTGGTATTCGCGGCAGTAGTTGTCGGGCGATTCCTCCCAGGTCTTGACCGGGGTCATCTGGTACTGGGCGCCGTTGTCGGGGTTGTTCCAGACGATGGGCTGGCCGTCCGGCGCCTTTTCCATGGTCTGGGCGAAGCAGCCCTGGTCGCTGTCGTCCATGCGGTTGAAGGCGGCGTTGCCCGCCAGGGCGCCCAGCAGCACGCCGGCGCCGGTCATGGCCGCCTTGCCGCCGCCGTGGCCGAACTGCGATCCGGCGATGCCGCCCAGCAGGGCGCCCACCACCGTGCCCAGGTTGATGCCGACGGCGCCACGGTCACAGCGGCCGGCGTCGATGCCCACGTCCGCGCCGTAGAACTGGCGATAGTGGGCGGAGCGGTGGTCGACGTAATGGGCCGGCGGGCCGCGATGGTCGTCGCGCCAATGATCGTCGCCCCGATGGTCATCATACCGGCGGTCATCACCCCGGTGATCGTCCCCACGGCGGTCGTCATGATAACGATAGCCCGACGCCTCGGCCCAGGGCGGCGGCTCCGCCCAGGCGGGAACGGTGGCGCCCAAAGCCACGACGGCGGTCGCGGCGGCGGCGATGAGACGGGAAGAGCGCTTCATGATGGCCCTCATTTCTTCCGATGCTTGGGCGGCACCTCAAAGGGCCGCCGGGTTGGGAATTTCGTACCAGCGACACTATGACGCCGATCGTGGCGACCGTAGGGCAGCCGGGGACGCCGCGTCCATGGCCGCCGTTCATGGCGGGCGGATTTGTAGCCGAATGCGCTTCTGATGAGGCGCGTTCGCCCCTAGATTGTCCGGCGGAGGCGCCATGATCCGCTTCGGTCCCTGGAGTACGATGTTGGGCATGGCGGCCGGCTTCGGCGCGCTGGTGGCCCTGCTGCTGCTGGCCGCCCCCGGCAACCGCACCGCCAACCGCCTGCTGGCGGCCCTGCTGGGCGTGGCGGTGCTGCGCCTGATGCCCTACGTCCTGGGTTACGCCGGCTTTTACGACATCTATCCCTGGCTATCCTTCGCCCCCTTCAACCTGGGCCTGGCCACCGGGCCGCTGCTTTACCTGTATGTACGGCGGCTGGCGGCACCGCACCTGCCACGCGGCTGGGCCTGGCACTTCGCCCCCGCCGCCCTGAACCTGGCCTACACCCTGTGGGCCTTCGCCCTGCCGCTGGCGGCCAAGATGCGATGGAACGACACCGTCCACGTCCGCTGGATCGACCCGGTGCAGACCTGGGCCGCCACCCTGTCGCTGGCCGTCTACCTGGTGGCCGCCCTCCGGCTCCGCCAACCCGGCCACCCCTGGCTGCGTACCCTGTTGGCGGCCCTGGCGTTGTGGCTGTTGGTGGCGGTGGCTTTCGATGCGATCGACAGCCTGCTGGTCCCCCTCAGTTACCATGACCGCTTCCCGCAGTACCTGGCGTTCGCCGCCATCATCCTGGGCTTGGGCCTGGAGGGCTGGCGGCAGGCCGGCCGCGCCGTCCCGCCCCCGATCACCGGTACGCCAAAGCCCCCGCGCGACCGCGACTGGACGGTCCAGGCGGACCGCTGGCGCGCCGCCATCCGCCAGGCAGGCTGGTGGCGGGAACCGGACTTGACCCTGCCCCAGGTGGCGCAGCGCCTGGGCACCAACGAGACTTATCTGTCGCGCGCCATCAACCAGGGCCTGGGCTGCACCTTCAGCGGCCTGATCAACGGCCTGCGGGTGGAAGCGGTCCAGGCCCGCCTGCGCCAGGCCGAGCCCGGCGAGATGCTGGCCCTGGCGCTGGATTGCGGCTTCGCCTCCAAGGCCAGCTTCAACCGGGTGTTCCGCGAACGCACGGGCATGAGCCCCAGCGGCTGGCGTGCGGCTCAAAATCCGGAAAACGGTGGATTTACGGGGAATGAGGCGACGGCCGGCGGCGAGGCCGTCTAGCTGGGCCACAAGGCCGGGCGACGCCGGCCGCATGGACCCTGAGGCCCCTGATGCGCGTTCCCCACTTTCTCACCGCCCTTATCCTGGCATCCGTCCCGGCCCGGCCCGCCCTAGCCGACGCCCTTGCCCCCCGCCCGCCTTTCTGTGTCACTGCGGTGGAAGGCCGGATGATCGTTATCTCCAGCGACGACCAGCCCGGGGCACCGCCGCCCGGGTCGGAAATCATCGCCGTCAACGGCCAGCCGGCCCCCCGGATCCTGGCCGCCACCCGGGATGACAGCCCGGGCGAATGCTGGCCTACCGGTTTCGGCTCCCCCGACCGATGGGCCGTCGAATGGAAGCACCCGGCCGACCTCCGCCTCACCCGATCAGACCTTTTCCCGCCGACAAGTGCACCCGGCAGCGACAACCACCGGAGCGCGGCGATCCCCATCCTGATCGACTGGACATCGGCCGCGACCACGCATCGCACCCGCAAGCATGCGGACGCCGCCGCCCTGGGTGCCGCCTTGGCCGGCACTTGGACCGGCACCCTGGATTATCGCGACTATGGCACCGACCGCCGGGTGATCCTGCCCACGGGGCTATCGGTCACGGGCGGACGCGTGCCCGCCTTGACCTTCACCTTCGACGACGGGCCGGGCAAGACCGTGCGGTCACGGGAAACCTGGTCGCTGGATGTCGGCCGGCGAGTCTGGTGCATCGCCGGTGATGGCCCGGCCCACTGCCACCGCATCGTTGAATACCGGTCGGGGCCGGGGCCGACGGACGTCACCCTGGTAGCCGAGGGCCGGGGGGAGGAGAACGGCCGGGGGGTCAAGTTGCGCCTGATCCTGGCCCGCCGGGGCGGCACCCTGTCCTTCAGCACCCAGAGCGCGCCCGATGGCCAGCCGCTGGTGATGCGCCATGCCTATTGGCTGAGCGTCGCGCCGCCTACATGAAGCTGTAAGGATCCACGTCCACCTGCACCCGCACCGTCCCCGGTATGGGCAGGGACGCCAGCCAGGCTTGCAGCAGGGGCTGCACCGCCACCCCGCGCGCCGTTTTCAGCAGCAGGCGGCGGCGGTGCCGGCCGCGCAGCAGGGCCAGGGGGGCGGGTGCCGGGCCCAGCACCATGACGTCGTCGCCCTGGGGGGCCACCCGCGCCAGGTCGCGGGCCAGCTTGTCCACCTGGCGCTCATCCTCGCCCGATACGATCAGGGCCGCCAGCCGGCCGTAGGGCGGCAGGTCCATGGCGCGGCGGGCATCGGCCTCCGCCGCCAGGAAGGCGTCGCGGTCATGGATGGCCAGCGCCTGCATCACCGGATGTTCCGGCATGTGGGTTTGCAGGAAGACGCGGCCCGGCCGGCTTTCGCGCCCCGCCCGGCCCGCCACCTGGTGCAGCATCTGGAAGGTGCGCTCCGCCGCGCGCAGATCGCCGCCACCCAGGCCCAGGTCGCCATCCACCACCCCCACCAGGGTCAGCATGGGGAAATGGTGGCCCTTGGCCATCACCTGCGTGCCGATCAGCAGGTCCACCTTGTGCGCCCGCACCTCGTCGATCACCGTCTGGATGGCCTGCGGCCCCACCAGCGTGTCGCTGGTCATCAGCGCCACGCGGGCGTCGGGGAACAGCTGCGCCACCTCCTCCGCCACCCTTTCCACGCCGGGGCCGCAGGCGACGAAGGAATGTTCCGCCTCGCACGACGGGCAGACCTCGGGCAGGCGGTCGGTATAGCCGCAATGGTGGCATTGCAGCCGGCGGCTGAGGCGGTGCTCCACCAGCCAGGCGGTGCAGTTGGGGCATTGCAGGCGATGGCCGCAGGTGCGGCACAGGGTCAGGGGCGCATAGCCCCGGCGGTTCAGGAACAGCATGCCCTGCTCCCCCGCCGCCAGCGTCTCCGTCATCGCGGCCGTCAGGATGGGCGACAGCCAATGGCGGGCGGGCGGGCGGCTGTCCGGTCGGCGCAGGTCGATCAGCGTCACATCCGGCATGCTGGCGCCACCGTGGCGGGCCGGCAGGTCGATGCGGGCGTAGCGCCCCGTCTCCGCGTTGGTCAACGTCTCCAGCGACGGGGTGGCGGAGACCAGGGCGATGGGAATGCCCCCCAGGAAGGCCCGCGCCACCGCCATGTCGCGGGCATGGTAGATGACGCCGTCCTCCTGCTTGAAGGCGGCCTCATGCTCCTCATCCACCACGATCAGGCCCAGATCGGGATAGGGCAGGAACAGGGCGGAACGCGCGCCCACCACCACCGTGGCCTCGCCATTGACGATGGACCGCCAGGCGGCGCGGCGGTGGGCGCCGGCCAGTTCCGAGTGCCATTCCACCGGCCGCACGCCGAAACGCCGGGCGAAGCGATCCAGCCACTGGCTGGACAGGGCGATCTCCGGCAGCAGCACCAGCGCCTGCCGGCCCTGCTTCAGGCAGGCGGCGATGGCCTCGAAATAAACCTCCGTCTTGCCCGAGCCGGTGACCCCGTCCACCAGGGTGGCGGAATAGGCGCGGGCGTCCACCGCCGCGCGCAGGACGTCGGCGGCCAGGGCCTGGTCCGGCGACAGGTCGGGGCCCGGCTTATGGGCGTCGGGTACCGGCGGACGCGGCTGGGCGCGCAGGGCGATGGGCGTCAGCAGCCCCGATTCCGCCAGGCCGCGGATGACGCCGATGCCGCAGGCGGCGTCGCGCGCCAGGTCGGCCGGCGTGCGGGGCGGCCCGTCCGCCTCCATCAGCGCCAGGACGCGGCGGCGGGCATCGGTCATCTTGAAGCCGGGCGGCGGCGCCTCGCCTGACGGCAGATAGGCCAGCAACTGCTTGGGATCCTCCAGCGCCGCCGAGACGCTGACCGCCATGCGCAGCACCGATCCGGTGGACGACAGGGTGTAGGCCGCCACCCAATCGATGAAGCGGCGCGACACCTCGGGCATGGGCGGCAGGTCAAAGCGGCGGATGACGGTCTTCAGCCGCTTGGCCGGCACGCCGTCCTCATCGCCGCCCACGGCCCAGACCACGCCGAACACATGGCGCGGGCCCAGCGGCACCTCGACATAGGCGCCGGCCTCCAGTTCCATGTCGTCGGGCACGCGGTAGTCGTACGGGCTGGCCAGCGGCAAGGGCAGCAGCACGCGCACCCGCCGCACCGGCGGAGGCCCCGTTTCAATCCCGCTTGCCGACAACAGATCCATGGGGATTGCTGTTACCACCGACGGCCACCGGTGCGCCATCCCCGCATGCCCCCTATCCCCGCCCTAGCCATTTCAGCCCGTGCACCGCACGGTGCCTTTGGTTAGAGTGCCGGCCAACCCGGGGCGGGCCCCGGTTCCATCCAGATCCTGAGGGTTTCCCCCATGAAGTTCTTCGTCGATACCGCCGACATCAACGACATCCGCGACCTGGCGTCCACCGGCCTGCTGGACGGCGTCACCACCAACCCGTCGCTGGTCGCCAAGTCCGGTCACAGCAGCTTCATCGACCTGATCGCCGAGATCTGCGACGTGGTGAAGGGCCCGGTCAGCGCCGAGGTCGCCTCGACCGACTTCGAGACCATGCTGAAGGAAGGCAAGCACCTGGCCAAGATCGCCCCCAACGTGGCGGTGAAGGTGCCCCTGACCCAGGCCGGCCTGAAGGTCTGCCACCACCTGTCGCAGGAAGGCACCATGGTCAACGTGACCCTGTGCTTCTCCGCCGCCCAAGCCATCCTGGCCGCCAAGGCCGGCGCCACCTTCGTGTCGCCCTTCGTCGGCCGCCTGGACGACATCGGCCAGGACGGGCTGGCCCTGATCGAAGAGATCGTCACCATCTATGACCAGTACCCGGACTTCACCACCGAGGTCCTGGTCGCCAGCATCCGCAACCCCATCCACGTCACCCAGTCGGCCAAGATGGGCGCCCACGTGGCCACCATGCCGCCGTCCATCATCCGCCAGCTGTTCAACCACGTGCTGACCGACAAGGGCCTGGCGCAGTTCGTTGCGGACTGGGCCAAGACCGGGCAGACTATCCTGGATCAGCCGCTGCCGACCCGCTGATACCCTTCGCGTTCCAGCGGATGCCTTTCCGGCCCGCCCAGCGATGGGCGGGCCGGTTGCGTTTTCAGGCCACGGCCGCCGCCCGCCGCAATCGGGCCACGGCAGGAAGGGAAGACAGCATGGGCAACAAGACGCCGCACAGCGCCCTGGGTGATGCCCTGACCGCGGAGGATGTCGCGACATACCTGCGCGAGACCCCCGATTTCCTGCAACAGCATCCCGACCTGATCCACCACCTGGTCCCACCGGCGGAAGACCGTGGCAACGGGGTGGCGGATCTGCAGCACTTCATGCTGCTGAAACTGCGCCGCGAGGTGGCCGACCTGACGGCCCAGCAGGAAGAGCTGATCGCGACCGCCCGCGCCAACATCAACAACCAGAGCCGGGTGCACGCCGCCGCCCTGTTCCTGATGGACGCGCAGAACTTCGAACACCTCATCCAGACCATCACCACCGACCTGGCCGTCCTGCTGGACCTGGATCTGGCCTGCCTGGTGGTGGAACAGCCCGAAGACAGCCGCCTGGCCCTGCACCATGACCGCACCGGCCTGCAACTGGCGGAGGCCGGCGCCATCAATCGCTGGCTGAACAAGCGCGACGTCATCCTGCGCGGCAACATCCAGGGCCTGACGGAAATCTACGGCCCCGCCGCCCCCATCATCCGTTCGGAAGCGCTGGTGCGCCTGCAGATCGGGCCGGAGGCGCCGATCGGCCTGCTGGCCTTCGGCTCCCGCGACGCCGACCTGTTCCACGCCGGCCAGGGCACCGAGCTGCTGTGTTTCCTGGCACGGGTGGTGGAGCGGTGCATTAGAGGTTGGTTGGCTCTTTAAGTGCGCCCTCAAACGCCGGGCGCGGGCATCCGCCCGCTTGGCTTGTCCTCGCGTTTCAGTCCGCTTCGCTCCCCAAAACGCTCCGGCGGCCGCAGTCGCGGCCTAGGGGAAAGGACTGAAAAGATGTTTGGAGCGTGTGTGCCATGACCAAGCCTCCTGCCCTGGGATATTCCTGCGCGCCGGACGTGGCGGCGGCGCTGGAGGATTGGCGGCGGTGGCTGACGTCGGAGAAGACGGCCTCGCCCCACACGCTGCGGGCCTACCAGGGTGACGTGGCGGCCTTCCTGTCCTTCCTGACCGAGCATAAGGGCCGAGCGCCCAGCCTGAACGACTTGGCCGATGCCAAGCTGGGCGATTTCCGCGCCTGGCTGGCGGCGCGGGCCGGCGAGGGCGCCATCGCCGCCAGCCGGGCGCGCTCCGTGTCCGGTGTGCGCAACCTGTTCCGCTGGCTGGACCGGTCGGGCCGCCTGCACAACCCGGCCATCGGCCTGCTGAACGCGCCCAAGGTGAAGCGCCCCATCCCCCGCCCGCTGACGGTGGATGACGCCGGCATCCTGCTGGCCGAGGCGCAGGATATCCCGGAAGCACCCTGGGTGGGCCTGCGCGACCGCGCGCTGTTCACCCTGCTGTACGGTTGTGGCCTGCGCATGGATGAGGCCCTGCGCCTGATGCGGGGTGAGGCACCGCTGGACAGCGACACCCTGCGCGTGACCGGCAAGGGGTCCAAGCAGCGCGACGTGCCGGTGCTGCCGGCCGTGCGCCAGGCGCTGGCGGCCTATATCGCGGCCTGTCCCCATGGCCTGGTGGCAAGCGGCCCCCTGTTCGTGGGCGTGCGCGGCGATCGGCTGAACGACCGCGTGGCCCGCCTGGCCATGCAGACGCTACGGCAATTGCTGGGCCTGCCCGACACTGCCACGCCCCACGCCCTGCGCCACAGCTTCGCCACCCATCTGCTGGGCGGCGGCGCCGACCTGCGCGCTATCCAGGACCTGCTGGGCCATGCCAGCCTGTCCACCACCCAGCGCTACACCGACGTCGACGCCGAACAATTGCTGGCGGTCTATGAGACCGCGCACCCCCGCGCCCGGCGCGGCGGCCGGCCCTGAGGAACACCATGAACCTCGGAAAGATCGCCGCCCTGCTTCTGGCGGGGTTCCTGGTCCTGGCGGCAGGCGGCGCGCGGGCGTCGGACACCACGCCGATTGCGTTGGCCGACAAGGCCGTCACCCTCAACCTGGCGCCGGACTTTCGCTATGTGGCCAGCGGCGACGTGCCGGGCTTCCTCAGCCGCCATTGGCAGGGACGCCCGGTGGCGGGCGGCGCCGGGCTGGGCCTGATCGTCCCGGTGGACGACACCACAGACGATGCCCCCGCCGCCGATTGGCTGGTGGCGCTGAGTTACGATGGCACGGGCCATGTCAGCGACATGGATGCCGGGCAACTGGATCCGGACGCCCTGCTGGACGCGCTGCGGTCGGGGGAGAACGACCACGGCGTTGGCGCCCTGGCCGGCTGGGTCCGCCCGCCCGCCTATGACGGCGCCAGCCACACGCTGATCTGGGCCACGCGCCGCCAGGCCGGTGGCGACGCGGTGGACGGCCTAGACTATCACGTCCGCATCCTGGGCCGGCGCGGCACCCTGGGCATGGACATCGCCGCCCGCATGAGCGACCTGACGGCCATTGAGCAACGCTTGCCCAACCTGCTGCCCATGGCGCGTTTCAGCCCCGGCAGCGGCTATCGCGACTACGTTCCCCTGGCCGACCAGTCGGTGACCCTGGGCCTCAGCGGCCTGATCGCCGGCGATACGCTGGTGAAGGGCGGCCTGTTCCGCCACATCCTGTCCGGCATCACCAGCCAGAATTTCGTCTTTCTGCTGGCGGTGCTGGTGGTGCTGTTCCTGCCCCGCTATGTCCGCCGCCGCCTGGGGCCGAAACCATCGCCGCCGTCCGCACCACCACCCGCGGAAGCGCCGCCCCCACCACCGCCACCGCCACCGCCACCGCCGAATGATGGTCCCAAGGGCCCCTGGTCCTGAGCCATCCTCACAAACCCGTGACGCCCTCGTAAGCCAGGCTGGCGGCCAGGGCCAGCATCACGGCGGCGATGATGCCGTCCAGCACGCGCCAGGCCAGCGGGCGGGCGAACAGCGGCGCCAGCAGCCGGGCGCCAAAACCCAGGCCGTAGAACCACAGGCAGGATGCGGTGGCCGCCCCGACACCGAAGGCAATGCGCAACGGCCCGGCGAAGCGGCTGGACAGGCCGCCCAGCAGCATGACCGTGTCCAGGTAGACATGCGGGTTCAGGAAGGTCAGGCCCAGGCAGGTGGCGACCGCCCGGCCCAGCGGCAACCCTGCTCCCGCCCCCACCTGCAACTGCCCGGGATGCAGCATGCGCCGGAAGGCCAGGATGCCGTAGGCCGCCAGGAACACCGCCCCACCCAGGGTGATGACCCGCAGCAGCATCGGCGCCTCACGGATCAGGCTGCCCAGACCGGCCACACCGGCGGAGATCAGCAGCGCGTCCGACAGGAAGCAAATCGTGGTGACGGCCAGTACGTGCTGGCGCAGTAGACCCTGGCGCAGGACGAAGGCGTTCTGGGCACCGATGGCGACAATCAGGCTGGCGCCCAGCAGGAAGCCCTGCAGGGCGGGATCAAAATACGGCGTGTCGAGCATGGGCGGGAGAAATCCGGCGAGAGGTTGCCCAGCATGGTGCCAGCCGGCGCCCAAAAAGAAAACGGCGCCAGGTTGCCCCGGCGCCGTTCCAGTATCTCCCGAACGGGAAAACTTGTAGGACGCTCCCCTAGTCCGCCGGAAGTTTCCGGGGAGCGGAGCGGACTGGAAACTGAGGAAGCCCAAGCCGGCGGATGCCGGCGCCCGGCGCCTGAGGGAACCAATCACATGTGGATGGTGCGGCCCAGCACGCCCAGGGCCGCTTCCTTGATGGCCTCGGTCAGGGTGGGGTGGGCGTGGCTGCTGCGGGCGATGTCTTCCGACGAGGCGCCGAATTCCAGGGCCAGCACCAGCTCCTCGATCATCTCACCCGCCGAGGCGCCGATGATGTGGGCACCCAGCAGCTTGTCGGAGTGGGCGTCGGCCAGCAGCTTCACGAAACCCTCGGTCGCCTGCATGGAGCGGGCGCGGCCGTTGGCGGTGAAGGGGAACTTGCCGACCTTGTAGTTCACGCCGGCGGCCTTCAGCTGCTCTTCCGTCTTGCCGACGGAGGCGATCTCCGGCCAGGTGTAGACCACGCCCGGGATGGCGTCGTAGTTGATGTGGCCGGACTGGCCCGCCATCACCTCGGCGCAGACCACGCCCTCTTCCTCGGCCTTGTGGGCCAGCATGGCGCCGGCGATGACGTCGCCGATGGCCCAGATGCCGGGCACGTTGGTGCGGAAGTGGTGGTCGGTCTTGACGCGCTTGCGCTCATCCAGCTCGACACCGACCGTCTCCAGGCCCAGGCCTTCGGTGTAGGGGCGGCGGCCGATGGCCACCAGCACGATGTCGGCCTCGATGGTCTCGGCCGCACCGCCAGCGGCGGGCTCCACCGTCAGGGTAACGCCCTTGTCCGTCGCCTTGGCCGAGGTGACCTTGGTCGACAGCTTGAAGGACAGGCCCTGCTTGGACAGAATGCGCTGCGACTGCTTGGAGATCTCGCCGTCCATGGTCGGCAGGATGCGGTCCAGGAATTCCACCACGGTGACCTGCGAGCCCAGGCGCTGCCAGACGGAACCCAGTTCCAGGCCGATGACGCCGCCGCCGATGACCACCAGGCGCTTGGGCACGCCTGCCAGTTCCAGCGCGCCGGTGGAGGAGACGATGCGCTTCTCGTCGATGGTCACGCCCGGCAGGGGCATGACATCGGAGCCGGTGGCGATCAGGATGTTCTTGGCGGTGACGGTCTCGGTGGAGCCGTCTTCCTTGGTCACCGTCACCTGGCCCGGGGCGGCGATGCTGCCCTTGCCGGTGAAGCGGGTGATCTTGTTCTTCTTGAACAGGAATTCCACGCCGGTGACGTTGGACTTAACCACGTCGTCCTTGTGCTTCATCATCGTCGGCAGGTCGAGTTCCACGCCCGAGACCTTGACGCCGAAGTTGCCCAGGCTGTGGTTGGCCTCTTCGAACTTCTCGGACGCCACCAGCAGGGCCTTGGACGGGATGCAGCCCACGTTCAGGCAGGTGCCGCCCAGCGTCTTGCGCATCTCGACGCAAGCCGTCTTCATGCCCAACTGGGCCGCGCGGATGGCCGCGACATAGCCGCCGGGGCCGCTGCCGATGACGACGAGATCGAATTGGGTATCGGTGGTCATGTTCTCTGTCCCCTCAGACGCCGGGCGCGGGCATCCGCCCGCTTGGCTTATCCTCGCTCGCGGGTCCGCTACCGCTCCCCCGCCGCTGCGGCGCCCTCAACGGGCATAGTCGCTGCGCTCCGGGGAGATGGTCTTGGGGCGGAAGCCGTGAGGCCGGCGTATCAATGTCTGGAAAGTGCGTGGATGACGCGTACGCTTCAGGCAGTCAGCAAACGGGGGGCCGAGAGGCCCCCCGTCGTCGGATCAGACATCCAGCAGGATGCGTTCCGGGTTCTCGATGCATTCCTTGACCCGCACCAGGAAGGTCACGGCCTCGCGGCCGTCGATGATGCGGTGGTCGTAGGACAGCGCCAGGTACATCATCGGGCGCACGACGATCTGGCCGCCGACAACCATCGGACGCTCCTGGATCTTGTGCATGCCCAGGATGCCCGACTGCGGGGCGTTCAGGATGGGCGAGCTCATCAGCGAGCCGTAGACACCACCGTTGGAGATGGTGAAGGTGCCGCCGGTCATGTCCGCGATGGACAGCTTGCCGTCGCGGGCCTTCTTGCCCAGCTCATTGATCGACTGCTCGATCTTGGCGAAGCCCATCTGGTCGGCGTCGCGCACCACGGGAACCACCAGGCCGGTCGGCGTGCCGACGGCGACACCGATGTCGTAGTAGTTCTTGTAGATCAGATCGGTGCCTTCGATCTCCGCGTTGACGGCCGGCAGCTCCTTCAGGGCCACCAGGCACGCCTTCACGAAGAAGGACATGAAGCCCAGCTTCACGCCGTGCTTCTTCTCGAACTGGTCCTTCAGCTCGGCGCGCAGCTTCATCACGTTGGTCATGTCCACCTCGTTATAGGTGGTCAGCATGGCCGCGGTGTTCTGGGCGTCCTTCAGGCGGGCGGCGACGGTCTGGCGCAGGCGGGTCATCCGCACGCGCTCTTCACGGTCGGCGCGGGCGCGCGGGCCAGCGGGGCCCTTGGCGATGGGCGCCGGGGCGGCGGCGGGCGCGGCCTTCGGGGCGGCCAGGCTGTCGATCACGTCGCCCTTGGTGACGCGGCCGTCCTTGCCGGTGCCGGCGATGACGGCCGGATCCACGCCGGCGTCGGCGGCGATCTTGGCGGCGGCGGGCATCACGCCAGCCGAACCGTTGGCAGCAGTGGGGGCAGCAACGGGCGCCGGGGCGGCGACCGGGGCCGGGGCGGCGGTCTTGGCCGGTGCCGGAGCGGCAGCCGCGGCGGCGCCACCCTCGGTGATCACACCCAGGACGCCGTTGACACCGACGTTGTCGCCTTCGGCGGCGCGAATCTCACCCAGCGTGCCGGCGGCCGGGGCATTGACTTCCAAGGTGACCTTGTCGGTCTCCAGCTCCACCAGCGTTTCATCCGCCTTGACGCTGTCGCCAACCTTCTTCAGCCACCGCGCGACCGTCGCTTCCGACACGGACTCGCCGAGGGTGGGCACCAGGATTTCCGTCGCCATGTTTTGGGACCTTGGTTCGTTTCTAACAGAGGGTTCGTTTTAGGAAGTAGCGTTCTACTCAAAATCATTCCGGGGCCGCAACGGGCCCCGGAATGCATTCACTTTGATCAGGAGACCGTCAGCGCCTCGTCCAGGAACTTGGCCAGTTCCTGGTTGTGGCGCTTCAGCTGGCCGGCGGCCGGCGAAGCGGCCTCCGCACGGCCGGCGTAGGACGGACGGCCCGCCTTGTGGTTCAGGCTCTTCAGCACGCCCTCGATGCGGCGATCAACGAAGGACCAGGCGCCCATGTTGGCCGGCTCTTCCTGGCACCACACCACATCGGCGTTGGGGTACTTGGCCAGTTCGATCTTCAGCGCGTCGTCGGGGAACGGGTACAGCTGTTCCAGACGCAGGATGGCGATGTCCTTGATGCCCCGGCTGTCACGCTCCTGCGCCAGGTCGTAATAGACCTTGCCGGAGCAGATGACGACGCGGCGGATCTTCGTCGGCTCGACCAGATCCACACCGTCTTCGTAGAGGACGCGGTGGAACGACTCGCTGCCGGTGAACATGGCCAGGTCGCTGACGCAGGACTTGTGGCGCAGCAGCGACTTGGGGCTGAAGACCACCAGCGGCTTGCGGAACTCGCGGTTAACCTGCCGACGCAGCACATGGTAGTAGTTGGCCGGCGTGGTGCAGTTCACGATCTGCCAGTTGTCCTCGCCGGACAGCTGCAGGAAACGCTCCAGACGGGCGGAGCTGTGCTCCGGACCCTGGCCTTCATAGCCGTGCGGCAGCAGCATGGTCAGGCCGGACATGCGCAGCCACTTGCTTTCGCCCGAGCTGATGAACTGGTCGATGATGGCCTGGGCGCCGTTGACGAAGTCGCCGAACTGCGCTTCCCACAGGACCAGGGCGTGCGGCTCCGCCAGGGTGAAGCCGTATTCGAAGCCCAGCACGGCGGCCTCCGACAGGGGGCTGTCGTGCACTTCGAACCGGGCCTGGTCGGCGCGGATATGGTCCAGCGGCACGTACTTGGCCTCGGTGGTCTGATCGACCAGCACGCAGTGGCGGTGCGAGAAGGTGCCACGGCCCACGTCCTGACCCGACAGGCGCACGGGCACGCCTTCGACCAGCAGGGTGCCGAAGGCCAGCGCCTCGGCCGTGGCCCAGTCCAGGCCCTTGCCGGTGGCGAACATTTCCTGTTTCGCCTTCAACTGGCGCACCACCTTGGCATTCACGTCCACGCCTTCCGGCACGGCGGAGATGGCCTTGCCCACTTCCTGCAGCAGGTCGTCGGACGCGGCGGTCTTGCCCTTGCGGTCGTCGTTCTTGGCGGCGCTCAGGCCCTGCCACTTGCCTTCCAGCCAGTCGGCCTTGTTCGGCTTGTAGGTGGTGGAGGCCTCGAACTCCGCGTCCATCGCCTTGTGGAAGTCCTTGACGACGTCGTCGGCGCCCTCGGCCGTGATCACGCCCTCGGCCACCAGCTGCTTGGCGTACAGCTCACGGGTGGTGGGGTGGTTGCGGATCGCCTTGTACATCAGCGGCTGGGTGAACGCCGGCTCGTCGCCTTCGTTGTGGCCCTGGCGGCGGTAGCAGACGATGTCCAGCACCACGTCCTTCAGGAACTTCTGGCGGAATTCCACCGCGATGCGCGTGACGTGGATCACGGCCTCGGGATCGTCGCCATTGACGTGGAAGATCGGCGCCTGGATGGCCTTCGCCACTTCCGTCGGGTACGGGCCGGAACGGGCGTACTGCGGCGCGGTGGTGAAGCCGATCTGGTTGTTGGTGATGATGTGGATGATGCCGCCGGTGCGGTAGCCCTTCAGTTCGGACAGCAGCAACGTCTCGGGCACCAGGCCCTGGCCGGCGAAGGCGGCGTCGCCGTGCAGCAGCAGGCCGATGACCTCGGCGCGCGCCTCATCGGACGGCGGCATGGTGGAGCGCTGAACCTGCTTGGCGCGGACCTTGCCGCAAACGACCGGGTTGACCACTTCCAGGTGCGACGGGTTGGCCGTCAGCGACAGGTGGATGGTGTTGCCGTCGAAGTCGCGGTCGGCGGAAGTGCCCAGGTGGTACTTCACGTCGCCCGAGCCCTGCACGTCCTCCGGATTGGCGGCGTTGCCCTGAAATTCCGAGAAGATGGCCTTGAACGGCTTGTTCATCACGTTGGCCAGCACGTTCAGCCGGCCGCGGTGGGCCATGCCGATCACCAGTTCCTTCAGGCCCAGCTGACCGCCGCGCTTCAGGATCTGTTCGATGGCCGGGACCCAGACCTCGCCGCCCTCAAGACCGAAGCGCTTGGTGCCGGTGTACTTCAGCTGCAGGAAGCGCTCGAAGCCCTCGGCGGCCGTCAGCCGCTGCAGGATGGCCTTCTTGCCCTCGACCGTGAAGTCGGTCTGGTTGCGGATGCCTTCGATGCGTTCCTGGATCCAGGCCTTCTGGTCCGGATCCTGGATGTGCATGAACTCCACGCCGATGTGGCCGCAATAGGTGCGGCGCACGGCGTCCAGGATCTGGCGGACGGTAGCCGTCTCCATCCCCAGCACGTTGTTGATGAAGACCGGACGGTCCAGGTCGGCATCGGTGAAGCCGTAGGTCTTGGGGTCCAGCTCCGGATGCTCGCCGCGCTTCTCCAGGCCCAGCGGGTCCAGCTTGGCCAGCAGGTGGCCGCGCACACGGTAGGCGCGGATCATCATCAGGGCGCGGATGCTGTCCAGCTGCGCCTGGCGCAGCTGTTCCGGGGTGATGCCACCGGCGACCGCGGCGCCATTGGCGGCCGGGGCGGCGGCGCCATTGGCGCCCTTCGCACCCTTGGCCGGGGCGGCGGGCTTGGCGTCGGGATCGGGCACGCCGATGACGGCGCCCTTGTTGGGCGCCCAGCTCGCCCCCTTGATTTCGCCTAGGACCGCGCGGGCATCGTCATCGATGCCGGCGAAGAAACTACCCCACGAAGGATCGACGGAGGCCGGGTCCTGCAGGTAACGGGCGTGAAGCTCGGCGATGAAGGTCGCGTTGCCGGCGAAGAACAGGGAGCTTTGATCGGTTACCATGGCGCTCTGCGCTTGATCTGGGAGGGATAGGGCGCCCGCATTCAAGTGGGGCGTCCCGATGGACCGAAATTCGCGTTCTTTTACGCCATGATACCAGCGCCTTCAATATGCGACGGCGCGGGGGCCGTTGCCAGGAAAACGCCTACCACGCATGGGAAAGGCCCAGTTTACGCAACGAATCCGGCACTGCCGTTGCCGAAGTGAACTTAATGTTGCGCGGTCTCTCGCATGGCGATCATCACGGACGCCGGCGCCCGGCATCAAAAAATGTGGTACTGGGCGTCAATAGTGAGGTGGCACCAGCGTCCCGGCGGGTCAAGCGACAAAGCGGGGGCAAGCCTGACATGCCAGCCATGGAAAAACGACGCAGCCATATCGCGCCGGATGGGAGGTCGATATCGGGGCGTTGAGACCTGCCCCAAAAGAAAACGGCGGCCCCCGTCGCCGGGAACCGCCGCTTTCAAACACTCAGGGAAACATCCCCGCCGCCACGCCTCAGCCCTTGAAGGCCTTCAGCATGGTGGAGCCCAGGCTGGCCGGGCTGTCGGCGACATGGATGCCGGCGGCGCGCAGCGCCTCCACCTTGAAGTCGGCGGTGTCGTTGCCGCCGGAGATCACGGCGCCAGCGTGGCCCATGCGGCGGCCCGGAGGGGCCGTGCGGCCGGCGATGAAACCGACGACCGGCTTCTTCGTCTTGCTGTCGCGGATGAACTCGGCGCCATCGACTTCCGCCGAACCGCCGATTTCACCGATCATGATGATGCCCTCGGTCTCCGGGTCATCGAGGAACAGCTGAAGGCTGTCCACGAAGTTGGTGCCGTTGACCGGGTCGCCGCCGATGCCGATGCAGGTGGTCTGACCCAGGCCGGCCGCGGTGGTCTGCGCCACGGCCTCATAGGTCAGGGTGCCGGAACGGCTGACGATACCGATCTTGCCACGCTTGTGGATGTGGCCCGGCATGATGCCGATCTTGCACTCATCCGGGGTGATGACGCCGGGGCAGTTCGGCCCGATCAGGCGGGTCTTGGAACCCACCAGGGCGCGCTTCACCGTCACCATGTCCAGCACCGGGATGCCTTCGGTGATGCAGACCACCAGCGGGATTTCCGCGTCGATGGCTTCCAGGATGGCGTCGGCCGCGAAGGGCGGCGGCACGTAGATGACCGAGGCGTTGGCGCCGGTCGTGTGCACGGCCTCGGCCACGGTGTCGAACACCGGCAGGTCGAGGTGGGTGGTGCCGCCCTTGCCGGGCGTCACGCCGCCGACCATCTTGGTGCCGTAGGCGATGGCCTGTTCGGAATGGAAGGTGCCCTGCGCGCCGGTAAAGCCCTGGCAGATCACCTTGGTGTTCTTGTCAACCAACACGGCCATGATTACGCGGCCTCCTTCACGGCCTTGACGATCTTTTCAGCAGCGTCGGCCAGATTGTCGGCGGACAGGATGGGCAGGCCGGACTCGGCCAGGATCTTCTTGCCCAGCTCGACGTTCGTGCCTTCCAGCCGGACGACCAGCGGGACGTGCAGGCTGACCTCACGGGCCGCCGCCACCACGCCTTCGGCGATGACGTCGCAGCGCATGATGCCGCCGAAGATGTTGACCAGGATGCCTTCGACATTCGGGTCGGACAGGATGAGCTTGAACGCGGTGGTGACGCGTTCACGGGTGGCGCCGCCGCCGACATCCAGGAAGTTAGCCGGTTCGCCGCCGTACAACTTGATGATGTCCATGGTGGCCATCGCCAGGCCGGCACCGTTGACCATGCAGCCGATGTTGCCATCCAGCTTCACATAGTTCAGGCCGTGCTTCGTGGCCTCGGTCTCCGACGCCTCTTCCTCGCTCTCGTCACGGAGCTCTTCGATGTCCTTGTGACGGTAGAGGGCGTTGTCGTCGAAGTTCATCTTGGCGTCGAGGGCGATGATGTCACCCGCACCGGTCACGACCAGCGGGTTGATCTCGACCTGCGAGGCGTCCAGATCCACGAACGCCTTGTACATGGCGGTCAGGAACTTCACCGCGGCGTTGACCTGCTTGCCTTCCAGCTTCAGGCCGAAGGCGATCTGGCGGGCGTGGAAGCCCTGCAGGCCGCTGACCGGATCGATGGCGACCTTGACGATCTTCTCGGGGTGGCTGTGGGCCACTTCCTCGATCTCCATGCCGCCCTCGGTCGAGGCCATCACGGTGACGCGGGAAGAGGCGCGGTCCAGCAGCAGGGACAGGTACAGCTCGCGCTTGATGTCGCAGCCTTCCTCGACATAGAGGCGCTTGACCTCCTTGCCTTCCGGACCGGTCTGCTTGGTCACCAGCACGTGGCCCAGCATTTCCTTGGCGTTGGACGTCACGTCATCGACGGACTTCACGACGCGGACGCCGCCCTTGCCTTCCGGATTGTCCTTGAAGCGCCCGGCGCCACGGCCACCGGCGTGGATCTGGGACTTCACGACCCACACGGGGCCGCCCAGGTCGCCGGCCACCTTCGCGGCCTCTTCAGGGGTGTAGGCAACGCCGCCGCGGGGTACCGCAACGCCGTATTTCTTCAGCAGGCCCTTGGCCTGGTATTCATGAATATTCATTCGGGGGATCGCCCGCTTCCGGTTGGGAAACGGCCTCGGAAAGATCGCGGCCGATCGCGGGGCCAACCCCGCGCCGCGGGCACTGTAGTGAGCAATGCCGGACCGATCAACCGCGTAAAGTGACAGGAGGTGTGCGGCGCACACCCACTTCCCGGCCCCAGGCGGACAATGGCCCCGCGCCGACGGGCGGGCGGGGCCATACCTCCGGTTGAGCCGGAAAGCGATCGATCAGCCGGCGACCTTGGCGGTCACGTCGACCAGCTGCTGCACCGCGGCGACCGACTTCTCGAAGTTGGCCTTTTCCTCGGCGTTCAGCTCGATCTCGATGATCTTCTCGACACCACCGGCGCCGATGATCACCGGCACGCCGATGTACAGGCCGTCCACGCCGTACTGGCCGGTCAGCTTGGCGGCGCAAGGCAGGACGCGCTTCTTGTCGCGCAGGTAGCTCTCGGCCATGGCGATGGCGGAGGCGGCCGGGGCGTAGAAGGCGGAACCGGTCTTCAGCAGGGCCACGATCTCAGCACCACCATCGCGGGTGCGCTGCACGATCTGGTCCAGCTTCTCCTGCGTGGTCCAGCCCATCTTCACCAGGTCGGGCAGCGGAATGCCGGCGACGGTGGAGTAACGCACGGACGGGACCATGGTGTCGCCGTGGCCGCCCAGCACGAAGGCGGTGACGTCCTCGACCGAGACCTTGAACTCATCGGCCAGGAAGTGGCGGAAACGGGCGCTGTCCAGCACGCCGGCCATGCCGACCACCTTGGCGGGGTCGAAGCCGGTGACCTGCTGCATCAGGCCGACCATGGCGTCCAGCGGGTTGGTGATGACGATGACGAAGGCGTTCGGGGCGTGGGCCTTCAGGCCGGCGCCGACGGCCTTGATCACCTTGGCGTTGATGCCGACCAGGTCGTCGCGGCTCATGCCCGGCTTGCGCGGCACGCCGGCGGTGACGATCACCACATCGGCGCCGGCGATGTCGGCGTAATCGGACGCGCCGGTCAGGCTGGCGTCGAACCCTTCCACGGGGGCGGCTTCAGCGATGTCCAGCGCCTTGCCCTTCGCCACACCCTCGAAATCGGGAATGTCGAACAGGACGATGTCGCCAAGCTCCTTCAGGCCGGCCAACAGAGCCAGGGTGCCGCCGATCTGGCCGGCGCCGACCAGCGCGATCTTCTTGCGTGCCATGGTTGGGTTCCTCGAACTTTGGGTTGAAATGAAAAGGCGCAACAACGGATTGCGGACCCGGGCCACGAGATGGGCGGGGGTCGCGAAAAACTCGCCGTGCGGTTCCCAGGCGCCAGGGCGCCCGGCCTTCGGGGCCCGAGGAACGAGGGAACCCGCGACGGGCTGATTAGCCCGATTCCGGGCGTCGGGCAAGGCACCCCGTGCGGGAAAAGGCGCGCGTCACGGCCATGGCAGGCACCCCGGAAAAGGCATGGTCGGGAACCGTTTGCCGGGTCTTAGCTTTCGCGGATGCAACTGACGCCTGCTGCAAACGCGAAAAGGCGCTGTACCGCCCCCTCAATCGCCGGGCGCGGCCATCCGGCAGCTTGGCTATCCTCAGTGAAGCCCTGCGGTGCTCACTCCGGGGCCGGCGGTCGCCGGCCTGATCGGCATTGAGTCGAAATCTCGTACGGAGGCGTCAGGCGGAAAAGATGTCGAACATCTCCAGGTGCCACTGCATTTCCACCTCGCTCAGCGGGTAGTCGGTGCCCAGGCGGGCGTTCAGCAGCTTGCGCGGGGCGATGCCGGCGCCACGGGCCTGCAGCGTACGGGCACCGCGCATGGTGAAGCCCGCCCGCCAGGCCAGCGCCGTCACGGCGCGGGGACTTTGGGTCGACAGGATGCGGCGCACGACATCCGTCGGCACCCGCGCCATCAGGGCCACGGCGGCCTGGGCGAATTCCCGGTCGCCCCAGCTGAGCGCATCGCACACTACATCCTCATTCAGGCCGCCCGATGCCGCCAGCCGCGCGGCCTTGTCCTCCGGCCCTTCCTTGCGGCCGTACCCGGCGGCCCAGTCCAGCCGGCGCGCCGCCGCCTGCACCACCGCATCGACCCCCGCCTTGTCCAGGCCCGCCTGCCCCACCAGGCCATCGCGCAGCGCGCCCTCCAGCATGCTGGCCAGGCGCTGCGTCACCTCCGCCGGACCGGCGGGTGTGGTCCCGGGTGCTGTGGAGTCGGCAGCATTGGTAACGGCCTCGCCCTCGCCCGCCCCGCCGATGGGCGTATGGCCCCTTTCCGTCAGCAGGCGGCGGGCCTTGGGCGACAGGTCGGCGCCGGGGTTGCCGGCCAGGGTAGCCCAGGATTCGTGATCGCCCACCGCCACGACGGCGTCGCCCACGCTGCGCGACACGGTGCGCCGGCCGGCCACCGCCTCCACCACCCAAGGCTCCGGCCGGCGGGACAGGATGTCCAGCAGTTCCTCATCCGGCAGGGCCATGCACCAGCGCAGCACCGGCCCCGCCACGTCGCGCGCCACGTCGCGGGCCAGCTTCACCGCCAGCTTGGGCGGGGCGCATTCCACGTCGGACAGCGCGCTGGACAGGGCGGTGCGCACGCGGATGACCTGATCCGCCGCCAGCAGTTCCAGCGCGGCATAGGCGACGTCGCGCATCGCCCCCACCTCCGGCCGCGACAGGTCGGGCAACAGGCGGGCCAGCTTTTCCGCCAGCAGGGCGCGCACGTTGTCGCTGGGGTCGCGCGCCAGGCGACCATAGGCACGCACCGGGGTCATGGCGTTGGTCACCACCGCCCCCCGCACCCGGGCATCGTCATCATCCGCCAGGTAATAAAGCAATTCGGGCCGGGTATCCGCGCTGTCGGCCAGATGCACGCGCGCGTCCACATCGCCGCCGGCGGCCACCGTCTTGGCGGTTTCATAATCGATCGCGGGCCTGTGGCTGGACGAGGTGGGCGAAGGCAAGGGTTCCCCCGGGGGCGCGGCGAACGTCACTACAGGCTACCATGTCGGACAGCCAACGGTGAACTCAAGTGCCCCACGCGGGGTATAGGCTAAACGTTAGGCTAAATGTCAGGTGAGATGGCCGGACGCCAGATAGTCCTCCGCCTGCATTTCCATCAGGCGGCTGACGGTGCGCTGGAATTCAAAGGCGTGCGCGCCCTCGGGGTACAGCTGGCCCGGTGCCGCCTCCGCCGCCATGATCAGGTGGACCTTATGCTCGTACAAAGCGTCGATGAAGGTCATCAGGCGCTTGGCCTCGTTGCGCAAGCTGGGGTCCAGCATGGGCACGCCGTCCAGCAGCACGGTGTGATAGTGGGTGGCGATGGCCAGGTAATCGCCGGCCCCCAGCGGCTGGCGGC
Source organism: Azospirillaceae bacterium (assembly GCA_028283825.1). Taxonomy (NCBI): domain Bacteria; kingdom Pseudomonadati; phylum Pseudomonadota; class Alphaproteobacteria; order Rhodospirillales; family Azospirillaceae; species Azospirillaceae bacterium. The sequence continues at coordinate 2,511,893 of JAPWJW010000003.1, read as the reverse complement.
ACAGCTCATCAAAGGTGAACCAGGCCACACCCTTGGCCTGGCGGGGCACCGGCAGGGTGCGGCCCTGGACGATCAGGTGGCTGGCGGTTGGTTCCGCGTCCGTCAGGTCGCGGAAGGTCTTTTCCAGTTCCGCCGTGGCCGCCGGCCCCAGCGGGTCGAAATAGACCTGCCGGCCGCGGATGCGGGCCAGGCGGTAATCCCGCGCCCCTTCCAGGTGCAGGACGTCCAGCTTTTCCTTCAGCAGGGCGATGAACGGCAGGAACAGCTCCCGCTGCAGGCCGTTCTTGTAGAGGTCATCGGGCGCCCAGTTGCTGGTCGCCACCACCACCACGCCCAGGTCGAACAGGTGGGTGAACAGCCGGCCCAGGATCATGGCGTCGGCGATGTCGGTGACGTGGAATTCGTCGAAGCACAGCAGCCAGGCCTGGTCGGCGATCTGGCGGGCCAGTTCGGGCAGCGAGTCGTCGGGGCCGCCCTTCTTCATGTCCGGGCGCTGGCGCAGGCCGTGCAGCGCCTGGTGCACCTCCTGCATGAAGGCGTGGAAGTGGACGCGGCGGCGGCGCAGCACCGGCGCCGTCTCATAGAACAGGTCCATGATCATGGACTTGCCCCGGCCGACATCGCCATAGACGTACAGGCCCTGGGGGGCCGGGTCGGGCCGCCGGGTCAGGCCGAAGCGGGCGCGCCAGCCGCCCTGGCCCAAAGCCGGGCGATAGTCCTTCAGCGCGTGCCACAGGCTTTGCAGTTTTTCCGCCGCCAGTTCCTGGGCGGGATCCGCCTTCAGGGTGCCGGTGCCGCGCCGGGCGCGATAGACGGACAGGGGACCTTCAGTCATGACGGCAACCGGAATTCTTAAAAGAGGAAACGGTGCTTCCTCTTATCGAAACGCACCGTTTCGGGCAACCGACGGAGCCTCAACGCACCCCTGCGGCGGGCCGCTCTTGTCCTATTTCGCGCAATATAAGTTCGGAAAATGGGCCGCCGCCGTACTTCCCTTGCGTTTCGGTGGGGGCTGGCGCGCGTTCCCGTGACCGCGCGGACGGTTGTTGCGCCCAAGGCCCTTGTGGCAGAAAGGGGCAGCCTTCTCTTGAATCGAAGTCACCGGACGAGACACATGGACAAGTTCACCATCCTGACCGGCGTCGCCGCCCCCCTGCCGATCCAGAACATCGACACGGACATGATCATCCCGGCGCGGTACCTGAAGACCATCAAGCGCACCGGTCTGGGCAGCGGCCTGTTCTCCTCCCTCCGGTTCAACGACGATGGCAGCGACCGGGCGGACTTCGTCCTGAACAAGCCGGCCTACCGCAAGGCCAGCATCCTGGTGGCCGGTGACAATTTCGGCTGCGGCTCATCCCGTGAGCATGCGCCCTGGGCCCTGCTGGACTATGGCATCCGCTGCGTGATCGCGCCCAGCTTCGCCGACATCTTCTTCAACAACTGCTTCAAGAACGGCATCCTGCCCATCGCCCTGCCGCAGGACGTGGTGAACCGCCTGATGGCCGAGGCCGAGAAGGGTGCCAACGCCACCTTCACCGTGGATTTGGAAAAGCAGGTCATCACCACCCCGGACGGCGAGTCGGTGGCCTTTGATGTGGAGGCGTTCCGCCGCCATTGCCTGCTGAACGGCCTGGACGACATCGGCCTGACCCTGCAGCAGGTTTCCAGCATCGACGCGTTCGAGGCGCAGCAGCAGGCCGGCCAGCCCTGGCGCTGGGCGCGGTGAAGCGCCCGTGACCATTCCGTGGGGGTTTCGCCCCCGACAGGGGATGATCGAAACGGGGGGTTGGCAGGGTACCGCCCTCCCCGATAGTTTGCACTCACTTGGCACCTAGCCAGTTCGCGCCGCACGCCCCGGCCGGCCATCCCTTCCCGCGACAGCGCCGGGCGGCGGCCACGGGGCCCGTGCCACGCCATCCGACGAAAAGGGTTCATCCAATGGCCGCTTATTCTCTTCTCATGCTGCCGGGCGACGGTATCGGGCCGGAAGTCATGCGCCAGGTCCGACGCGTCATCGACTGGATGGGCAAGCGCCGCGACCTGGAATTCACCGTGTCGGAAGGCCTGGTGGGCGGTTGCGCCATCGACGCCCACGGCGTGCCCCTGTCCGACGCCACCATGGAACAGGCGCTGGCGTCCGACGCCGTGCTGCTGGGCGCCGTCGGCGGCCCGAAGTGGGACAATGTCGGCTTCGACAAGCGGCCCGAGGCCGGCCTGCTGCGCCTGCGCAAGGAAATGGACCTGTTCGCCAACCTGCGCCCGGCCGTGGTGTTCGACGCCCTGGTCGACGCCTCGACCCTGAAGCCCGAGGTGGTGCGCGGCCTGGACATCATGATCGTCCGCGAACTGACGGGCGGCGTGTACTTCGGTGAGCCGCGCGGCATTGAGGACCTGGGCAACGGCATCCGTCGCGGCGTGAACACCCAGGTCTACACCACCCCGGAAATCCACCGCGTCGCCCAGGTGGCCTTCGACCTGGCCCGCAAGCGCCAGAACCGCGTCTGTTCCAGCGAAAAGGGCAACGTGATGGAATCCGGCCTGCTGTGGCGGCAGGAGGTGATCGCCCTGCACCAGAAGGCCAACACCGACGTGGAACTGAGCCACATGCTGGCCGACGCCTGCTCCATGCAGCTGGTGCGCAATCCCAAGCAGTTCGACGTCATCGTCACCGACAATCTGTTCGGCGACATGCTGTCGGACCAGGCCGCCATGCTGACCGGTTCCATCGGCATGCTGCCGTCCGCCTCGCTGGGCGCCACCGACGCCGCCGGCCGCCGCAAGGCGCTGTATGAGCCGGTGCACGGTTCCGCCCCCGACATCGCCGGCCGCGACATCGCCAACCCCATCGCCTCGCTGCTGAGCTTCGGCATGGCGCTGCGCTACTCCTTCGACCGCAGCGAAGAGGCCGACCTGCTGGACCGGGCGGTGCAGAACGTCCTGAAGGGCGGCATGCGCACGGCCGACATCATGTCCCCCGGCATGGCCCGCTGCTCCACCTCCGTGATGGGCGACAGCATCCTGCGTGAGTTGGATAAACTCGCCGCCTGAGGCATACCCTCGACGGAATGAGAAAGGCCCGGGCAGCAGCGACGCTTCCCGGGCCTTTTGTTTTTCTGCCGGCATGAGGTTTCTCATGCCGTAGGCCGCAACCGCGGCCGCCGGAGATTTCTGGGGAGCCGAAGGCGGACTGGAAATCGAGGACAAGCCAAGGCCACGGATGTGGCCGCCCGGCGACTGAGGGAACACCCAAAAACTACCGCGCCCGCACCTGCGCGGTATTCGCGCCTTCCATCACGACCCCCTCCAGATGCGCCTCGCGCAGGTCGGCGCCGGACAGGTCGGCCTCGCGCAGGATGGCACCGCGCAGGTTGGCGCCCCGCAGGTTGGCACCGCGCAGACGGGCGCGGGTCAGGCGGGCGGGCCATTTGCGGTCCGGCTGCTCCGCACTTTCCAGCAGGCCCAGATTGGCCTTCTGCAGATCGGCGCCGTTCAGGTGGGCGCGTTCGAAATTGGCGCCGCGGGCATCCACCCCCACCATCACCGCGTCCTGCAGGTCGATGCATTCCAGGTCGGCCATCACCAGGGACGATCCCGTCAGCACCAGGCGCCGGGCCACGGCGAAGGCCAGCTTGGACGCCGTCAGGTTGCGGCCCGACAGGGTCATGTCCGACAGGTCGCGCCCCGACAGGTCGGCGCGGGCGCCGGACCGGCCGGCGGCGGCCACCCAGGTGGCGTGATCCCCCACGATGTCCTCCACCGGACGCGCGTCCGCCCCATCCTCACCGGGCAGGATGGCGCCCTTGCCGCGCAGGCGGCCGGCCAGGGTGGGTTCCATGATGGCGCCGCGGAAGTTGGCATCCTCCAGCAGCGCGTCGTTGAAGATGGTGTCGGTCAGCAGCGCCCCGGCAAAGGCGGTACCCTGCAGCTTGCTTTCCGACAGGTTGGCGCCTTGCAGGTTGGCGCCCTTGAACACCGCGCCGCGCAAGTCGGCGCCGCGCAAATCCACGCCCGCCAGGTTGGCGTCGGTGAAGTCGGCGTTCAGGGTCCAGGCGCCGTTCATGCGGCTGTCGGCCATGTCGGCGCCGACCACGATGGCCGATGTCAGGTCCGGCACCCGGCCATCGAAGGTTTCCGGCAGGGGCTTGCCGCCGCGATAGACGGCCAGCACCGCCTCGCGCACGTCGGCCTCGCGCATGCGGGCCTTGGTCAGGTCGGCGCCGCGCATGCTGACCCCGCGCAGGTCGGACTTGGACAAATCGGCCTGGCGCAGGCAAGCCAAGCGGAAATCGCAGGCGAACAGCGAGGCGCCCCGCAGGCGCGTGCCCACCATCTGCGCCTGGTCCAGGCGGCTGCCCGTCAGGTCGGCATCGCTGAGATTGAGGGAGGAGAGGATGGCGCCGCGCAGGTCGTGCAGCACGAAGGCGAACCGGGCGCCGCCGATGCGGCCCTCGATCAGGCGCTCATGACGGCGCGCCGCCTCGATCAACTCGGCCGGCGCCACCCGTGGCCAAACGAACCCTTCCTGGTACTGACGTTCAGGCTGCATACCCGCCTAGCCATCCGGATTACCACCGCCGCTACCCCGAAATGGGTGTGCTGACGACATTGTTGCACCGCCATCGTACTTTTTTGAAGCGGATTCACCGGCCGCCAATGCGACATGCTGTCATTTTCGGAAACCCGAGACACAGGCTTACGAAACGAACTTGCGGCAATTCTCCACCATCGTCGAATACAGCGTGCGGATCAGTTCCGACGGGCGCAGGCGCCCGAAGGGAATGTTGTTCACCGCGTATTCCACCAGTACTTCCGGCGGCTTGAGGGGCACAACCTCAAACCCGGCCTTGCGCAGGCCATCGATCACAGCCTGGGCCTGCTTGGTGTAGTTTTCGTTAAAGAGCGTCTTGTCGGCCCGCTTGATCGCTTGGGCTATGGTATCGACGATCACGGCCAAGGTGCATGGTCCTTTTCGATAAGGCGGTTGGATCTGGACGGCGTCAGCTGGCCAGTCCGTGGCGGCGCAGTTCCGTCCCCAGCCGGCCGCCCAGGAACAGGAAGAACATGCGATAGTCGCTGACCAGCGACCACAGCGGGTAGGTGAAGGTGGCGGGCCGGTTGTGCTCAATGAAGAAGTGGCTGACCCAGGCGAAGAAATAGCCGGAAACGGGCGCCGCCACGAAGAAACGCCAATCGCCCGTCCATAGGCCGGCGACCAGGGCCGCCATGGCCAGGCCGGTGCCCACATAATGCCAGGCCCGGGTGGTGGGTTTGCCGTGTTCCGCCAGATAGAAGGGCCAGAAGGCCTCATAAGTGGAGAGGCGCGCTGAAGGCGCCCCATCTGTTCCCGTATCGGCCGCCATGTTCCCCTCCCGTTATTGGACCGGTCGCGGGGCGCCCCTGCCGCCTGTGCGCTTGCAAAGCGGCGTTGCGCACCTTAAGTCTCCGCCCGATTAGATCAGAGTGCCCCCCGCCCCCGCAAGCGGCCGGCCCCCGGGTCACAACCCCAGTATAAGATCTCGAAGGAGCGGAACCATGGGCTACAAAGTCGCCGTCGTGGGCGCCACGGGCAATGTCGGCCGCGAAATGCTGCAGATCCTGGCGGAACGGGAATTCCCGGTCACCCAGGTCGTGGCACTCGCCTCCGAACGCTCCATCGGGTCGGAGGTCAGCTTCGGTGACGATGACCTGCGTGTCCAGGACCTGTCCAAGTTCGATTTCAGCGGCACCGACATCGTGCTGTCGTCCGCCGGCGCCAAGGTCTCGGCCCAGTTCGCGACCAAGGCGGCCTCGGCCGGCGCGGTGGTGATCGACAACACCAGCCATTTCCGCATGGACCCGGACGTGCCCCTGGTGGTGCCGGAGGTGAACCCCGAGGCCATCGCCGGCTACAAGAAGAAGGGCATCATCGCCAACCCCAACTGCTCCACCATCCAGATGGTGGTGGCGTTGAAGCCCCTGCACGACCTGGCGCGCATCCGCCGCGTCGTCGTCTCGACCTACCAGTCGGTGTCGGGGGCCGGCAAGGAGGCGATGGATGAGCTGTTCACCCAGACGCGCGCCATCTACGTGAACGATCCCATCGAGAAGCGGCAGTTCAGCAAGCAGATCGCCTTCAACGTCATTCCCCACATCGACGTCTTCATGGACGACGGCACCACCAAGGAAGAGTGGAAGATGGTGGTGGAAACCAAGAAGATCCTGGGCCCGTCCATCAAGGTGACGGCCACCTGCGTGCGCGTGCCCGTGTTCATCGGCCATTCCGAGGCGATCAACCTGGAGTTCGAGAACCCGATCAGCGCCGATGAGGCCCGCGCCGTCCTGCGCAAGGCCAAGGGCGTGTCGCTGATCGACCACCGCGCCGACGAGGGTTACGTCACCCCGGTGGAGGTCGCGGGCGACGATCTGGTGTTCGTCAGCCGCCTGCGTGAGGACATCACGGTGGAGAACGGCCTGAACCTGTGGGTGGTGGCGGACAACCTGCGCAAGGGGGCCGCCCTGAACGCGGTGCAGATCGCCGAGCGCCTGGCCAAGGATCATCTGCGCTGACACGCCTGCCGCGCTTGGGGGACCATCCGTTCCCCAAGCGGTGGCCCGATATCAACCCGGGGAACGGCCTTCGGCGGCGCCATACAATTCGAAATGCGCCTTCCCCGACGGGAACTGCCCGGCCTGTACGGCCTCGGCCACGTCGGGATACAATCTCAGATACGCCGTCTCATCGAAGGTCAGCCGGCGTTGAACCACGTCCGGCACCGGTTGCGGCGCCCGGTTCATCCAATAGGTGCCGTTCAAGGCCACCCTCTCCCAACCGATGGCCTTGGCGTCCTTCAATGAGTAGTAATGGAACACCAATGACTTACGGGTCAGTTCCAGGTTGTTGATGGCCCCGCCGCCATGCAGCAGGTTGGAATGCCAGATGAAGACATCCCCCTTCCTGGCGGAGAATTGCAGCTTCTGAAGGCCGGCGGCCCGCACCTGGTCCGCCATGTACCGTTCCCAGGCCGGCATCTCATCCGGAACGGCATGGTAGGTGCCGTTGCTGAAGCGCATCTGGGGAATGCGGTGGCTGCCCGGGAAATATTCCAGCGGTCCCGCGTCGGGGTGCGAATCCTCCAGCGCCACCCATGAGGCGATCAGGTGGCTGTCGGTTCGCGGCGTCATGTAGAGGGCATCGACGTGCGGCGCCTGGGCACTGCCCTTTTCCAGATACAGGCTGTTGCACAAGGCGGGCTTATGCCCCAGCAGCCGTTTCAGTATTGGTGCCAGCCGACTGGACAAGGCCAATTCCCGCACCGACGGCATCGTCAGATACAGGTCGTTGATCTTCATGCGCCGCCGGAAGATTTCTTCCTCGGAAAGCAGTCCGAGGACGGTCCGCTCACCGTTGTCCAGCAGATCCACCACCACGTTTCCGGGTCGTGCCCGCTTGCAGTCGGTGATTTCCTGCGCGATCCGGTCCATTTCCGCGGCAGCATAAAACCCCGGCAAAAGCAGGAACCCCTGCCGGTTGAACTGCCTTTCCCATTCTTTCATCGTCGTTCCGCAGCACGGTTGTTCCGGGATTCCCCTAAAAGGAACAACCAGATAGCGGTATCGTTCTGAAATTTACAGCCAAAAACCGCAAGTGATTGACTGCGGACAATGGGCCAATGGTCGCAGTTCTGTGCGCACCAAGGAACGGCGCAACCAGCCTACCGGACGGTCACTTCCAACTCACAGGTGGGCAGCGACATGCCGCGCGCCGACAGACGGACATGGATGCCCTGGCCGTCGGGTACCTTCAGCGTGGTGGCGCCGCCCGCCGCCAGATCCATGGTGCGGCCGGCGGTGGCCATGGTGCTGTCGGTCAGGATGTATTCCATGGTGCAGCGGCGGTTGCCGGTGTTGTGGAACAGCGCCTCACCCGGGCCGGCGATCTTGAAGCCGAAGCTGCGGCCGTCGTTGAAATCCATGCGCCCGGCGCACGGGCTGGCGGCCGAGACGGCGCATTCCACGTCGCGCGGCGGCGCCTTGGCGTTGCCCACCAGGCGCGGATCGCGCAGCAGCGGCTGGTTGGCGGTCACCGGTTCCCCCGCGCCGGGTGCCGCCCCGTCCTGGGGGGGGGCCGGCGCCTGCGCCGATGCCACGGCGGCGGACAGGATCAGCAGAACGGCCGGAACGATGCCCTGGACAACAGAAGAACGACGGGTACGCGACCGCATGGGGGAAACGCTCCTGCAGGAATTTCGGCCTCGGGGTGTCGGCCACCCCCGCCCTAGGGGTAGTCCCACGGCCACGGATGGGCAAGCCGCATGACGGTATCATGAGGCCGCTGGCCTGTTACCACGGACAGGACCCCGTCAGCCGTCGCGGCCATCACAGGGTTGCCCGTATTCGGCTTGGCGGTATGGTGGGCCACCGACACCGACAACCCGCTGGAACGCCACCGCATGCCCGCCGCCCCGATACGTCCCCGCCGCTCCGCCCTGTACATGCCGGGGTCCAACCCCCGTGCCCTGGAAAAGGCCAGAAGCCTGCCGGCCGACGTCCTGATCCTGGATCTGGAGGACGCGGTGGCACCCGACGCCAAGGATTTGGCCCGCGAGCAGGTGCTGGCGGCGGTGGCGGCCGGCGGTTTCGGGTCGCGCGAACTGCTGATTCGCACCAACGGCCTGGACACGCCCTGGGGCCAGGCCGACCTGGTCGCCGCCGCGAAGGCGGGCGCCCACGGTGTGCTGATCCCCAAGGTTGAGTCGGCGGAGGCCGTGCGCCAGGCCGACCGCCTGCTGGCGGCATCCGGCGCGCCGGACGGCCTGGCCCTGTGGGTCATGATGGAAACGGCGCTGGGCATGCTGAACGCCAAGGAGATCGCGTCGGCCAGCCCGCGCCTGGCCGGCCTGGTGCTGGGCACGTCCGATCTCGCCAAGGAACTGCACGCCCATCACACGCCGATGCGCCTGCCCATGATCACGGCGCTCGGCCTGTGCCTGCTGGCCGCCCGCGCCCACAGCCTGGCCATCCTGGACGGCGTGCACCTGGACCTGGACGATGCCGAGGGGCTGGAGGCCGCCTGCCGCCAGGGCGTGGAACTGGGCTTCGACGGCAAGACCCTGATCCACCCCAAACAACTGGACGCCGCCAACCGGGCCTTCGCCCCGGACGCCGCGTCCCTGGACCGCGCCCGCCGCGTCATCCAGGCCCACGCCCAGGCCATGGCCGAGGGCAAGGCGGTGGTGCTGGTGGACGGTAAGCTGGTGGAGGCCCTGCACGTGGCCGAGGCCCATCGGCTGGTGGCGCTGGCGGAAGCGATCAGCGCGGCAGCCAACGGGGGCTGACACCGCCCTCAGGCGCCGGCGGAGACGTAGCGCTTCACATCCAGCGGCAGCAGCACATAGCCGCCGAACGCCTCCATCGCCGCCTGGGCCAGGACCTTAACCGCCTCCGGCGTCTTCGCCTTGTCGGCGGCAAAGCGTCTTGAGTAGTTCATGGTGTAGCCGGGTTCGCGGAAACCCATGGCCTGCAGCTTGCGCCCCACCGCCGGTGTCAGGATGTGGCGCAGGTTGGGGTTTTCCTCCGCCGACTCCACCTCGCACACGACCACCGGGTCGCGCGGCTTCAGGCAGCGGATGAAAAGATCGCCCCAATCGAAACTTGCGACCCGGGTGCCCGTGGGGGTGCCGTCCATCAGCCAACCGACCGCGTCGGTGAGCGCCGCGACATTGCTTTCCATCACATCCTGGGCATCGCCGGCCCCCATGGGTGCCACCGGCAGGGGGCGCGGCAAGCGTGAGGACGCCAGCGCCTCGGCCTTCACCGCCTTGACCTCGCATCCCTCCACCGGCGCGCCCAGGCCCCGGTCCCGGGCAATGACCTCTCCCCCGAACTGACCACCGGCGGGATAGCGCGGCGGGCAGGCCACGGCCGGAAATGAACCGGTATCGACCCTGATGTCAGCCTCATCACTGCCGTAGCCGCGCACCAGCGCCGCGATCATCAGATCGGCCAGCGCCTGGGCGGACGGCGGCACGTCCAGCCGATCAATGAAATTGCCCGTCTTCCGATCGGCGGCGAAGCCCAGTTCCTTCAGCGCCGCCCGCCGCTCCTTGGTCAGGGGATGGCGCATCCAGGGCTGCCCGCGCGGGCCCGTCGCCTCGCACGTCACGGATGCCTCATGAGGCATGCGCCGGCATTGGACGAACATATAGCCGTCGCGTGCCTCCACGGCGGGGCCGCGCCCGTCCATCTCGTCAGCGTGTGACAGGGCGGCCAGCGCCGTCGTCAATTCGCCGCGCGGGGTTTCCTTCGCCAGCCCGGCCAGGGGCAGGGCCAAGGCCGCCACCAAACCCGCCATCGTTGCCTTGAGTCTCATCAGGGTCATTCCCAAGCGCCAACAACAGTGCCATCAACCGGCGTGCGAGGTGGCGGCGTGCGAGGTGGTGTGGCGCTTCACCTCCAGCGGCAGGAAGGTGTAGGTGCCGAATGCCTCCAGCGCCGCCCGCATCAAGGTGCCGACGATGGCCTTGGTGTCGTCGTCCCCGGCACCGGCTTTCAGGGGAAATGCCTGGGCATAGTTCATGGAATAGCCAGGCTCCAGAAAGCCCAATTTTTGCAGTCGGCGGCCGGCGGCGGCGTTCAGCATGGGTTTCAGATGGGGATCGACATCGGCGGACACCACCTCGCACTGCATCGACGGTTCCTCCGCCTTCATGCATTGGATGTAGAAATCCCCCCAGGAGAAGATGGCGATCCGGTGCTCCGGCCCCGTACCGCCGCTTATCCAGCCCACGCTTTCCGTGATGGTCTGGGACTGCCGGGCCAGGATGTCGGCGGCATCGGCCGGCATGGCGGGCGGGCGCGGCAGCGGCTTCGCCTCCGCTTCCGCCACGGCTTCCAGGGAACACCCCGCCGCGATCCTCGGCTTGGTGCCTTCGAAGGCCACGGCCCCACCATAGGCGTTTCCGGCGGCGACGCGCGGCGGGCAATCGGTGGCGGGGAACCAGCCGTATTGCAGCTCGTCATCTTGCCCGCTGCCGCCATAGCCGACATCCAGGGCATGCACCATGAACCCCATCAGGACACCGGGTTGGGGCGGCGGATCCCACCGCCGTATGAAGTTGCCGGTCTGGCGGTCGGCGACGAACCCCAGTTCCTTCAGTGCCGCCCGTCGTTCCTTGGTCAAGGGGTGCCGCATCCAAGGCTGCCCCCGCGTCCCGGCCGCTTCGCAGACCACGGATGTCTGGTGCGGCAGGTGGCGGCACTGGACGAATTTGTAACCGTCGTGAAATTCGATCAGGCCGCCACGACCGTCCGGGTCATCCGTGAAAAGGTAGGTTTCGACGATCTTGGTGATCGACTCCAATGTCGGCTCCGCCGCCTCCGCGCGGGCGGCCCCCATCACCCCTAGACCCAATAGGGCCAAGAACAGGCCGCCCTTGGCCGCCGCCACCACGCCCATGCCCAATGCCCCGCCAGAGTTGCCCGACAGGCAATCTACCGGAACGATCGGAACCCATCAAGAATTCGCCACAACCGGTGCCTGTCGATACTGGTAGCGATACACCGTCCCGAACCCCAGCCGGGCGTATGTGGCCAGTGCCGGATGGTTGGCGGCGCCCACCTGCAGGTAGGCCCGGGTGGCGCCGGCCCGCGCGCCGGCCGCCATCAGGCGCTGGGTGAGGATGGGGGCGAGGCCCCGCCCCCGGTACGGCGGCGCCACCAGCACCTTGTAGAGGCCCAGCCAGCCGCGATCGACTACGCCCAGGGCGCCGGCGGTGAAACGGGCGCCGTCCCAGGCGCTGACATACAGGGTGGGCGGGGCGATGGCCGCCAGCAGGGCGCGCATGGCGGCACGTTCGCGCTCCGGCACGGATGCTGCCGCCTCATACCCCGCCAGCCAGTCCTCACCGGGGGCCTCCTGGACGCGCCAGTCCAGGCCGGAATCATCCGCCCCCACAGGCGGAACAGACAGCGGCGCCACCTGCACCAGGCTTTCCTCCCGCCAGGCGTAGCCGCGCCGGTCCAGTTCCGCGACCAGGGCATCGGGCGCCAGCGGCGTGATGCGGAAACGGGTGGGCAGGCCTTCGCGGGTGTATGCCCGTTCCGCCCCATCCACCTTGTCCGCCACGGCCAGGGTCCCGGCCGACAGGCAGTTGACGGAGTTCGCACGGCCCGTGTGCCCTTGCGCGAAACGCAGCACCCAGCCGTCGTCGTAAATTGTTTTCAGCGCCGGCCAAGCCGACAGGCACAGATCCTCCAGCAGGCGGCACAAGGCGTTATCATCCAGTCCAGGAAGGACGTTGGGGCCAGTCGCGGTCATGACGGCACCGTAACCGTCACCCGACCCAGCGTCGGCCCACCCCCGCGGCCAAAATATCGCCTGGCAACCATACTTCCCCCAGCCATGCCGAAATCCTCACGCACCCATGCATCCACCCCTTGTATTCGTAAAAGTCAGCCCCAGACAGGGCGTTGACGGACAAGGGGCAGGGGCGTAATTGACTTCACATCCTATCCGCCCCCGGCGGTGCAACAATTCGGCCGGCGTCCCGACCCGCATGTCGGGTGCGTCAAATGGCCAATGAGGCACCGGCACCTGATAATCCAAAAGGACGAGGACGCGCGAATCATGAGCGAGACCAGCGTGGCCAAGAAGGCACGGCCGCTGTCGCCCCACCTCCAGGTCTATCGCCTACCCCTGCCCGCCGTATCGTCGATCACGCACCGCATCACCGGCATCGCCCTGACCGTGGGCACGCTGGTGCTGACCTGGTGGCTGATCGCGACCGCCAGTGGTCCGGACGATTACGACACGGCGCACACCGTGCTGAGCAGCCCCATCGGCCTGCTGTGCCTGCTGGGTTGGACCTGGGCGTTCGCCTACCACCTGCTGAAGGGCATTTCGCACCTGATCTGGGACACGGGCGTCGGCATCACCAACGCCAACGCCCTGCGCAGCTCCGCCATCGTGTTTGGCGGCTCCATCGTTCTGACGGCGATCGTCTGGATCGCCGCGTTCGCCCTCTGATCCGGAGCGCGCATTCATGGCTTCCAATTCCGACAACGGCTTCCGCACGCGCCTGGGTCGCGTGCGCGGCCTCGGTTCCGCCAAGAGCGGCGGCGCCCAGTGGCTGAGCTACCGCATGGTGGCGGTGCTGCTGGTGCCGCTGACCATCTGGTTCCTGATCTCCATCGTCCGCCTGGCCAAGGCGGAGCATGCCGACGCCGTCGCCTGGGTGCATCAGCCGCTGAACGCGATCCTGCTGCTGATCACCCTGACCGCCACCTTCCACCATGCCGCCCTCGGCATGCGGGAAGTGTACGAGGATTACATCCACGGCAAGCTGGCGCGCCTGGCCGCCATCGGGCTGACGAACGGCGCCGCCCTCGCGCTGGCCGCCGCCAGCCTGTTCGCCGTGCTCAAGATCGCCTTCGGGGCGTGAGGAAGGACTGTCATGGCTAACGCCTATCCCATCATCGACCATCAGTACGACGTCGTCGTCGTGGGCGCCGGCGGTGCCGGCCTGCGCGCGACCTTCGGCATGGCCGAAAAGGGCCTGAAGACGGCCTGCATCACCAAGGTGTTCCCCACCCGCAGCCACACCGTGGCGGCCCAGGGCGGCATTTCCGCAGCCCTCGGCAACATGGGCGAGGACGACTGGCGCTATCACATGTACGACACCGTCAAGGGGTCGGACTGGCTGGGCGACCAGGACGCCATCGAGTACATGGTGCCGTGAGGCCATCCCGGCCATCATCGAGCTGGAACATTACGGCGTGCCGTTCTCGCGCACCCCGGAAGGCAAGATCTACCAGCGCGCCTTCGGCGGCATGACCACCCGCTTCGGCGAGGGCCAGGCTCGCCGCACCTGTGCCGCGGCCGACCGCACCGGCCACGCCATCCTGCACACCCTGTATCAGCAGAGCCTGAAGCACGAAGCCGAGTTCTTCGTGGAATATTTCGCGCTGGACCTGCTGATGGAAGACGGCGAGTGCAAGGGCGTGCTGGCCCTGAACATGGACGACGGCACCATCCACCGCTTCCGCGCCCACCAGACGGTGCTGGCGACCGGCGGTTACGGCCGCGCCTATTTCAGCTGCACCTCGGCCCACACCTCCACCGGTGACGGCGGCGGCATGGTGCTGCGTGCCGGCCTGCCGATGCAGGACATGGAGTTCGTGCAGTTCCACCCCACGGGCGTCTACGGCTCCGGCTGCCTGATCACGGAGGGCGTGCGCGGCGAAGGCGGATACCTGACCAACAGCGAGGGTGAACGCTTCATGGAGCGTTACGCCCCGTCGGCCAAGGATCTGGCCAGCCGCGACGTGGTCAGCCGTTCCATGACCGTCGAAATCCGCGAGGGCCGCGGCGTGGGTGCGGGCAAGGACCACATCCACCTGCACGTGGAACATCTGGACCCGGCCATCATCCACGAACGCCTGCCCGGCATCGCCGAGACCGCCAAGGTCTTCGCCAACGTGGACGTGACGCGCGAGCCCATCCCCGTGCTGCCGACCGTGCACTACAACATGGGCGGCGTCCCCACCAACTATCATGGTGAGGTGATCAACCCGACGGCCGAGGATCCGGACCGCGTGGTCCCGGGCCTGATGGCCATCGGCGAGGCGGCCTGCGTGTCGGTGCACGGCGCCAACCGCCTGGGCTCCAACTCCCTGCTCGACCTCGTGGTGTTCGGCCGTGCCGCCGCCAACCGCGCCGCCGAGACGGTGAAGAAGGGTGCCGCGCACAAGACCCTGTCGCAGGACGTGACGGACAAGGCGCTGGCCCACCTGGACCACCACCGCAACGCCAAGGGCGGCACCCGCGTCGCCCACCTGCGCCTGGAAATGCAGAAGATCATGCAGAACAACTGCGCCGTCTTCCGCACCGGCGAGGTGCTGGAGGAAGGCGTGGAGCTGATGAAGGGCGTGTGGGAAAAGCGCGGTGACATCGCCATCAGCGACCGCTCGCTGATCTGGAACTCCGACCTGGTGGAATCGCTGGAACTGGACAATCTGATGCGCCAGGCCGTGGTCACCATCAACTCGGCCGCCAACCGCAAGGAAAGCCGCGGGGCGCACGCCCGTGAGGATTTCCCCGACCGCGACGACCACGAGTGGATGAAGCACACCACGTCCTGGGTGGATGAAAAGGGCGCCGTCACCCTCGGTGACCGCCCCGTCCATATGTACACCCTGACCGGTGACATTGACGTCATCCCGCCCAAGAAGCGCAGTCTACTGACGCCTTAGCCGAACGGATCCGATGCCATGGCCGAGTTCTCCCTTCCCGCCAATTCCAAGGTTCACGCCGGCAAGACCACGTCGGTGAAGACGTCCGCCACCAAGCGGGCCAAGACCTTCCGCATCTATCGCTACGACCCGGACAAGGGCACCAACCCCACCGAGGACCGCTACGAGATCGATCTCGACAAGTGCGGCCCCATGGTGCTGGACGCCCTGATCCACATTAAGAACGACGTCGACAGCACGCTGACCTTCCGCCGGTCGTGCCGCGAGGGCATCTGCGGCTCTTGCGCCATGAACATCGACGGCCGGAACACGCTGGCCTGCCTGAAGCCGATCGAGGACGTGAAGGGCGACGTCAAGATCTACCCGCTGCCGCACATGCCGGTGGTGAAGGATCTGGTCCCCGACCTGAACACGATCTATGCCCAGTACACGTCGATCAAACCCTGGCTGCAAAGCCAGAGCCCGGCCCCCTCGCGCGAGCGGCTGCAGAGCCCCGAGGAACGCGAGAAGCTGGACGGCCTGTATGAGTGCATCCTGTGCTTCTGCTGCTCCACCAGCTGCCCCAGCTATTGGTGGAACGGCGACAAGTATCTGGGCCCGGCCATCCTGCTGCAGGCCTACCGCTGGATCGCCGACAGCCGGGACGAGATGACGGGTGACCGCCTGGACAATTTGGAAGACCCCTTCCGGCTGTACCGCTGCCACACCATCATGAACTGCACCCAGACCTGCCCCAAGGGCCTGAACCCGGCGAAGGCCATCGCCGAGATCAAGAAGCTGATGGTGGCCCGCGCCGGCTGAGACTGGCCGGCAGCCTGAGACAGGGCATGGCCGATAAGGGCCGCAGGTGGAATATCCCCTGCGGCCTTTTTCTTGGCCTTCGCAAAATTGAATGCCAAGTTGCAAATGCACGCAGAATCGCCCATCCAGGCTGCGGATAAGCTGATCATCCGCTGACCGGCAAGCCCCCTTCATCCCATCCGGGCCTGCTTTCGCTGACGGACCTTCCGCCTCATCAAACGACGAGCCATGACCGCAAACACCGCCTTCTCCGCGTCGCCCGCAGCCGCCACGTCGCAGGATGTCCCGCCGAAACCGGATCGGCCAGAACCGGGCCAACCAATACGGGGAATGCGGTCATACCGGGGGGCGATCATCGCGGTCCTGCTCACCCCTCTTCTAGCGAAGCTCCACCTGATCCTGGGCTTTTTCATTGCCGATCCGCTGTATCTCCACAGTGGTTTGGCAAACGGGATCGTTCAGCACGGCCTGCCCACCCTGGATCCCAACATCGCGTTCACAAGCCACGCCCTGGGGCACCGCGCGGCGCTGGATTGGCTATCGGGGCATATTCCCTGGTGGAACCCCTACGAAGGCGTCGGTTCGCCCTTGGCGGGCGAAATGCAATCGGCCGCCCTGTTCCCGCTCAACCTCCTGCTGGCCCTTCCCAACGGCCAGCTTTTCATGCACCTGTCGCTGCAGCTCATCGCCGGCCTGTTCACGGTGCTGGTGTTGCGCCGTCTGGGCGCGCCAGCGCTGGCCGCCGGGGTCGCCGGTATCCTGTTCGAATTCAACGGTACCTTCGCCTGGCTGGCCAACGCCGTCGTCAACCCCATTCCCTTCCTGCCCATGGTCCTTCTAGGCGTGGAAGCCACACGGGCCGGCGTTGAAGCCGGGAATGGCCGGGGATGGTTCTGGATCCCCGTAGGGCTCGCCCTTTCCCTATATGCCGGTTTCCCGGAAATGGCTTACTTGGACGGCCTTCTCATCGGCGCCTGGACCCTCGCCCGCCTGCCATCCCTCCCCGCCGCCCGCCGGGCCGCCTATCTGGCACGTGTCAGCCTGGGCGCGGTAGCTGGGCTGTTGCTGGCGGCCCCGCCAGTGATCGCCTTCCTGACTTATTTGCCCGACGCCTTTCTTGGCGGGCATGGGGGGGAAGGGTTCCGTCACGCCCATCTGGACGCGACCCACTTCATCCGGGCCTTCAGCCCCTATCTGTTCGGTTTGCAGGTGCAGCCCATGCTGCCCCAGGACGCGTTCTTCTGGGGCGGCGTTGGCGGGTATGCCGGCCTTGGCCTGACGGCCACGGCGCTAATGGGGCTGTGGGGTCGGCCCCATCGTACCTTGCGATGGGCGCTGGCGGCCTGGGCGGTAATCGCCGGCGGCTCGCTCTATGGCGCGCCGATCATCACCCCCCTGGTGACGTCGGTCCCGGGCGTCGGCACGGCAGCGTTCTTCCGTTACCTGCCGCCCTCGATCGATTTCGCCTTGGCCGTGCTTTCCGGCCTCGCCCTTCAAGATCTGGCGGCGGGCACGCGGGTGCGGGCCGCCCGGCCTTACTGGGCCGGCCTGGGCATCATGGCGATCATCCTCGCAGTGGGTGTGGTTCTTGCCCAACAGCATTTCGCCTTTCCCGACAAGCCCAGGTCGTTCCTGCCTTCCGTCGGGTTGGCCGTGTTCGGCGCGCTCACCCTGATCGTCATGGGCATCGTCCCCGCCACCGGGCGCCTGCGCGGACAGGTGGTCGGCGCCGTCATCTCAGCGGAGGCCATCCTGCTTTTGATGGTGCCGACCTTCAGCTTCCCGCGGAAGGGCCACCTGGAACTGGGCGGTGTGCATTTCCTGCAACAGAACCTGGGGCTTCAACGCTTCTTCACCATGGGCGCCATCCAGCCGAATTACGGGTCCTATTTCGGCATCGCCAGCATCAACCACAATGATCTACCCGTCCCCCAGGCCTGGGTGGACCATGTCATGAGCCGGCTCGACGACAACAGCCTGAAAGAGGTGTTCGATGGCCTCGACCGGCAGAACCGCGATGGGCCGACGGCGATGGACAACCTGCTGCGCAACATTGACGCCTATCAGGACGTGGGTGTGCGCTACGTTGTCACCTTCCCCGACAACCCCTTCGACTGGTTCCCGTCCGGCCAGAAAAACGTCAACGGCGGCAATATCCCCATTGCCCTGGGCGACGGCGACCAGGCCATCATCACCGTGCCCAACCCCGGTTTGAGCGATGTCGTCGACAGCGTCAAGTTGCTGATCGCCACCTATGGCGGCAAGAGCGATGGCACCATGACCCTGACGGCGTGTGCGGACGACGCCTGCGCGGCCGGGCAAGCCAGCCTCGATACCGCCGGCGACAACCGCTTCCTCGCCTTCCAACTCGACCATCCCCTGCCTTCGGTCCAGCATGACCTGGTGATCACGGTCCGCAAGATGGGGGGCAGCAACCCCGTCGCCCTGTGGGGATGGCCCACGCCGAGCGATAGCGGCTACACACTGAGGGTCAATGATGCGCCGGTTCCGGGGCGCCAGGTAAAGGTGGCGCTCAGCACCCACGACGGTGCGGCGTTCAAGCGCGTCTACACCGATACCATCATGTCGATCTATGAGTTGCCGAATCCTGCCCCCTATTTCTCCGCGCCGGGTTGCACGTTGGGACCGCAATCGCGCGACGTTGTGGTGGCGAATTGCCCAGCGCCAGCCCCCCTGCGGCGCCGGGAGCTTTTCCTGCGGGGTTGGACCGCGACCGTGGACGGGCAGGCCAGGCCAGTGGTACCCGATGCCCCCCTGTTCCAGCGGGTGGACTTGCCCGCCGGCCGGTCGGAAATCATGTTCCGATTCCTGCCACCCTATATGGGCTGGGGTTATGCCGCCTTTGCCGCCGGCTTGGCCTTGACCCTGGTGGGTGCCTGGCTTGACCATCGACGCCGCGGGTGGCCCCGCTGGAGTGCCTCCCGGGACACCCTGACGGCTGTCAGCGATCCTCGCTAATCGTCAGCAAGGCGCCGTCCCGCACGACACACCGTGTGACGTGGTGGCCGGCGGCACCGGCAATGTCCTTGCGGGGCATGAGATTGAAGGGCTGGACCACCACCTGGCGGCCATCGGCCTCGGTCGACAGCACCGGCATATCGAAGGAAATCCGGTAATAGTCGTCGTAGACGTGATCCACCTCCCGCCGGCAGATGCTGGTGGCGGTGCGGGACATGTTGGACACGTGCATGTCGTCATCATGTGAATTGATGGAAGCGACACAGCCGCTCAAGGCCACGCAGCCGACGGCGGCGCCGGCCATCACCAGTTTGCGCATTCCCCATACCCCCTTGTTCGGTCGTGCCAGGCCCAACGGGACCTGCCCTGCCTCTAAGTCCTACACCGGGGGCGAAGCGCGGCCAGCCTTTGAAACCGGGGGGTTACCCGAATTTACCGGGCCGTAACACCGGCGGCAGCCCGGTAACGGGGCCGCCACGATCAGCACGCGAAATCGCTGATCTTGCCGTCGTCGCCCACATGCACCACGCATAGCCAGGTGCCGGCCTCATACCGGGCCTCAAAGACATCGTGGGTCACGCGGGCGTCGGGATCGTTCTTCTTGTTCAGCGCGCGCTGGATGCTGCCCAGATAGCGCAACTGCTGCAACGGACCGCGCCCGGCGGCCCGGTCCGGCCGCGCCAGCAGCTTGGTCAGCCGGGGCAGGAGGTTGGGGGTGTACAGCCCCGGCGTCAGCTGGCCGCTGTCCCAGTCCCGCAAGGCCTGGCGCAGGGGGGCCAGGCTGGGCGGGGTGGCGGCGGGCGTGTCCTCGGCCGGCGGCTGAAAGCGCGCGCCCTGCGCCGGCACCTTGGCCGTGATGGGCAACAGGCCGACCAACCGGCCGGCCGCCTGGCCGGTGAAGGACAGTTCCCCACCCGGCACGCCCTCGACCTCCGCATCGACATGGAAGGCGATGCCGCCCGCCAGGCTCCACGACAGGCTGAGGTGATGGTTGTCCAGTTCCCCCTCGCCCACCGAGTCCAGCAGCGGGCAATAGGCCAGCAAGCGGGTGAGCCGCTGTTCGAAGCGGCAGATGTGGCTGTCGTTCTCGTAGCGTTTGTAGAAGGCGGACTCCGCCAGGCCGAAGGTGGACCGGGCCGTGATCTTCCAATAGCCGCTGACGTCCAGCGGCGTGACCAGCACCTCCTGGACGGGGGCCTCCGCCGGCGGGGCCACCGGACCGGCCGCCGTGGGCGGTGCTGCGGCCGGGTGGTGGACAGCGGCGGCGCGGCGCGGCGGGGAAGCACTGGCGGGATCAGATTGATCGGCCGGGGTGGGGCTGACCTGATCACCGGCCGGCACGGCGGCGGGCACATCCGCCACGGGACCGGGCAGCATCACGCCGTCGGCCGGACCACCCAGGTGGTGCAGGGCGGTCCCCCGTTCCTGCGCGCCCCCGCCGGCGCAGGCCGCCAGCCCCAGCAGCATCGCGCCGGCGCCAGCCCGGCGGAACACCCGTGTCACCGCCGCCATCGCCCTCACGCCCCGTCGCCCTTGGCCTCCGCCGGGCCGGCATCGTCCCCCGTCGGTTCCGCCACTTGGTGGCGCAGGATCAACGGCACCTGCGCCATGCTGAACAGCACGAACAGGGGGATGACCACGAAGGACTTGTAGGCGACCCACTGGTCGGTGGTGAGAAGGCGCCAGGCCACCTCGTTGGCGGCGGCCAGCGCCAGGAAGAACACCATCCAGCGGCCGGTCAGGCGGCGCCAGCCAGCCGGGTCCATCTCCACCCCCACCAGCACATGGGCCAGCAGGTTGCGCCGCAGGGCCAGGCCCACGGCCAGCGCCACCGCGAACAGCAGGTAGATGATGGTGGCCTTGACCTTGATGAAGGTCGCGTCATTCAGCCACAGCGTCAGGCCGCCGAACACCAGCACGAAGCCGCAGGTGACCAGCGGCATCACCGGCCACTTGCCGTCCAGCTTGCGGTAGATGGGCAGGGCCACCACCGCCGCGACCATGAAGGCGCCGGTGGCGACCATGATGCCGCCCTTGGCGTTGGCGACGAAGAAGACGACCAGGGGACCCCATTCCAGCAACAGGCGGATCAGTTGCGCCATTACTGGAACGCCGCTTCGACGAAGCTGCGCAGCTTGCGGCTGTGCAGCTTTTCCAGCCCGTTCTCCCGCATCAGTTCCATGGCCAGCATGCCGATGGCCAGGTGCTGGTCGACGCGGGCGCGATAGAAATGGTTGGCCATGCCAGGCAACTTCAACTCTCCATGCAGCGGCTTGTCGGATACGCACAGCAGGGTGCCGTAGGGCACGCGGAAACGGAAGCCGTTGGCGGCGATGGTGGCCGATTCCATGTCCAGCGCGATGGCGCGGCTCTGGCTGAAGCGCTGCACCGGCTCGTGATAGTCGCGCAGTTCCCAGTTACGGTTGTCGATGGTGGCGACGGTGCCGGTGCGCATGAGGCTTTTCAGCTCCCATCCCTCCAGGCCCGTGACCTGGCCCACCGCCTTTTCCAGGGCAACCTGCACCTCGGCCAGGGGCGGCACGGGGATCCAGGTGGGCAGGTCGGCGTCCAGCACCTTGTCCTCACGCACGTAACCGTGGGCCAGGACGTAGTCGCCCAGGCGTTGCGTCTCCCGCAGGCCGGCGCAGTGGCCCAGCATCAGCCAGACGTGGGGCCGCAGCACGGCGATATGGTCGGTGATGGTCTTGGCGTTGCTGGGCCCGACCCCGATGTTGACGATGGTGATGCCGTTGCCGTCCGCCCGCTTCAGGTGGTAGGCGGGCATCTGCGGCAGGCGCTTCACCCGTTCGCCCTCCGCCGCGCGGCCGGGCTCCAGCCCCTGATTGAAAGTCACGTGGTCGCCAGGTTCCACGAACGCCACATATTGCGCGCGGTAGGCCTGCACCTCGGGATCGTCCGACGGTTCCATGGCCTCCAGGCCACGGCGCACGAACTCATCGATGTAGAACTGGTAGTTGGTGAACAGCACGTAGTTCTGGAAATGGTCCGGCGCCGTGGCGGAATAATGCTTCAGCCGGTGCAGGCTGTAATCCACGCGGGGGCCGGTGAACAGGGCCAGCGGCTCGGGCGAGCCGGCGGGGCAGTCGTAGGTGCCGTTGACGATGCTGTCGTCCATCACCGCCAGGTCGGGCAGGTCGAACACCTCACGCAGCTTGTACAGCCGCTCCGGCGACAGGTCGCCTTCGACATGCATGCCTTCCGGGAAGGCGAACTGGATGGGAATGGCCGTGTCGCTCACCCCCACCTCGATGCTGGTGGTGTGGTTGCGCAGCAGTTGCTGGAACTGGTGGCGCAGATAATAGGCGAACAGGTCGGGGCGCGTCAGCGTCGTGCGGTAGGTGCCGGGGCCGGAAACGAAGCCGTAGGCCAGGCGGCTGTCCACCCGTGGCTCATGATCCACCGTCACTTGCACGAAGGGATAGAAGCGCCGCACCCGGCTCTTGATCTCTTCCCCCCGCGCGTAGTCCTGGAAGCGTGCCCGCAAGTGGCCGATGGCGTCGTCATAAAGCGACTGCACATGGGCGTAGGCGGCGTCCGCGTCGGTAAAGGTGACGACCTTGTCAGCCTGCAGGGAAACCGGTGCGTTCAATGGAACAACTCCTTTTTTATTCTAGGGTGACCGATCAGCCCGCGGCCGGATTGCCGCCGGCGGTCACCCTTGTCGGCAAAGTCTTTTAAAAATACAAAAGCCGCAGCGGGTTTCCCCGCGTGCGGCTTCGTTAAATATAGTCCGCCAATCAGCAAAAGCTGTCAAGCGCGGCCATGTTAATTTGCCACGACTCCGGCTTCGCACCAGTCGCGCCACAATTGGCGGTACACCCCCTCCACCGCCCGGGTGTAGGCGGCCGTATCGAAGACGGGGGTGCGGGCCAGGCGCGCGCGGCGGTCCAGCCGCCCGGCGGCGACCCGCATCGGATCATCGGCCAGTTCCGCCATGCGGGCGACAAGAGCCTCGGGCGTGCGCACGATGTAATCCGTCATTCCCACCGCCCGCAAAATGGCGGCGGTACTGCGCGCCGCCGTGCTCAGGCCAGCCGGCAGGGCCAATACCGGTACCCCCATCCACAAGGCCTCGCACGAGGTGACGCCGCCGGAATAGGTCACTGGATCCAACGCCACGTCGATGCGGCCGTAGGCGGCCAGATGGTCGGCACGCGAGGTGCGGCCCAGCAACTCCACCCGTTCCGGCGCCACGCCGCGCCGGGCCAGCCGCGCCGTCAGGTCGGCCCGCAGCGCCGGATTTTCCAGTGAGGTGTCCTTCATCACCAGGCGGGTTTCCGGACGCAGCCGCAAGCCCATGGCCCACAGATCCAGGCTGTCGTCCGTCACCTTGGCCAGGCGGTTGAAGCAGCCGAAGGTCAGCGGTCCGCCCGTCGTCGCCGGTCCCGGGGCCACCGGCGGGCAATCGGGCGGCGGCTCAAAGCAGAGACTGCACGGCAGGTCCATCACTTGCTCGGCGAAGAAGGGTCGTTCCACCGCCGGGATGAGCTCAGGATCGGCCAGCAGCGCGTCCATGGCGGGAATGCCGGTGCCGGTGACATGGCCCCAGGCGGACACCTGCACGGGCGCCGGCTTAGCAGCGAACAGGGTCAGCCGGTTGCCGCCCGAATGGCCGGACAGATCGACCAGGATGTCAACGCCGTCCTCGCGCACCAGGCGATCCACTGCCGCGTCGTCCATGCCGACGATGACGCGCCAGCCGTCAACCGCCGCCCGGATGCGGTCCGTCACCTGGTCGGTCACCACATAGTTGGAATAGCAGATGACGCGGAACGCCGCCCGGTCATGGCCGCAGACCACGGGGGAGAAACAGGCGGCGGCGGAATGGGATCGGAAGTCGGCGGAGACATAGCCGATGGTCAGGGGACGGTCGGGATCAGGCAGGTTGGCCCAAGGCGCCGGAGGCCAGGGGGCCGATCCGCGACCCGCGGCCCCGCCGGCCGCCTCCGGACCATAGAGGTCATACCAGCGGCGGCGTTCGGCCTGACCGGTGGCGATGTCGATGGCGGGATCGAAATCATGCGCAAAGATCAAATTGCTGTGCGCCGATGGGCTGGGCGCCAGGGTCAGGCTGCGGGCGAAATACGCGATCGCCTGCATCCCCCGGCCCGCCGTCTGGTGGTGCAGGCCCATATTGTTCAGGATGCCCGGCTGGTCGCCGCCCAGTTCGACCGCGCGTTCATGAAAGGCGGCCGCGTCATCGACCCTGCCCACCCGGTCCAGCAGGACGCCCATCATGCTGAGCGTCGGCACCGAATCGGGATCCAGCGCCAAAGCGGCGGCGATCTGGTCCAGCGCCGGCTGATGCAGCCCGCGTTCCAGCAGCAGCGCGCCGTAATCGGACAGCCAGGTGACATTCCCGGGTTCCGCCGTGATCGCCGTTTCCAGGGCACGGCGGGCCTCATCCGGCAATTCGGGCGTCAGCAGCAGGGCGTGCAGCAGGCCCCGCACCCCCTCGGCATGGGCGGGCGCGCCGGCCAGCAAGCGCAGGTAGCGGACCACCGCCTCCCGCGCGCGGCCGGCCGCCATCAGGGTGTTGGCCAGGTTCAGCAGGGCATCGGACAGGCCGGGGTCCAGCGCCAGCGCACGCTCATACGCCGTCAGCGCCGCATCCCACCGCCCCGCCCCCTGCAAGGCATGGCCCAGATTGTAATGGTAAAGCGCCACGCCGCCGTCCAGCGCCAGCGCCGCCTCCAAATCCACAACGGCGTCATCGAATCGGCCCTGCCGGTCGCGCAAGCCGCCGCGCGCCGCCAGCAGGTCGGCGCGCTGCGGCGTCAGGGCGATGGCCCGGCCATAGGCGGCGTCGGCCTCCTCACCGTCATCGGCCTCCAGCCCGACGGCATCCAGGCAGCGGGCCAGGCCGACCCAGCCATCGGCATGGCCGGGCGCCAGGGCCACGACCTGGCGGAAATGGGGCACCGCCTCCGCCGGGCGACCCGCCTGCCACAGGGTGGTGGCAAGCACCAGGGCCGGTGCCACCGCCTGGGGACGCGCCACCACCAATTCCCGCAGGAAGGCCACAGCCTGATCCACCTGGCCCAGGGCGGCATAGGCCACGCGCAGATTGTTCAGCGCCTCGGCATGGTCGGGATTGGCCGTCAGCACGGCCCGCAAGGGGGCGATGGCCAGCGCCGGCCGCCCGCCTTGCAGGTACAAGGCACCCAGCAGGCGGCAGGTGTCCGGCTGGCCCGGCACGGCCGCCAGCACCTGGCGGTACAGCGGCTCCGCCTCATCAAGGCGCCCCGCCTGATGCAGGGCGATGCCTTGCTGCAGAATGTCGGCAAGCGTGGTCACGGACGGGTCCCCTGGCCTTGGTCGAGGGCGGATACCGGGGGACTATACAGAAACGCGACTATCCGGGAACCCGGCGCGGAAGGTTCAGCGCGTCTCGTCCAGGCCGACCAGGGAGGCGGCGAAGGATTGGGCGTCGAAGGGCCGCAGGTCGTCGATGCCCTCGCCCACGCCGATGGCGTGCACAGGCAGGCCGAACTTCTGCGCCAGCGACACCAGCACGCCACCGCGGGCGGAACCGTCCAGCTTGGTCAGGATCAGGCCGTTGACCGACACCATTTCCTTGAACACCTCCACCTGCGAATGGGCGTTCTGGCCGGTGGTGGCGTCCAGGGTCAGCAGGGTGGTGTGGGGGGCGGTGGGGTCCACCTTCTTGATGACGCGCACGATCTTGCGCAGTTCATCCATCAGGCCCTGCTTGTTCTGCAGGCGGCCGGCGGTGTCGATCAACAGCACGTCGGCGCCGGCAGCACGCGCCTTCTCCAGCGCCTCATAGGCCAGGCCCGCGGCGTCCGCCCCGGTTTCCTTGGCGATCACCGGCGCGCCGGTGCGTTCGCCCCAAATCTGCAACTGGGCGACGGCGGCGGCGCGGAAGGTGTCGCCGGCGGCCAGCCACACCGTCTTGCCGGCAGCACTCAGTTCGCGGGCATACTTGCCGATGGTGGTGGTCTTGCCGGTGCCGTTGACGCCCACCACCAGCACCACGTGCGGCTTGTGACCGCCATCCAGCACCAAGGGCCGGGCCACCGGCGCCAGGACCTTGCCGATCTCATCCGCCAGGAAGCGCTTCACCTCGTCCGGCGACACTTCCTTGCCAAAGCGGCTTTTGGCCAGATCAGCCGTCACCCGGGCGGCCATGGCCGGCCCCAGGTCCGCCTGGATCAGCAGTTCCTCCAGTTCCTCCAGCGTCTCGTCATCCAGCTTGCGCTTGGTGAAGATGCCGCCGATGCCGTCGGTCAGCCGGTTGGTGGATTTGGACAGCCCCTTGCGCAGGCGGGACAGCCAGTTGCCCTGGGGCGCCTCTTCCACCGGGGCCACCGGGGCAGCGTCCAGCACCAGGGCGGATTTGGGCACAGGCGGCGCGACGACCTCGGCCACGGGGGCCTCCGCGACCGGCATCTCGACCACAGGCTCCGGAACCTGTTCCGGTTGCGCAACGGGCTCGATGGTGACTGGGGCTGGCGCGGGGGCGGTCTGGGCTTCGGGCTTCTTACGCTTGATCCAGTCGAACATCAGCAGCAACCCATCAACATGTCCCCGTCCAGCCCGACAATGCGGGCATCGACCAGCGTGCCGGGCGCGAAGTCGCGGTCCAGCCGCACCTCGGCGAATTGTTCGGTCCGGCCCACGCGGCCCTTTTCCACCAGCACCGTGAGGGTGCGCCCCTGCTGGCCGGCCAAATGCTGGCGCACCGCGACCGCGCCCGCCGCGCGCAGACGGGCCGCCCGGTCCTTGCGCACCGCCTTGTCCACCTGCGGCATGCGCGCGGCGGGCGTGCCGGGGCGCGGGCTGTAGGGGAAGACGTGCAGCCAGGTCAGGCCGCAATCGGCCACGGCATCCAGGGTGTTCTGGAACATCCCGTCGGTTTCCGTGGGGAAACCGGCGATCAGGTCGGCGCCAAACACCATGTCGGGCCGCAGCGCGCGCGCGCGATCACAAAAGGCCACGGCGTCGGCGCGGCTGTGCCGGCGCTTCATGCGCTTCAGCACCATGTCGTCGCCGGCCTGCAGGCTGACGTGCAGGTGGGGCATCAGGCGCGGCTCCTCCGCGATCAGCCGCCACAGGTCGTCGTCGATCTCCACCGGGTCCAGCGAGGACAGGCGCAGGCGCGGCAATTCCGGCACCAGGGCCAGCAGGCGCCGGATCATCTGGCCCAGGCTGGGCGTGCCCGGCAGGTCGGGGCCATAGCTGGTGACGTCCACGCCGGTCAGCACCACCTCACGGTAGCCCTGCTCCACCAGGGTGCGCACCTGGGTCACCACCTCCCCCATGGGGACGGAGCGGGAATTGCCCCGGCCGTAGGGGATGATGCAGAAGGTGCAGCGGTGGTCGCAGCCGTTCTGCACCTGGACGAAGGCGCGGGCGCGGCCTTCCATGCCCTGGATCAGGTGGCCGGCCGTCTCACGCACCGACATGATGTCGTTGACGATCACCCGCTCCGCCAGGCCGGTGCCGAAGCTGGTCCAGCTGTCGGCCTTCAGCTTCAGGTCGTTGCCCAGGACCTGGTCGACCTCGGGCATGGCGGCGAAGGTGCCGGGGTTGACCTGGGCGGCGCAGCCGGTGACGACGATGCGGGTGCCGGGGTTCTCACGCCGCGCCTTGCGGATGGCCTGGCGCGCCTGGCGCTCGGCCTCCGAGGTCACGGCGCAGGTGTTGAAGATCAGCACGGGCCCCAGGCCGGCGGCCCGCGCGTGGTCGCGCATCACCTCGGACTCATAGGTGTTCAGGCGGCAGCCGAAGGTGACGACCTGCGGCCCGCCGGCCTCACCGGAAACCTCAGGGCCGGAGCCCTCCTGGCGATGCTCATGATCGTGGTCATGGTCGCCGTGGATGTGCTCAGCACTCATTCCCGGCCGCCCGCCAGCAGGCTGTCCGACAGTTCGCCGCTGAACGACGTGGCCACCGGGCCGGTCATCAGGACGTGTCCGTCCGCGCGCCATTCGATGGTCAGCGCCCCGCCATCCATGACGATTTCCGCCTTGGCGTCGGTCAGGCCCCGGCGCACAGCCGCCACCAGGGTGGCGCAGGCGCCCGAGCCGCAGGCCAGCGTGATGCCCGCCCCCCGTTCCCACACCCGCATGCGCACGCGGCCCGGGGCGATGACGCTCGCCACCTCGATATTGGCGCGCTGGGGGAAGGCGGTGTGGTGCTCCAGCTGCGGCCCCCAGGTCGGCAGATCCACCGCCTCGGCATCGTCCACGAAGAAGACGGCGTGGGGATTGCCCATGTTGACGACGCAGGGGTTGGCCAGCGGGCCGGCGGAAACGTCCAGCGACAGGGTATCGGCAGGTTCGGCCAGGGGAATCTGCTGCCAGTCCAGGCGGGCCGGCCCCATGTCCACCGTCACCGTGCCGTCGGCATGGCGGACGGCGGGCAGCAGGCCGCTGATGGTTTCCACCGTCAGGGTATCCCGCCCGGCACCTTCCGTCGCCACCAGCGCGGCGACGCAGCGCGTGGCGTTGCCGCAGGCGCCGGACTCGCTGCCGTCGGGGTTCAGGATACGCATGAAGACATCGGCGCCGGCCGACTGCGGCGGTTCCAGGATGATCAGCTGGTCGCAGCCGACACCGAAATGACGGTCGGCGATGGCGCGCGCCTGCGCGCCCGTCAACGACAGGGGATCACGGCGGGCGTCCAGAACGACGAAGTCGTTGCCGAGCCCGTGCATCTTGAGAAAATGGCGCGCCATAACGCCGGTTATATGGCGACGATCCGCCCGCTGTCCATGGCCGTGCCCGGCAGGGCCGGCCTGCCCCCATCGCAGGTTGGTCGGGTAAGCCTTATTTCAGGCGACTTCCCGCCGCGCGGCAGCGGGACCCGGTTGAACGAGCGGAACGATTGCCTCAAGGCTATCCCCAAGGGTCAATTGGGCCACTTTGGCGTCGTACAGATCCTGAAGGGACATCCAGTATTGAAAGCCGGTTCCGAACACGCGCCCCAACCGGAGAGCCATCGGGGCGGTGATGGACCGCCGGCCAGCCAAGATCGCACCGATGGCGTTGTGCGCCACATCAATATGCTGGGCGAACTTTCTGGCGCTCATCCCAAGGGCCTGGAGTTCGTCGGCCAAGAATTCGCCGGGGTGGATCGGGGGCAGGTTTTCCACGGTCAAGGTGACTCCAATGGTCAATGATAGTCGGTGATCTCGACATCATATGGCTGTCCCTGGCGCATCAGTGGGTCGGTGCCCTCGGGATCGGCTTGGGTAAACTCCCAACGGAAGCAAACGCGCCACTGGTCATTGATGCGGATGCTGTATTCGCCGCTCCTGTCCCCGCCCAACGCCTCGAAGCGATTGGACGGGGGATTACGGAGTTCAACGAGGCGGGAAACAACCGTCAACTTGGTGAGCGCCTTCTGGGCCTGTCGCTCAATTGCCTGGAACTGCCGGACATGTTTCCCGGCCAGAAAGCTTGCCGTGTCCTTGTCCCTGCAACTCTTGATCGCCATCACCGCTCCGTGATTTTCTTATCCAGTATGTGGTACGCACCACATACCAGTCAAGTCGCTCAGCATGACGATCCCGCCTTCATACCGTCGAGATTACTTCCGACCAAACACCAGCATGCGAGACAGCACGAAGTTGAAGCCCAGGCCCGCCACCGAGCCCGCCCCCTTGGCCAGGTAGGGCCACAACGTCGGCAGCCACGGCAGGAGGGCGACGGCGAAGGCCGGGGCCTCCAGCCAGACGATCAGGTTGTAGGTCGCCAGGTTGACGACGCCGCCCACGGCGTTGGCGGCCAGGAACTTGGCCCACTGGCGCAGGGCGGCGCGGCGGCTGGCGCCCCTGAACGTGAAGGTCCGGTTCAGCCACCAGGTGAAGCTGGCCGCCACGAAGTAGGAGAAGAAACCGGCGCTGTGCGGCCCCAGGCCCAGCAGGTTCATGGCGACCCACAAGGCCGCCATGTCCATCAGCAATCCGCCGACGCCGACCATGGCGAAGGACAGGATTTCCCGATGCACGCCCTTCAGCCGCCCTTCCGGTTGGCCGCCGGTCATCTCCACGACTTCCTGGTCGGGCGACAGCGTATCGGGCTGGGGCAAGGCCATGGGACGCCCCTCAGCCCCGGCGGCTGACGGGCGCGAAATCCGGCACCGGGATTTCCAGGTACCGCAGGCGCTTCATCTCACGCCGGCCCCGGGTCACGGTGTCCAGGATCAGGCCACAGGTCAGCGACAGGAAGCCCAGGGTCATGAGGCCGGTGGCCAACACCGCCGTGGGCAGGCGGGGCACCAGGCCCGTCTCCACAAAGGTGACGAACACGGGCACGGCCAGGATCACCGACAGCGCGACCAGCAGCAAGGCGGCCACGCCGAAGAACAGCATGGGCCGTTCCTCCTTCACCAGCTTGGTGATCATCCACAGGATGCGGATGCCGTCCTTGTAGGTCGACAGCTTGCTGACCGACCCAGGCGGACGGTCCTTGTAGGCCGTCTGCACCTCGGCGATGGGCATGCGCAATTCCAGCGCGTGCACCGTCAGTTCCGTCTCCGTCTCGAAACCGCCGGCCAGTGCTGGGAAGGACTTCACGAAGCGGCGGGAGAAGACGCGGTAGCCCGACAGCATGTCGTTGGTGCGCTTGCCGAAGATGATGGTCACCAGGCCGGTCAGCAGCACGTTGCCGAAGCGGTGGCCGGGGCGGTAGGCCGCCTCGATCTCCGTGACGCGGGCGCCATTCACCATGTCCAGCTTTTCCGACACCAGCTTGTCCACCAGGGCCGGCGCGCTGGCGGCGTGATAGGTGTCGTCACCGTCGACCATGACGTAGACGTCGGCATCGATGTCCGCGAACATGCGGCGGACGACGTTGCCCTTGCCCTGTAAGGGCTCGCTGCGCACCACGGCGCCGGCGGCGCGCGCCACCTCCACCGTCCGGTCCTTGGAGTTGTTGTCGTAGACATAGACGGTGGCGCCCGGCAGCGCGGCCTTGAAATCGGCCACCACCTTGGCGATGGCCGCCTCCTCATTATAACAGGGCACCAGCACGGCCACGACGGGGGGCCGGACGGCGGTATCGGCCAGGGCGGTGGAATCGACCATCGCGGATAAGTCCTTAAAGAATAGGCTCAGTTCACGGGGTTCATATCATGGTCCGCCGCAGGTTGCAGCGAAACGATGCGGCACAGCATCATCGGCTCATCCAATGTCGACGTGACAGGCTGGCAGGGCTCTCCGGCACCTTTTAGCCCATAGCGTGGCAAAATCTGGTCTATCGTCCAAA
This sequence comes from Azospirillaceae bacterium, assembly GCA_028283825.1. Classification (NCBI taxonomy): domain Bacteria; kingdom Pseudomonadati; phylum Pseudomonadota; class Alphaproteobacteria; order Rhodospirillales; family Azospirillaceae; species Azospirillaceae bacterium. The sequence continues at coordinate 2,480,625 of JAPWJW010000003.1, read as the reverse complement.
TCTCCCAATGCGCCACCAGCAGGTAGAAGTCGTCGCCATCGGCGATGCCCTGGTCGATGCGCGCCCGCATCTGGCGGTTCAGCAGGATGTCGCCCTGGTCGGGATGGATGAAATAACTCTGCAGCCGCAGGAAGGGGATCTGCGGCGGGAAGCCGGGGATGAGGAAGCTGGTGGGGGCATATCCCGTCATCAGCATGACGGTATGGTCGGGACGGGGCAGCGTCGGCGCCTGCACCTCAGACACCTTGGCGCCGAACGGCCGGTCGCCCCACGCCACCCGCGCCCAGGTGCCGGACTGGGCGGTGGCGGTGACCGCCAGCAGCACGCCGGCGATGACGCCCGCCCGGACCTTGACCGGCACCGGCCACAGGCCCACCGCCGCCAGGATCAGCACGGGCGCCAGCATTTCCAGCGGGATCAGGTAGCGGTAGATGGCGAACAGCTTCAGCCACACCAGGTAGCTCAGCGCGCCGGCCCACAGCAGGTAACGGCGGCCGCGGGCCGGGCCGCCGGCATTCACGGTCCGCGTGCGCGCCCAGCCGACCAGGGCCAGCAGGCCGGTCAGCAGCAGCACGACATAGGCCGCCAGCACCCGGTAATCACGGAAGATGATTTCACCCACCAGCTTGGGATCCTGGGCCCACAGCAGGGGGAACAGGGCGGCCGCCACCGGCCCCTTGGGGATGAACTTGTCATCGCGATAAGGGTCGGGCGTGCCCCAGGGCGAATGGAAGACATTGTTGAAATAGGGGAACAGCGGGTTCTGGAAGTGGGACCACAGGAACCACATCCAATGGCCGGAGAAGATGGCCATGCCGGCCAGCACCCCCAGCCCGAAGAAGAAGGCCAGGAACAGCCGCCGCCAGACGGTGCCGCCCGCCAACAGGAAGGCGGCGCAGGTGCCGACGGCGAAGGCGATGGTCGGCTGCTTCAGCCCCACGCCGCTGCCGACCAGCAGGCCCGCCAGCGCCACGCGGCGGAAGGCCGGACCGGCCAGCAGGCCCCAGGCGGCACCATCACCGCCGATGGCCACCCAGATGCCGCCCAGCACGAACAGGCTGATGACGTTGTCGTAGAAGGTGGTGCCCAGCAGGCCCACCTGCCCGCCACCCACCATGCCGCAAACGGCGGCGGCGAGGGCCACCAGGGTGCGGCGGCGTTCCGGCACCAAATTGCCCTGTGCGGCCCAGGCCAGGCCGTACAGCACCACCAGGTTGGCGCCCTGGATACTGCCCAGCAGGAATTCCACCACCCGCGCCGGCAGCACCTGCGCCACCAGGAAGAAGGGCAGGTCCAGGGTGGGGTTGTAGAAGCTGGCCACCTGGGCCGGCGCCACGTCCATGCCCCAGCGCCCCGTCAGGAAGGCGTAGGCGTTGTACCAATGATAGTTGCGCAGATCCCAATTGCCGTCCTGGCCCAGCAGCACGGCCCACAGGCCGAACAGGAAGGGACCGAGCAGCAACAGGCAAAGCGCCAGGCGGCGGGCGGGGCGGTCGTTGACGGGCAGGAACATGGGGTCCGGGAAGTGGTGGGTCCGGCAGGCGTCCGGGGAGGGCGGAAACGATGGTGACGGATTGAAATAGGTCAGTGCACCATGCCGACCACGTCCGCCATGTCGGCACCGTCCAGATCCGTGGCGTTCAGATCGACATCGCGCAGGTCGGCGCCCGCCATCTTGGCGTCCGACAGTTCCGCGTCCCGCAGGTCGGCCCCCACCAGCGAGGCCTGGGACAGCACCGCCCGCTTCAGCATGGCGCCGGACAGGTTGGCGCCGTCCAGCCGCGCGCGGTGCAAATTGGCGCTCCACAACCGGCCGGTGGAGCTTTGGATCAGCACCGGCCCCAGATCGGCCCGCACCAGCTGGGCGCCGTTCAGGGTCGCCCGCTCCAGCGAGGCGCCGCGCAGGTCGGCGCGGCTGAGGTTGGCATCGCGCAGGTCGGCCAGCGACAGGTCTGCCATGGGCAGCGAGGTGCCCACCAGGTTGGCCTTGCGCAGGCAGGCGCAGTGCAGCAGGGCGGCCGACAGGTTGCTGCCGGCCAGGTCGGCGCCGCTGAGGTCCAGGCTGGACAGGTCGGCGCGGGCGCCGTCGCGGCCCCCCGTCTCCACCCATTCGGTGTGCAGGACCAGCATGGCGGACAGGTCCAGGCCCGCATCCTCGGGCGTGGGGGCGTGGATACCCTCCAGCACCTCTTCCGCCCGCCGCGCGTTGTCGTCCAGGATGGTGCCCATCATCAGGGCGCCGGCGAAGCGCGCCAGGCCCAGCTCGGCCCCCGTCAGGTCGGCGCCGTGAAGCTTGGCGCCCGTAAGGTTGGCCCCCGTCAGGTCGGCGCCCTTCAGGTCACAGCCCGTCAGGTTGGTGTTGGTCAGGTTGGCGCGCGCCATCTTGGCGCCGCGCATGATGCAGTCCGTCAGGTCCGACTGCACCAGGAAGGTGTTGGACAGCTTGGCCCGGCTGAGATCGGCGCCCACGACGGTGGCGCAGGACAGTTCCGTCTGCACCGGGATCGCGTCGAATTCGTGGGGGGTGATGCTGCCGTCCTTGCGGACGTGCATGATGGTGCCCTCACGCAAATCCGCCTCGGCCATCGAGGCGCCGTTCAGCACGGCACCCCGCATGCAGGCCCCGCGCAGGTCGGCGCGGCGCAGGTCGGAGCGTTCCAGGTTAGCCAGGCGCAGGTCGGCCGAATACAGCGAGGCGCCGGTCAGCACGCAATCCACCATGCGGGCGCCGAACAGCTTGGCGCCGGAGAAATCGGCCTCGGACAGGTTGAGACCCGACAGGTCCATGTGGGACAGGTCGCGCAGCTTGAAGCTGGCCCGCACGCCGCCTGGCTGTTTCGCCAAAAAGGCCCGATGCTTGCCAACGATGGCCAGCAATTCCGCCTGGCTCATCCTTGACCGTTCGGGTTCGGCATTTCTGCCGGACGACATCGACATACCATCCTCCGCGGAGCGGCCGCTCCGCATGATTGTACCTGCAAAGGGCGGATGGAAAACCACCCCGATAACCTGTTCATACATTATCTTAAATGCGACCTGGAAGAGGGGCCGCACGGACCAAGCCATGCCTAGGCGAAATAGCGGGGCGGTCTGCACCCTCTATTACAGCTGTATAGGACCGGGACAACCGGTGAACTGGTTAACGACACCTGCGCCACCTTTAGGTCCGCCTTGCGCACATGGCTCCGCCGGCCCACCGCCACCTGCTGCCCCCCCAAGCCGGGATTGACAGATGGGCCGCGCCGGTCTAGATACCCCACCCTCGACCCTGGGTCCGCGTGATCCGGATCGGGTCCGTTCGTGCGCCCCGGCGTGCCGTCAGTCCGCGAGTATCGCGCACTGGCGCTTTTGCGTTTGGGCATCAGGACGGGAAATTGGATCGGCACTGGCCCAGGACGGGATATGTTTGACGGCTTGACAGGACGGCTCGGCGACATCTTCGACCGGCTGCGTCGGCGCGGCGCCCTCACGGAAGAGGATGTCGGTGCTGCGCTGCGCGAGGTGCGCGTGGCCCTGCTGGAGGCCGACGTCGCCCTGCCCGTGGTCAAGGCCTTCGTCAACGGCGTCAAGGAAAAGGCCGTCGGGCAGGAGGTGCTGCGGTCCATCACCCCCGGCCAGATGGTCATCAAGATCGTCCACGACCATCTGGTCGAGATGCTGGGCGAACAGAACGAGGGCATCAACCTCAACGCCGAGGCGCCGGTGCCGGTGCTGATGCTGGGCCTGCAGGGCTCGGGCAAGACCACCAGCACCGCCAAGATCGCCCGCCTGCTGAAGATTCGGGAAAAGAAAAAGGTGCTGATGGCGTCGCTGGACACGCGACGCCCGGCCGCCCAGGAACAGCTGCGGATACTGGGTGAGCAGGTGGACGTCGCCACCCTGCCCATCGTTCCGGGCGAGGATCCGGTGACCATCGCCCAGCGGGCGATGCGCGTCGGCCGCCAGGAAGGCTATGACGTCGTCATCCTGGACACCGCCGGCCGCCTGGCCATCGACGAAGAGTTGATGGACGAGGTGGTGCGCATCCGCGACGTCACCCGGCCGGTGGAAAGCCTGCTGGTGGTGGACGCGATGACCGGCCAGGACGCCGTCACCGTCGCCACCAACTTCAACGACAAGGTCGGCGTCACCGGCATCGTCATGACGCGCATCGACGGCGACGCGCGCGGCGGTGCCGCCCTGTCGATGCGGCAGATCACCGGCCGCCCCATCAAGCTGCTGGGCACCGGCGAAAAGATCGACGCGCTGGAAGCCTTCCACCCCGACCGCATCGCCGGCCGCATCCTGGGCATGGGCGACGTGCTCAGCCTGGTGGAGAAGGCCGCCGAGACCATCGACCGCGAGGAAGCCGAAAAGCTTGCCGCGAAGATGGAGAAGGGCAACTTCGACCTGGACGACATGCTGTCCCAGCTGCGCCAGATCCGGAAGATGGGCGGAATGGGCGGCATGCTGTCCATGCTGCCCGGCGTCGGCAAGATCAAGGACCAGCTGTCCAAGGCCAATATCGACGAGCGCATGCTGAAGCGTCAGGAGGCGATCATCACCTCCATGACCCAGAAGGAGCGCCGCGACATCAAGGTGCTGAACGCCTCGCGCCGGCGCCGCATCGCGCTGGGGTCCGGGACCACGGTGGCCGACGTCAACCGGCTGCTGAAGCAGTACCAGGACATGGCCGACATGATGCGCAAGTTCAAGAAACTGGGGAAAAAGGGGCTGATGCGCCAGGGCCTGTCGGCCCTGATGCCCAAAGGCCGCTGATCCCCCCAGCCCGTTTTCGTTTTTCACCCTTAGTTCAACACCACCCAAGTCAGGAAATTAAGAAATGTCCCTCAAGATTCGTCTGTCCCGCGGCGGCGCCAAGAAGCGCCCGTTCTACAGCATCGTCGTTTCCGACAGCCGTTCGCCCCGCGACGGCAACTTCATCGAGAAGATCGGCACCTACAACCCGATGCTGCCGCGTGAACATGCCGAGCGCATCACCCTGAAGGAAGACCGCGCCCGTCATTGGCTGTCGGTCGGCGCCCAGCCCACCGATCGCGTCGCCCTGTTCCTGGGCCGCGCCAACATCATCGAGCTGCCGAAGGTCACCGAGACCCCGAAGAAGTCCGCGCCCAAGGCCAAGGCCCAGGAACGCGCCAAGCTGGCCGCCGCTGCCGCCGCCAGCGCCGAAGGCTGATTGGCCCACGGCTGATCGTTACGGGGGTGGGGCTTCCCACCCCCGTCAGGCCTCCTGGAGTTTTAGAGTATGGATACCGCCACGCGCATCTGCGTCGGGCAGTTCGTGGGCAGCCACGGGGTGCGCGGCCGCGTCAAGGTGAAGAGCTATACGGCCGTGCCGGAATCGCTGTTCGCTTATGGCGCGCTCACCGACGAATCGGGCGCCCGTACCTTCGCCCTGGCCATGACCGGCATGGGCAAGGACCACTTCCTGGCGGAATTGCAGGGCGTGCGCGACCGTGACGCCGCCGACGCTCTGAAAGGCACCCGGCTGTTCATCAATCGCGACCAGCTGCCGGCGCCCGAGGACGAGGATGAGTTCTACCACGCCGACCTGATCGGCCTGGTGTCCACTACGGCGGACGGCGAACCCTTCGGCGAGATCAAGGCCATCTACGATTTCGGTGGCGGCGACATGCTGGAGATCGCGCACGCGGCCTCGGGCAAGACCATCACCATCCCCTTCAGCCGCGCCACCGTTCCGGTGGTCGACGTGAAGGCCGGGATCGTGACGGTGGAACCGCCGGCCGGACTGTTTGAGAAGGTCCGTCCCACGCCGGAGGAACTGGCTGAGATGGAAGGCGGCCCCGCCGCCGATGAGGCCGTTGCCGCCGACGCGTCCGAGGCCGATGAGGTCACGGGCGACGAGGAAGCCGAGGCCTGAGTTCCATGACCCCCGGATGGCATGTGACGGTGCTGACCCTGTTCCCGGAAATGTTCCCGGGGCCGCTGGGCATGAGCCTGGCGGGGAAGGCGCTGGAGCATGGCACCTGGTCGCTGGAATCAGTGGACATCCGGTCGTTCGCGAGCGATAAGCATCGCTCCGTGGACGACACCCCGTTCGGCGGCGGACCAGGTATGGTCATGCGGCCCGACGTTCTGGACGCAGCGTTGACCGCCAGCCGGCAACGCTTGACCCAGGACCAGGCGGAACGGGGCCGGGCGATCTACCTTTCGCCGCGTGGGCGTGTGCTGGACCAGGCGTTGGTACGGGAACTCGTATCGGCGCCGGCCCTCACCATCCTGTGCGGACGGTATGAAGGGGTGGATGAGCGCGTCCTGGAAGCGCAAGGCCTTGAGGAGATCAGCCTCGGGGATTTCGTGCTTTCGGGGGGGGAGCCCGCGGCGCTGTGCCTGATCGACGCCTGTGTCCGGCTGTTGCCGGGCGTCATGGGCAACGTCGAGACGGCCGGCGAAGAGAGTTTCGAGCGGGGATTGCTGGAATATCCCCACTACACGCGGCCCGCCGTCTGGCAGGAGCGCGCGGTGCCCGAGGTCCTACTCTCCGGGCACCATGAGAAGGTCAAGGCCTGGCGGTTGGCCGAGGCGGAGCGCATCACCCAGGACCGGCGACCGGACCTGTGGCAGCGCTACGAGGAGAGCCGGCCCAAGGTCGTGAAGAAAGGTCGCCGCAGGCGCGGCGGCCTGAATGGAAAGGATGGCGTTTCCAACCCGGAAACGGCGCCTGAATCGAACATGGAATGACCGCCGTGAGGCTGGCCAGCGTCATCATTTGGAGTGCAATGTCGTGAACATCATCCAGAAGCTTGAGCAAGAGCAGATCGAGAAGCTGACCGCCGTCCGTGCGGTGCCGGAATTCTCCCCCGGCGACACCGTGAAGGTGAACGTGAAGGTCATCGAAGGCTCGCGCGAGCGCGTGCAGGCCTACGAAGGCGTGGTCATCGCCCGCCGCAATGCCGGCGTGAGCTCCAGCTTCACCGTGCGCAAGATCAGCTACGGCGAAGGCGTGGAACGCGTGTTCCCGCTGTACAGCCCCCGCATCGACAGCATCGAGCTGATCCGCAAGGGCGACGTCCGTCGCGCCAAGCTGTACTACCTGCGTGATCGTCGCGGCAAGTCGGCCCGCATCACCGAGCGCACCACCGGTCGCGGCATGAACAAGGAAGCCAAGTAAGGCTTTCTTGGGACCTGTCCGGTACCAGAGTACGAAACGCCCGCTGGCCCCTGCCGGCGGGCGTTTTTGTTTGGGCTGGCTGCCCCAAAAACGCCACGTTTCCGCCCCATGGCCGCCGTCGTCACCCTGCAACCCTCCGCCGCGATGGGAACGCGCATAGGTCGTGAAAGGGGGCACCATGGTTCAGCAATGGTGGTGGGTGTGCGTCATGACCGTGGGGCTGGCGGGTTGCGCCTCACCGGGGCCGGTCGTCCCGCCCCCGCCGCCCCTGACACCGCAGACCTTCGCGGGCGTGGCCGGCAGTGTACGGGGCAACTATCCGGGCTTTCAGATCGACGAGACCTATACGCCCCGCCCGCCTCTCATCGGCCCCTGTTCCGTGTTCGTCTGGGATCGGCCGCTGCCCGATGGCTGGGCATTGCGCGCCAAGTCGGCCTCCTGCCCCGTGCCGGGCGTATCCGCATTCCAGATACCGGTGGACCTGGGCCAGAGCACCATCCCCTTGGCGGACAGCACCTTGGCCCATGGCTGGGACATGCCGCCGGAACCCGACCAGCCGCCCACCGCGCCCTTCGCCCGACGGCCGGCGGTGCAGACGGGGGGCGACCACTGAGCGGTCCGGCCTACATCTCCCCGCCGTCCATCCAGCGCCGCAACTGGTCCCGGCGCGCCTGCTGCACGGCCACGCACAATTCCACCCGCAGGCGTTCCACCGGGTCGGTCGCGGCGGCATAACCCTGCAACTGCGCCAGGCTGGCGGCGATCTCCGCCTCCAGCCGGGCGAACAGGGCCCGGCGCTCCTCCACCGGCAGCAGGGTCCAGATGCCGGAGCGCAAGCGGAAGGGATCGACGCCCACGCTGGTGGCCAGCCCGGCGTCACCGGCCCAGGCGTTCAGCGCCGCCACGCCGTCGGCCGTCAGCGACAGGCGCCGGGTATTGCGGCCCCCTTCCGCCGGCCCGGCATGGATCAGGCCATCGCGTTCCAGGCGCTTGACCGCCGGATAGACGGCGCCCGCACTGCCCTTCCATTCCAGCGAGAACGAGGCGGCGAAGGCGCGGCGCACCTGGAAGGCCGTGTCGTGCCCCCGGTGGTGGATTTCGGAGAGGATGGCCCCCTCCAGCTCCGTGATCGGCCGTGCTGAAACCATGTCGCCTTCCTGGTCGGTTACGCCTATAGTACGAATCGTACCATTGAACGGTTGGTGTCGTCATGCGCCCCTTGATCAGCACCTTTCGCAAGCACGGATCGGTCGTCATCCTGGCCGCCCTGATGGTAGGCGGCGGGCCGACGGCCGCTCCAGCCCAAAACACGGCACCTGCCCCGCTGGACAACGACCGGCTGCTGGCGGCCTACAAGCAGTCCATCGACGACGTCCGCCACGGCCGCTACATGCAGGCGACCTTCGGCCTGCTGGCGCGCCTGGACCTGCCCGACGCCGACCGGATCCCGGACGCCGACGTCTTCGACCAATGGAGCCAGGCCATGTCGTGCATGACGGGCCGGCCACGCTTCAACCCGGCCAAGACGGCCGCCGACTATCACCTGGCGCCCGGCGACATCCCAGCCCTGGAGGCAGCGACGGGTGTGCCGGCCATCCCCGCCATCGTCGAACGGGCGCGGCACACCCGTATCGTCATCCTGGATGAGAACCATCTGGACCCGCGCGGCCGCGCCTTCGCGCTGGAGGTGGCGCGCGCCTTGCGGCCGCTGGGCTATACCCTGCTGGCGGCGGAGACCCTGACCCGGGATGCCGACGACGCCGTCTCCCAAGCCAAGATGGACCAGTTGTCCCGCGACGGTTACCTGCGGCGAACCAGCGGCTATTACACCAGCGATCCGGTCTTCGCCGATTTCCTGCGCCAGTCGCTGGCGCTGGGCTACCACCTGGTGTCCTACGAATCGGCCCGCCCCAGTTGGGACAACGAAGAGCAGCGGGACGAGGACCAGGCGGAGAACCTGGCCCGCCGCGCCCTACAGGCCCATCCCGGCGCCAAGCTGCTGATCTATGCCGGCGAACACCACGCGGCGGAGCGGCCCATCGCCGCCGAGGGCAACGGCGTGGTGTGGATGGCAGCAAAGCTGAAGCACCTGACCGGCATCGATCCGCTGACCATCGACCAGGCGGGGCTGACGCCCTTCCCCATGAACCGCCCCGACGCCGACCTTTACACCCTGGCCGCACCCAAGGCGCAAGCGGGCTCCGTCGTGCTGATGCGCCAGGGGCGGCCGCTGACCGTGGGCCTGCTGGCGGGGGCGGTCGATCTGCAGGTGGTGCACCCACCTGTCGCCGACCGGCAGGGCCGCCCGGACTGGCTGGCCGGCATGGGCAGGGCGCCGGTGCCCGTGCCGGCCTTCCTGCTGCCGGCCAGTGGCACGCGGCTGGTCCAGGCCTTCCTGGCCAATGAGGCGGAGGACGCCGTGCCGGTGGACCAGGTGCTGGTGACGGCCGGCCAGGCCGCACCAACGCTGATGCTGCCGGCCAGGACCGTCCGCTACGCCGTGCAGGACTGGCCGTCCCCCTGACGCGTCAGCCCGGCGGCATGAGGCTGAGATAGCGGCTGGGGTGCATGTTCAGCACATTGTCCCGCCAGCCCTGGACGCGGGTCGACACCAGCACGTGCGAGGCATAGGTGTAGACGGGGATCAGGATGCAATCCTCCACCAGCCGCCGTTCCGCCCGGGTCAGCAGGTCGCGCCGCCGGCCGGCATCCCGCTCCACCGTGGCGGCGGCCGTCAGCCGGTCGAATTCGGCGTCGGCGTAGCCGGCATGGTTCTGCGAGCCGGCGTCGGAGCGGTAGATGTCCAGGAATGAAGCGGCATCGTTGAAGTCGCCGATCCACCCCACCCGCGCCAGGTCGCGGTAGAGCTTGCGGTTGCGGGTGTCCAGGAACACCCGCCATTCCTGGTTCACCGGCACCGCCTTGATGCCCAGGATCATCTTCCACATCGCCATGGCCGCCAGCGCCAGCTTCCGATAGTTCTCGCTGGTGCTGTAGTAGATCTCCAGCTCCAGTGGCTTGGCACCGGGACCGTAGCCCGCCTCCTTCAGCAGGCGCCGCGCCTCCTCGTTACGCCGGCTTTGCGGCCAGGACGCCCATTCCGGCTGGGCGGCGGTCGCGTCGTAGCCCTGGGTCCCTGGCGGCACCAGGGTATAGGCCGGCAGCTGGCCGGACTTCGTGATCTTGCCGGTGATGATGTCGCGGTCCAGCGCCAGGGTCAGGGCCCGGCGCAGCTTAGGCTCGGACTTCCACGGCTCGTGCGTCAGGTTGAAGGCGAAATAGAAGGTGCTGAGGAAGGGCGCGATGCGCAGTTCGGCCGCCATGTTCTGCCGCAGCCAGGCGATCTGCGCCTCTGGGATGTCATAGGTCACGTCCAGTTCCCCGGCGCGGAAGCGGCGCAACTCCGTATCCCGGTTCTCGGTCGGGTAATAGATCACCTTATCCACGGCCACCGCGGTCGCCGCACGGAAGTAGGGATTGCGCACCAGGGTGACGTGGTCCTGGGGCACCGCCTCGGCCAGCACATAGGGCCCGTTGGAAAGATAGCGCCCCGGCTGGGTGTAGCCGTCACCGAAGGCCTGCACCGCCTTTGGGTTCACCGGATAAAGGCTGTGGTGGGCCAGGCTGGCCAGGAAGGGGGCGGCCGGTGCGGCCAGCGTCACCACCAGGGTGCGGGCATCACGCGCCGCCACGCCCAGGGCGTCGGGGGCCAGGCGCCCCTCCGCCACCGCGCGGGCGTTCTTCACCGGGTTCAGGAAATAGGCGTAGCGCGACGCTGTCTTGGGATCCGCCAGGCGCCGCCACGAGAAGACGAAATCGTCCGCCGTCACCGGGCTGCCGTCCGACCATTTGCCGTCGGCGCGCAGGATGAAGGTGTAGGTCAACCCGTCGGGGCTGATGGTCCAGCGCTCCGCCGCCCCCGGCACCGGCCGGCCTTCGGCATCGTAGGTCAGCAGGCCTTCCAGCAGGTCCAGCTCGATATAGCTTTCCGGTTCCCCCGACGAGCACTGGGTGTCCAGCGTTTCCGGCTCCGTGCCCATGCCCCGGCGCAAGACCGTCTCCGCCTGTGCGGGCAGGGCCGTCGCCAGGGCCAATACCAGGACAGCCAGCCACTTCATGGCGCCAGATCCAGGAAGCGGCTGGGGATCAGGTCCAGCATGTTGGGCGTCCAGCCGGCGATGCGGGGCGATACCAGGCGGTGCACCCCCTTGTGGAACAGGGGGATGATGGGCGTGTCGTCCAGCATCAGCCGTTCCGCCCGGCGCATCAGGTCGGCGCGGCGGGTGGCATCGGACTCGCCGTTCGCCTCTTCCATCAGGGCATCGAACAGCGGGTTGCGATAGCCGCTGTTGTTTTCCGGCCCGGCGTCGGCGCGCAGCAGCGCTAGGAAGCTGTTGGCGTCGGGGTAGTCGCCCAGCCAAGAGGTGAAGACCAGGTCCTTGAAGGTCTTGTCCCGCGCCTGGGCGGTAACGGTGCGGAATTCCCGGGCCTCCAGCCGCACCTCCAGGCCCAGCGCCTCCCGCCACATGGCGGCCACAGCAACCATCACCGGGGCGGAATTTCCCCCCGCCGCGTACAGCAGGTCCACCGCCGGCAACGAGTGACCACCGGGCCCGAAACCGGCCTCCGCCAGCAGGACGCGGGCGCGCGCCACCCGCTGCACCTGGGCCAGGCCGCGCCAGGCGGGCCAGCCGGGCTCATACGCCGCGACGCCCGTCCCGGGGGCAAGCGGCGGCACGAAGCTGTAGGCCGGCTGTTCCTCCCCCAGCAGGGCGGCCAGCCGGTCGCGGTCGATGGCCAGGGTCAGCGCCTCGCGCAATTGCGGCGATGATTTCCAGGGCTCGTTACGCAGGTTGAAGGCCAGGAAATAGGTATCGAACAGGGGGCCGGCAACATAGGCGCCCTTCAGCGTGTCCCGCGCCCACGCCACCTGCGGGATGGGCAGGTCATAGGTCACCGACAGGCGGCCTGCCTGGAACAGGCGGGTTTCCGCCGCGCGATCCTCCATCGGCAGGTCGGTCACCCGGTCCACCCGCACCTTGGCCCGGTCGTAGTAATGGGGGTTCCGCACCAGGGTCAGGTGGTCCCCCGGCGCATTCTCCGCCAGGACATAGGCACCGCTGGCGACATAGTGCCCCGGCTGGGTGAAGGCGTCGCCCCAGGCCAGCACGCTGGCCTTCTGCACCGCGGCCAAGGCCGGATGCTGCAGCATGGACAGGAAATAGGCCGTGGGCCGCACCAACTCCACCTGGAAGGTATGGGCGTCCAGCGCGCTGACGCCCAGGCGGCTCACGTCCTGGATAGCGCCCTTGGCGATGGCCTCGCCGTTCACCACCGTCCACGTAAAAAAGGCGAAAGGGCCGGCCGTCTTGGGGTCGGCCAGCCGCCGCCAGGAGAAGACGAAATCATCCGCCGTCACCAGGCTTCCGTCCGACCATTGGGCGTCGGGCCGCAGCCGGAAGGTGTAGGTGCGCTCATCCGGCGACACGGTCCAGCTTTCCGCCAGGGCCGGCCGCGCCCCGCCCTTGCCGTCCGGGGCCAGCAGCCCTTCCAGCAGGTCGCTGATCACGGTTATTTCCAGGGTAAGGTCGGCGCGCTGGGGGTCCAGGGTGTCGGGCGCGCCGCCGATGGCCCGCACCAGAGTTTTCGCCGGCACCTGGGCACTGGCCGAAACCACCGGCATCAGGCACAGGCCGGCCAGAAGCGCCAAAAGCGATCCTCGGACCAGCGACCGCAGGCGAATCGTCCGGACCGGACGACGCGGCGAAACCCCCATAAGCACGGCCCCCAACAGCCCCCGGCCCCCTTTGAACCGGGGCCTCCGCCAACGGTAGTGGCACGACGCCCATCGGGGCAAGCCTCGTCAGCTGTCGCCCGGCCGCGGATCGGCCTTCGCCTTGCGGGGGGGAAGCACCGGCTGGGCGGCGGGCGCCACCTTGGGCAAGCGCAGGAAAAAGCGGGTGCCCCGGCCGGGGGCGCTGTCCACCTCGATCCGGCCACCCAGCGTGCGGGTCACCAGGTTGAAGACGATGTTGAGGCCCAGGCCCGTGCTGCCGGCGCCGCGCCGGGTGGTGAAGAAGGGGTCGAAAATGCGGGGCAGCGCCTCGGCCGGGATGCCGCAGCCGTCGTCGGCGAACACGATCTCCACATGTTCCACCGGCGCCCGGCCGGCGCCGGCCGGTGCCGGCGGCAGCGAGGTGGCGTTGATGGTCATGCGCCCGGACTGGCCAGGGGCGAAGGCATGCAGGGTGGCGTTCACGATCAGGTTGGTCAGCACCTGGCTCAGCGCCCCGGGATAGGTGTCCAGCACCAGGTTGGTGGGGCAGTCGATCACCACGCTGTGGCCCGGCCGCTTCCACTGCGGCCCCAGGCTGATCACGATCTCTTCCAGGTAAGGCTTCAGGGAGAAGATGCGCCGCTCATCACTGGTCTGGTCGACGGCGATGTTCTTGAAGCTCTGCACCAGGCGGGTGGCGCGGCCGGCGTTCACCGTCATCAGGCCGGCCGTCTCCTCCACCAGATCCAGGAAATCCAACAGCGCGGCCTTGCGGGGGGCTGCGGTCTCGATTTCCACCCGGAACTCGCGCAGGCGGTCGGCCAGGAAGGTGGCGGCGGTGTAGCTGATACCCACCGGGGTGTTCAGCTCATGCGCCACGCCGGCCACCAGTTCCCCCAGCGACGCCAGCTTTTCCGCCTGCACCAGGCTTTCCTGGGTATCGCGCAGTTCCTGCAGGGCGCGGGCGGTCTCCTCATGCGCGCGCGCCGTCTCCTCCTCATGCCGATAGCGTTCGGTGACGTCGTTGTAGATGGAAACCCATCCCAGGCCCGGCATGCGGTTGCGGCGAAACTCCACGATGCGGCCCGCCTCGCCGCCGATGTGGATGGTGCCGCTGCCTTCCGCCCGTTCCCCATCCGGCCGCCCCTGGGGCCGGTAGCGCAGCAGTTGCCATTGCACCAGCAGTTCCCGCTCCTCCGCGCTGGGGGTCAGCGTGGGATGGCGGGCAGCCTGCAATTCCAGCAGCCGGCCCAGCCACGGGATGGAGGCGATCGTTCCGGTATCGAACTGACCCGCGTCCAGGCGGATGGTGTCATAGTCGCCCCGGCGCGACTGCCAGCGGGCCAGATCGACCATGTTGGGGTGGGTGCGGATGATTTCCTCGGTGGCGCCACCGATGGCCGGCCAGTTGCGGCTCCAGACCACGAAATTGAAGCGCTCATCCATCACCATGAAGCCGCCGGGCACGGATTCCATGGCGGCGCTGAGCACGGCGGACTTGTTGCGCAGATCCTCCTCCGCCTGCCGGCGGTCGGTGATGTCGTTGTAGCTCAGCACGATGCCGCCGCCGGGGATATGTTCCTCCACCGCGCGATACCAGCGCTCGCCGATCAGCCCTTCGCGCGCGATGCCGCGCTGCGACAGGCGGCGCGCGATATAGGCCTCGGGATCGCCATCGGCCAGCGGCACCTGGCCCGCGGCGATGGAATGGCGCAGCAGATCCTCGAACCGCCAGCCCAGGATGGCGCCGGGCCGGGGGGAACGCGGGAACATCTCATGATACCGGTCGTTGGCGAACACCACGCGGTCATCGGCCCCGAACACGACGATGGCTTGGGAGAACTGCTGCAGCACCGCATAAAGCTGCGCCGCCATGGCCGGATCGGGCCGCGTATCCGCGCCGGCCACCACCGGGGGATCCAATTCTTCCTCGCTGCCGTGCGCCGTCATGCGTTTCCCCGATGCCGCTCGATACGCTCAAATGCCGCCCCTCAGGCGCCGGGCGCGGCCATCCGGCCGCTTGGGGCTTCCTCAGTTTCCAGTCCGCTGCGCTTCCCGGAAACTTCCGGCGGCCCCGGTCGGGGCCTACATCGGCACGTGTCAACACCCCGTGCCGCTGATGTGAAATGTCGTCCTGGCGACGGTGGCGCTCAAGACTATCCGGACGATACGGGAAAATTCAACGCGGCGCGCACCCTTTGCGCGCAAGGCTTTCATGGGGTGCCACGCCGGACAGCGGCGATGTGCATTCATCGCAGTTGCGTCGGCCCCACGCTTGTTTTACCTCTCCCGCTGTCATCCGGCCCGCAATCCGGAGGGCGTGAATCAGGCCGACGTTGCGGGTGCTATACCCCTGGCCGTTATCGGGATATACGTGCCCGGTGCCGTCCCCATGGTGGCTGCCCCCTGTTTGGGCGCCTGGGGAATGGAATTTGAAGGAGAGTGCAAGCATGCCGTACGTCGTGACCGAGCAGTGCATCAAATGCAAGTACACCGACTGCGTGGAAGTCTGCCCCGTTGACTGCTTCTACGAGGGTGAGAACACGCTGGTCATTCACCCCGACGAATGCATCGACTGCGGCGTTTGCGAACCGGAATGCCCGGCCGAGGCCATTCTGCCCGACACGGACGGCCGTGCCGAGCAGTGGCTGGAGATGAACCGCCAGTTCGCCACCCTCTGGCCGAACCTGAACCGCAAGAAGGCGGCCCTGCCCGAGGCCGACGCCTTCAAGAACGTGCCCGACAAGTACAAGACCTATTTCAGCGACAAGCCCGGCAGCGGTAATTGAGTCCAGTCCGGTAAAAGGCACCGCCCGCACGACCGGGCGGCGCCTTTTACGACTTCTCCGCACTTTACGCGGGAATGGCGGCGTCAGTGAAAACCGGCATCGCCTAAATCTTCGGCAGCACCTGCCCAAGACATGCGCGATTCGCATGTCCGACATCCTGGCCTATGCCCGGAACTTAAGTCGAACACGGCCTTGATGGCCTGTCATGGCAACGTCATATCGGTTATAGTCCTGGACGCGAGGATCGGCACGCCGTTCACGAACGCCTAGTGCGTGCCACGTTCCCCCAGCGCCTTCGTGCTGACCGCCCCGTGTCGCGGCCCCCCATGGGCCGCCACCGACTTTTTGCATGCCGTCCCGGCGCCCGGGCCCGCCTGTCAGGCGGGACGCCATAGCCGTTTTTGTGAGAGCCGATCCAAATGACCGATAAGCTCGACTTCGTCACCGGTGATTACGTCGTGTACCCCGCCCACGGCGTAGGACAAATCGTGGCGATCGAAAAGCACGCCATCGCCGATATGGAAGTGGTGCTGTACGCCATCACCTTCGAGAAGGAGCGGATGACGCTGAAGGTCCCGGTGATGAAGGCCAAGAACGCCGGCCTGCGTCGCCTGTCCACCAAGGACCGGATCAAGGACGCGATGGAGACCCTTCAGGGCCCGTCCAAGATCAAGCGCATCATGTGGAGCCGCCGGGCCCAGGAGTATGAGGCCAAGATCAACTCCGGCGATCCGGTGTCGATCGCCGAGGTGGTGCGCGACCTGCACCGCGGCACCGACCAGTCCGACCAGTCCTACAGCGAACGCCAGATCTATCATGCCGCGCTGGAGCGGTTGGCCCGTGAACTGGCCGCCGTCGAGAAGATCGACGAGCGCAAGGCGACCGAGCGCCTGGAAGCCGTGCTGGCCAAGGCCGCCTGATCCGGGCCCTGATCTTAAGGCATCCGCACTTGGTCCAATGGGCATCCGCCCATAGGGGTTACGGTTCGCCAAGATCACTATATTTAGTGGAAAAAGGGGTGATCGGTCTCGATCACCCCTTTTTTCATGGGGCGGCGGCGCATACACTGTCCGAACCCCTTCTTTTGCCGGTCTGACCCCACGCATGAACGAACAGGAACGCTTTGTCGTGCTGGGCCGGCCGCGCCGCATTTGGGCCGTTGGCGCCATCCACGGCGACGTGGACCGGCTGGCGGCCCTGCATGACGATATCGGCGCCCGTTTCCAGCCGGGCGACCGGCTGCTCTACCTGGGCAACCTGATCGGCCGCGGGCCCCGCGTGCGCGACACGCTGGACGAATTGCTGTCCTTCCGCCGGGCCGTGCTGTCCATCCGCGGCGTCATCGTCGGCGACCTGGTCTACCTGCGCGGCGGGCAGGAGGAGATGTGGCAGAAGCTGCTGCAGTTGCAGTTCGCGCCCAATCCCGCCGAAGTGCTGCAATGGATGATGACCCAAGGGGTGGACGCCACCCTGGCGGCCTATGGCGGCAGCGCCTACCAGGGCGTGGCCGCCGCCCGCGACGGCGCGGTGTCGCTGGCCCGCTGGACGGGGCAATTGCGCGCCGCCCAACGCGCCGCCCCCGGCCACGACACCCTGTTCGCGGCCGTGCGCCGCGCCGCCTATACCGAGCGGCGCCAGGACGGCATGCCGGAGATGCTGTTCGTCAACGCCGGCATCGACACCTCGCGCCCCCTGGCGGCCCAGGGCGACAGCTTCTGGTGGGGCGGCACCGCCTTCCCCCGTATCGAACAGCCCTACGCCGGCTTCAGCCGGGTGGTGCGGGGCTATGACCCCAGCCATGGCGGCCTGGTGGCCAACGCCCACGCCATCACCCTGGACGGCGGCTGTGGTTTCGGCGGCGTGCTGGCCTGCGGCTGCTTCGATGCCGGGGGCGAATTGCTGGAAGTGGTGGAAGTCTGAGCCCGTCCGGTTGACGCCGGCCCAGCGGCATCGCACTTAAGGGAAAGCCCGACAGCCCTTTCCGGTGGAGTGCCGCCCTTGTCCCGCATCGATGAAACCCGCCCCTTCCTGCCCGTGCAGATCGCGGTCATGACCGTGTCCGACACCCGCGACCTGGCGGCCGACAAATCGGGCGACACCCTGGTGGAGCGGCTGGCCGGCGCCGGCCACGTGCTGGCGGGCCGGGCCATCGTCAAGGACGACCAGGATGCCATCGCGGCGCAGCTGCGGGCCTGGATCGCCGATCCGGCGGTGGACGTGGTCATCTCCACTGGCGGGACCGGCCTGACCGGCCGCGACGTCACGCCGGAGGCGTTCGAGAGCGTGTATGAGAAGCGAATCGATGGCTTCGGCGAGATGTTCCGCACCCTGTCTTATGAGAAGATCGGCACCTCGGCCCTGCAAAGCCGGGCGACCGGCGGTGTCGCCGGCGGCACCTATCTGTTCGCCCTGCCGGGCAGCCCCAGCGCCTGCCGCGACGGCTGGGACCTGATCCTGAAGTTCCAGTTGGACAACCGTTTTCGCCCCTGCAACCTGGTGGAGATCATGCCCCGCCTGCAGGAGCACAAGGGCTGACGCCCCGCCTCCCGCCCGCCCCTTCCCACCGCCCTTCACCGGCGATTTCGGTGGAGCCGGCCGCCCGCAGTTGAAGCGCCGGGGGAAAACCTGTATCGATTCAAGGCCCGGCCGGACGCGCCCCGCGCGACGTTCCGGCCCTGGTCTCAACAGGCCCCGGAGGACTTGCCGTCCCCCAGGGGAATCGTCAGCACGACGACAGGGGTAGGGGAGACAAGGGGTCATGCCGGGACGAAGAATGCGGGACCAGGAGAACGACCAGATGACGCGCACCTATATCTCGATGGCCAAGACCGGCGGCCAAGGCAAGACGCTGGTGGCCCAGATGCTGGTCCTGCAGCATGAGCAGAAGGGCAGCCCCGTCAAACTGTCCGCCGCCGACAGCGATCCCCTGAACCAGCGCTCCAAGTTCGGCCGCCTGTTCGCCGGCGTGAAGGAACTGGGCATCGGCGAGCAGCTGACCAACATCAAGACCTCGACCGACCCCAACCTGGCCATCAAGTATTGGGACGAATTCGGCCGCACCCTGCTGGAGGGTGGCCATGTGGTGGACGTGGGCGCCAACGTCGCCGCCGACCTGTTCGCCTGGGCCGAGGCGCGCAACGCCGGCGCCCTGCTGCGCCGCCGCAACAGCGCCCCCATCGACCTGATCGTCACGACCAAGGCCGAGGCCCAGGCCATCGAGGACGCCCGCGCCCTGATCCAGTACTCGTTCGACAAGAATGAGTGGCTGCCCTTCGGCCGCCGCTTCGTCGTGCTGAACGAGGTGGCCGGCGGCTTCGGCCCTTATGAGAACGACCAGTCCTTCCGCCGCCTGAAGAGCTTCCAGAGCCAGGGCGTCGGCCTGATCACCATCAAGCGCTGCGAAAGCGACATCTGGAAGCTGCTGGAGAAGGAGTTCATCTCCGTCCGCGACGCGCTGAAGATGACCGACGCCGACCTGGAAAAGCGCTACGGCATCGACGTGTGGACCGGCCACAGCGGCCTGACCGACCTGCGCGCCTGGGCGCAGGAAACCCTGACGGCGTTCGAGAAGGCGGGCCTGTTCCCGACCAGCCAGCGCGCCGAGGCCGAGGCGGCGGAAGCCGGCTGACCGCCCTCCGTGCGATCCAATGCGGTGGCATGAGGTTTAACTCATGCCGCTGTAGGCTGCGACTGCAGCCGCCGGAGATTTTTGGGGAGCCGAAGGCGGACTGAAAATCGAGGAAGCCAAGCCAACGGATGTTGGCGCCCGGCGCTTGAGGTGGGCATTTGGTCGGCACGATCAAATGCCCATATATAACGAAGCCCGGTCACCGCCACCCTGCGGGGCCGGGCCTTCTTCATTCAGCCCGCTTCCCTTGTTGAGGAAAACCGCCCTTGGTTCGTTTCGAGAATGTCGGTCTCAGGTACGGCACCGGTCCGGAGGTGCTGCGCGACATCAGTTTCGAACTGGCGCCCGGTTCCTTCCATTTCCTGACCGGCCCCACCGGTGCCGGCAAGTCCAGCCTGCTGAAGCTGCTATATCTGGCGGAACGGCCGTCGCGCGGCCTGATCACCCTGCTGGGCCATCCCCTGTCCAAGACCCCGCGCCGCGATCTGCCGGCCCTGCGCCGGCAGATCGGCGTGGTGTTCCAGGACTTCCGCCTGATGAACCATCTGACGGTGTTCGACAATGTGGCACTGCCCCTGCGCCTGGCCGGCCAGGATGAGGGCCATGTCCAGGAAAGCGTGACTGGAACTGCTGTCCTGGGTGGGGCTGAAGGCCAAGCTGGACGAGCGGCCCCTGCGCCTGTCGGGCGGGCAGAAGCAGTTGGTGGCCATCGCCCGCGCCGTGGTCACGCGCCCCAAGCTGATCATCGCGGACGAGCCCACGGGCAACATCGACCGCGAGATGAGCCTGCGCATCATGCGGCTGTTCATCGAGCTGAACAAGCTGGGCACCACCTGCCTGGTGGCGACGCACGACATGGTGCTGGTTGATCGCCTGCAGAAACCGGTGATGGAATTGTACGAGGGCAAGTTGGCCGATTCCGGCTGGTGGATGGAAGGTGGGTCCGCCCATGCCGTCGCCGCCTCCTTCGCCGGCGATGTGGCGGCGTCCGACCTGCCACCGGATTTTTAGCCCCGGTTGATCCAGGCCAAGGCCGCGATGCCGGTGGCGTTGTTAAGGTCCCCTTCAGGGTTCCCCGGTTAAACTGCGACGCAATCGGAGGATCCCTCGAAACACGGAGTCGGCTTGGCCGCCGTTTCCTGCTATCCAACCGATATAGACGACACCCGACGCCGGCCGATGCGCCCGGCGCCCCTTGCCGGAGTGAAACGCCAGGTGACCACGCCCGCCCGCAAAACCGCCGCCGCGCAGTCGGACAGCCACCTGGATGAATTCCAGGCCGTGGGCACCCTGCCCTTCATCGCCGTGCACCTGGCCTGTTTCGCCGCCATCTGGACGGGCGTGGCCATGCAGGACGTTATGCTGGCGGTCGGCCTCTATTTCCTGCGCATGTTCGGCATCACCGCCGGCTATCATCGCTATTTCTCGCACCGCGCCTATAAGACCGGCCGCGTGTTCCAGTTCGTGCTGGCCTTCATCGCCCAGACCTCGGCCCAGCGCGGCGTCCTGTGGTGGGCGGCCAAGCACCGCCATCACCACCGCTATTCCGACACGCCCAACGACGTGCATTCCCCGGTCCAGCGCGGCTTCTGGTACGCGCACGTGGGCTGGATCTTCACGCCGCGCCACGACAAGACCGACCTGGCGGCGGTGCCGGACCTGGCCAAGTATCCCGAGCTGCGCTTCCTGGAGCGGTACCACCACCTGCCGGCCACCGTGCTGGGCGTGGCCGTCTGGGCCCTGTTCGGCTGGTCCGGCCTGGTGGTGGGTTTCTTCTGGAGCACCATCGCCGCCTACCACGGCACCTTCTGCATCAACTCGCTGGCCCATGTGTACGGCCGCCGCCGCTATCTGACCGGCGATGACAGCCGCAACAACTGGTGGTTCGCCCTGCTGAGCATGGGTGAGGGCTGGCACAACAACCACCACGCCTATCAGAGTGCGGCCTGCCAGGGCTTCCGCTGGTGGGAAGTGGACACGACCTATTACATCCTGAAAGCCCTGTCGTGGGTGGGCATCACCTGGGACCTGCACCGCCCGCCGGCCACCGTGGTGCGTGGCGAGCAGCGCCTGGGCAAGGCCATCATCGAAAAGGCCGCCAGCCAGCTGGTCGCCACCTTCCATGTGGAGCAGATCGCCGCCCGCCTGCAGGCCACCCTGGCCGATACCCCCTCGCTGGCCGATGTGAAGGCGGAGTTGCAGCACAAGCTGGAAAACGCCCGCGCCCAGGCGGAGGCCATGCTGGCCTCGCTGCATATGCCGGACCTGCACATGCCCAGCCTGCCCGACCTGCACATGCCGTCGCTGCCCAGCATGCCGACCCTGCCCACCCGGGATGAGCTGCGGGAACGGGCGGCCGCCATGTTCGTGCGCACGCCGTCCATGGACGACATCGTTGATCGCGCCCGCCAGTTGCTGATCGAGGCGGTGTGCGCCCGCCTGGCCGTCACGCCGGCCTGACGCACCGATCTTCGCTTGGAAGCAAGGCCGCTACCGAAGAGATTCGGGGCGGCCTTTTTCATGTCTGGATGAGGCCTGACACCAGCGGCATGAAAGTTCGGTTCATGCCGCTGTAGGCTGCGACGGCAGCCGCCGCAGGTTTCTGGGGAACGCAGTGGACCGGAAACCGAGGAAGCCCAAGCCGACGGATGTCGGCGCCCGGCGCTTGAGGGCGCCCTTGATCGGTCACGATCAAGGGCACGGGTATCAGGGCTGGGGCGGCTGGGGCACGTGGACGGTCACCGGCGTCGTGGGCCGATCACCAGGTGCCACATAATCCGGCATGGGCGGGCCGGCGTCACCGGGCAGGGAACGGATGAAACGGTAGAGGGAGCGGACGTCCGCCTCCTCCATCACCCGCATGTTGAACCACGGCATCGTCGGACGGGTCTTCATGGCGCGGACGCGGGCCACCCACTCATCCTCGCTCACATCCCGCAGGTAGAGCCGCAGGTTGACGGCATAGGTCGTGCCCCAGGGCCCCTGGTGGCCGACGGGGTCACCCTTCAGCCAGGCGGTCGGCGGCAAGGTTCCGCCGCTTTTCGCGTATCCCTCGGTATGGCAATCGTTACAGCCGGCGATGATGGTGATGTAGCGCCCCCGCTCCACCGACACACCCGCCGTCTCCGCCCGCCCCGCCATCGCGACCGACAGGCCAGCCCCGGCCACGACGGCAAGCGCCGCGATGGCCCCGCGTTTTCCCATCATGTGCGCCCCACTCTCCCGTCCGGCCCATTCATGCCCGATACCCAGCGTGCCCGCCGGGCGGCGGCTGGGCAATGCGCCAAAGGAAGGGGCCACCATACGGACACGCCACCAGGTCCGTTGGACACCCCAAATGTTCATGTTGTGTTCTAATTTTTCCTGACATAGGCTCCCCTCTTCCGACGTCGTTGGTGGAAGGCGCCATGGTCGACATTCTGGATGATCGCCCACTGAAGGGGCGCGGCACCGCCTCCAACCGCGTGGGACGGTTCGAGACGCACACCCGCATGCGTACTGACGATGGCTGGGCCCGGGCGGGGAACGACGGGTGGGATGAGGACGCGGATCTGGGACGGTCGCCCGTCACCCAGGTGCGGGACGACGCCTCGCGCAGCGTCATCGCCTATAACGACAGCCCGGACGTGCCCTTCGACCGCTCCATCAACCCGTACCGGGGATGTGAGCACGGCTGCGTCTATTGTTTCGCCCGGCCCAGCCACGCCTATCTGGGCCATTCGCCCGGCCTCGATTTCGAGACCATCCTGTATGCCAAGCGCGATGCCGCCCCGCTGCTGGCCAAGGAATTGCGCGCGCGCAGTTACGTGCCCAAGCCCATCGCGCTGGGCGCCAACACCGACGCCTACCAGCCGATCGAGCGGACGGAGGGCATCACCCGGTCGGTGCTGGAGGTGCTGCGGGATTTCCAGCACCCGGTGGGCATCATCACCAAATCGCCACTGGTGCTGCGCGATATCGACATCCTGGCGCCGATGGCGGCGGCGGGGTTGGCCAGCGTCGCCGTCTCCATCACCACGCTGGACCGCGACCTGGCCCGACGGCTGGAGCCGCGCGCCGGGACGCCGCAGCGGCGGCTGGACGCCGTCAGGGAACTGTCGCGGGCCGGCATCCCGGTATCGGTGCTGGCCTCCCCCATGATCCCGGGGCTGAACGATACGGAGTTGGAGGCCATCCTGGCCGCCGCGAAGGAGGCCGGCGCCGCCCAGGGTCACTACATCCTGCTGCGCCTGCCGATGGAGTTGGCCGATCTGATGGAGGAATGGCTGCGCCAGCATGTGCCGGGGCGAGCCGAGCATGTCATGAGCCTGATCCGCCAGTGCCGCGACGGCGGGCGCAACCATGCCCAATTCGGCACCCGCATGCGCGGCACCGGCGTCTACGCCGACCTGCTGGCCAAGCGCTTCCGCCTGGCCATTAAGCGCCTGGGCCTGAACGAACGGCACTGGGGCCTGCGCTGCGACCTGTTCCAACCGCCGCCCCAGGCGGGCGACCAATTGGCACTGTTTTAAGCCCATGAACGACCAAAGGCCGGCCCCCGTGAGGGACCGGCCTTCGTCAAACCACCGTCCGCAATGGGCGGCCAGCTGATAGGGATCAGGCGAACGGGTTGATGCCGGCCTGGATCAGGTACAGGCGCGCGATGTCGCCGCTGCCGTCGGTGCCCTTGATGCTCTTGGCGGTTTCCACCGCCTTGGGCTTCTGGCCGGCGGCCAGATAGGCCTGGACCAGGCGCAGCTTGGCCTCATCCGGGTACTTCAGCTGGCCCTTCTGGATGCCGGCGGTGATCAGCTCGATCGCCTTGGGCGGATTGCCCAGGGCCAAATACTGCGTCCCCACCTTGATCAGCGCCTTGCCGTCGGCCTGGGCCTCCGCTTCCTTCACGTCGTCCGGCAGCTTGCGCTGATCGTCATCGACCTGCTTGCCGGCCATGTCGGCCAGGCGCTTCTCACGGTCGCCACCGGCCTTGCCCAGGATGCCGGCCTTGAAGCCCTTGTCCATCGTCGCCTTGGCTTCCGCGCCCAGGCCGTCGCTCATCGCCAACTGGGCGAATTCCAGGTAGGGGCCGCTGTCCTTGGCCACACCGGTCGCGATCTGCAGGCGCAGCACGTCGGTCTGCAGGCGGTTGGAATTGAAGCCCGGCAGCTTCTGCACCGCGCGGATCACGCCATCCCAGCTGTCCGCGTCGGGATAGTAGGTCAGCAGGCGTTCCATCGCCTCGGTAAAGGCGGGCTTGTGATCCAGGTTGTATTCGGCGTTGGCCACCGTCTGCAGCAGCGTCTTGGACGGCTTGCCACCCTGGGCCTGGATCATGGCGCGCGCGGCCTTGGCGGCGCCCGCGTAGTCCTTCTGGTCCAGGTAGATCTGAATGGACAGTTCCTTCAGGCGGCTGTCGGTGCCGCCATCCTTGTAGTACTTGTCCGCCGCCGCGGAGAACTTGGGGTAGGCCTTGACGCGGTAATAGCTCTCGGCGATCAGCAGGTCGCGCTTCACCACATCGGCTTCCGACAGCAAGCCCGTGGCGATGGTGGCTTCCAGGGCCTTGGCCAGGTTCGCCGGATCGTCCAGGCCGCTGTAGGCGGCGCCGCGCAGGTTCTCAATGTTCAGGGTCTCGCTCGGAGACATTCGTGCTGAGCTTGTCGGCCTCGGCCAGCTTGTCCAGCGCGTCCTTGTACTTCTTCGCCTTGATCGCGTCCTTGGCGGCGTTCAGGGCATTGCCGAGCGCCGGGCTGACCTTCTTGGTCTCGGCGGCGTGAGCCGGCGTGACGGGAGCGAAGACGGCGGCGCCACCCAGCGTGAGGGCCGAGGTGAGCAGTGCGGCACGAAGGAAGTGCTTGGCGATCATTCCGTGAACTCTACCTGCTTGTTAGGGGGGCTGGACCGGCGAACGGCCCCTCGAGAAAGACGAAAGTAACCCGGAATTGGGCCGGGATTTGGGAAGGATTTGGGACAAAATCCGGTATCGGGCCATGTTCCCGAAATGTCACGGCCCCAAAAAGGCGACGGCGGCCCCGTGTTCCAAGACCTGCTTGGTAACGAGACCGCCGCGCACCCGTACTCAGTCCATGAACTGTTCAGCACCCACCAGACCCAGCTTGGTCACGCCAAGGCGCTGGGCCTCGGCCATCACCATGGCCACTGTGTCATACTTGGCCAGCTTGTTCGGCCAAAGATGAACCTCGGGCTGGGGCACCTTGGTCGCGGCGTCGCGCAGGTGCAGTTCCAGGGTCTGACGGTCCGGAATGGTGGTGCCATTCCACTGAACGGTATTGTCGAAATCCACCAGAATATTGATCACTTCCGGCGGCGGAGCGTTCGATGGCGGCGGGGTTCCCACCG
This sequence comes from Azospirillaceae bacterium, assembly GCA_028283825.1. Classification (NCBI taxonomy): domain Bacteria; kingdom Pseudomonadati; phylum Pseudomonadota; class Alphaproteobacteria; order Rhodospirillales; family Azospirillaceae; species Azospirillaceae bacterium. The sequence goes on along the minus strand of JAPWJW010000003.1, from coordinate 2,454,961 downwards.
GCATGTCCAGCTTCACCGCGTGCGTCTGGATCGGAATGGTGATGATCATCATGATGATCAGAACCAACATCACGTCGATAAGCGGCGTGGTGTTGATGTCCATCATGACATCGTCTTCCGAGCCTCCGCCAACGTTCATAGCCATGGCTTAAACTCCTAACTGCCCACCGTCAGCGCTGCGGGATGACCCCAGCCGGCGGCTCAGTGATGAAGCCGATCTTCGAGATGCCGGCCCGCTGGGCCGCCACAACCACCCGGCCCACATATTCGTAGCGCGCGTTGCGATCGCCACGGATATGGACTTCAGGCTGCGGCTTCTCACCAGAACGCTCCTTCAACTTGTTAAGAAGCGTGGTGTAGTCCGGCACCTTGGCCTGGTTCCAGAAAATGTCGCCGTCACGGTTGACCGCAATGACGATGTTTTCCGGCTTCGTCTTGGTAGGCTGATTACGTTCCTTGGGCAACTCGACGTTCACCGTATGGGTGACGACGGGAACCGTGATCAGGAAGATGATCAGCAGCACCAGCATGATGTCGACGAGGGGGGTCGTATTAATCGCGGATACGACCTCGCCATCATCATCACCATCGCCGGAACCGACGTTCATCCCCATGCTTAGGCGCTCCGGGCGGACTTGCCGGCGCCGAGACGACCACCGCTGACCAGCAGGGCGTGCAGGTCGGCGGAGAAGTTACGGACGCGTTCCATGGCCGACTTGTTACGGCTCAGCAGCCAGTTGTAACCCAACACGGCGGGGACGGCGACGGCCAGACCGATGGCGGTCATGATCAGCGATTCACCGACGGGGCCGGCAACCTTGTCGATCGAGGCCTGGCCGGCGATGCCGATGTTGGTCAGGGCGTGATAGATACCCCACACCGTGCCGAACAGACCGACGAACGGACCGGTCGAACCGACGGTGGCGAGGAAGGCCAGGCCCGCCTTCATGCGGTTGCTGATGCTGTCGACCGAGCGCTGCAGCTGCATGGTCACCCAGGTGTGCAGGTCGATCTGGTCGACCAGCGTGCCTTCGTGGTGTTCGGTGGCGCGCAGGCCGTCTTCGACCAGCATGCGGAACACGCTGTTCTTGGCCAGCTTGCTGGCGCCGTCGGACAGGGACGGGGCGGTCCAGAAGGACTTGTCGGCCTGGGCGGCCGAGCGCAGCAGCAGGGTCTGCTCGATCAGCTTGGTGACGATAATGTACCAGGTGCCGGTCATCATGATGACCATGATGATCAGAACGCCACGGGACACGAAGTCACCGCCGTTCCACACGGCGCTCAGGCCGTAGGGGTTCTCGACGGTCTCGGTGGCGGCGGCCGGAGCGGCCACTTCAGCCGCCGGGGCGGCGGTATCGGCGGCCGGGGCAGCCGGAGCGGCACTGTCAGTGGCCGGAGCGGCGGCGGCCGGAGCCGAGCTGTCGGTGGACGGCGTCGTGGTCTGGGCGACCGCGACGGAGGTGAAGGTACCGACAACCAGGGCAACCATGGCGAAACGCACCATGGAACCGGCGGTCAGATTGAAACGCTCCCTAATGCTCATGACAATTCCAACACATTTGGGTTGATGGGATGAGGGCCCCCGCGCGGGCTGCGGCTAGAAGCCCCGGTAACTATTAACGCGCATCCTTGAGCTGGAACCGGTAGGCGAAGTTGCCCCACGCGGGGACGGCCTTGCCGTCCTGCTGCGCCGAAGTGCACTTCCACCGACCAGCGGCGGCCTGCTTCAGCACGGCATTATCCAGACGCTCGGAACCACTGGTCTTGAGGATCTTCGCCTCGGTGATGCGGCCATCGGCATCACAGTAGGCGGAGAATTCGACGCGACCTTCCTCGCTGAGGCGGATGGAGGCCTGCGGATATTCCGGCTGGTAACGCTGGAAGGTGGACGTATCCAGCTTCACGTTCACCGCTGGCGGAGCCGGCGGCGCCGCCGGCGCCACAACGGCCTGGGTCGGCGGCGTCGGCGTCGGCGGCCGGGTGCTCGTCGTCACCGCGATGGGCGGCGGCGGCGGGTTGTCGATCTGGACCTCGACTTCCGGCTGGAACGGCGGCGGCTGCACGTCCACATGCGGCGGCGGTGGTGGCGGCGGCGGCGGCGGCGTGTCCGGCTTAATCTCTTCGATGATCTTGGTCTCAACAGGACCCTTGACCACCTCCACGACCTTGTTCGCAAGGCCGTTGACGAGAGCGTAGACGAGGCCGGCCTGGATCAGGACGGTAGCCACAATCCCGATCAGGCGACTATTTGACGATTGTTTTGAGGTGTAAGGCATTTTCCTGCGATCACATCACGAAGGAAGACACCGCATCGGCAACACGCCAAGACGCATCCGAGCGGAACTGAGCGACGAAAGCAGCGTGGCAGGAGTCAACGACGTCCCGGGCCGCAGCCTCGGCAAGACATCGAAATGCACCCCAGGGGTCGAGTATCACCGACCTACCCACATCTGCCTCCAATTCATTTGCAGAGCGGCATCCGGTGCCTGTAGCGCCCACCCGGTTACTTATCAGCAACCTGATGCGCGCCTGCCCCAAGCACATGGCCCGATTTCCGGGCTTGAACACCGCTCGCGTTCATTGTCGACCTTCACAGTCGAGCCTTGTTGGTTTTTCGTATGCCCGATTTCTAGGACGCACGCAAGCGGCAGGTATGCAGGAAATGACTCTCTCGGTCACTGCCTGTCATAAACCGGCCAGCGTTCGTAATTTCATGCAACTTTCGCGGGGCACGTTAGCCACATTGCTGCGTTGCAACAGCGGCTGGGGGCTTTCCTCCGTTGAGCGGCGGGACTGTTGGTTTTCAGTCTTCTAAGGCCGGGCTTGAAAGTGGGCTGGGAACACCAGTTATCTCGCGGGCGCGTCAAACCGCCCCATCTTGAAAAATTCTGAAAAAAATCTACACGGCATAGCTGTGGCGACCGGATTCCGCACTGAAGTAAGCGTCGAACAGGACGGCCACGCTGCGGACAAGGGGACGGGCCTCTTCCAACACCTCGACCCTGGAATCGCGCATCTTAACCATACCATCGTGGACCAGTTCGTCCAACGCGCGGAGGGTTAGGGGCGTCAGCATGTCGCGCACCGGCACACCATGCCGGCGGCAGGTCTCATCCAGGTCCACGGCGAAGCGGCACATCAGTTGTTCGATGATGTCGGCGCGCAGGCGATCATCATCGGACAGCGCCAGCCCGCGCGCCACCGCCCATCCCTCACCGTCCGCCTCGAAGGCCTTGAGGTATTTGGGGACCTCCACGTGGTTCTGGATATACCCGCCCCGCGTCCGGCCGATGGCGGATGCGCCGAAGCCCAGCAGGGCGGTGGCGGTGTCGGTGGTGTAGCCCTGGAAGTTCCGCTTCAGCCGGCCGGCCTTGTACGCCGCCGCCATGACATCGTCGGCCCGGGCGTAATGGTCCAGGCCGATGGCGACATAACCCGCCGCCTCCAGCGCGGCCGCCATGGCGGCCGCCTGCTCGGTGCGGGCGGTGGGGCCCGGCAGGGCCGCGGTCTCGATCCGGCCCTGGTGGGCCTTCAGCGAGGGCATGTGGGCGTAGCCGAAGATGCTGAGCCGGTCGGGGGCCAGTTCCAGGGCCTGGGCCACAGATTGGACACAGCTTTCAACCGTCTGGTGGGGCAGGCCGTAGATCAGGTCCAGGTTGATGCCGCTGACGCCGGCCGCCCGCAGCCGGGCGACGGCGTCGGCCGTCACCGCATAGGGCTGCACCCGGTTGATGGCGCGCTGCACCCGATCGTCGAAGCTCTGCACCCCCAGGCTGGCGCGGGTGACACCGGCCTGTCCCAGTGCCGCCGCCATGGCGGGGATCAGGGTGCGGGGATCGATCTCCACCGCGATCTCCGCCGTGGCCGCCGGCCGGCCGAAACGGTCGGCCAACCGCGCCATCAGCGACAGGAAGGCGTCGGGCGGCAGCAGCGTGGGCGTGCCGCCGCCGAAATGGATGTGGGTGACGGGCGGCAGGCCGCTGCCCCGGGACAAGGCAGGGTCCGGGACCAGGGCACCGGCGACGGCATCGATCTCCGCCTCCAGCGCCGCCTGATAGCGACGGATGGGCGCCTCGTGCCCGACCACGGCGGTGTGGCAGCCGCAGTACCAGCACATGCTGCGGCAGAAGGGCACGTGCAGGTAGAGCGACAGGGTATCGGCCGCAGTGAGCCCGCCGAGCCAGCGCCGATAGTCGTCCGCCGTCACCGCCGCGCTGAACTGCGGCGAGGGCGGATAGCTGGTGTACCGGGGAACCCGCTGGTTGCGGTATTTGGCGATGAGGTCCGGACGCATCGGGCTGACCATAATAGTGCGGTGGGCTGAACAATCCGGCGCCGATCTTGAGCCGAATGCGTCGGTCGCAAAATGATCTGCCTCAACCGGAGGCGCCGAAGGGGCCGCCCCCGGGCTTGCAGCGGATGAATCCCGCCGCCATCATGCGGACCCGTTCTTTCCTGGAAATCCGCGCCCGATGCCCCGCCCCCGCAAAACGCCCGCCACCTCGGAGATCATTGTCCGCCTGGGGCCCCCCACCCTGCGGCATGAACTGGACGCCGGCCATGCCCACGACACCCTGGTGTGCGGCGTGGACGAGGCCGGGCGCGGCCCGCTGGCGGGTCCGGTGGTGGCGGCCGCCGTGATCCTGCCGGTGGGCGCGGAGGCGCCCGCCTGGTGCGCCGGCATCGACGACAGCAAGAAGCTGAAGGCCGCCGCCCGCGATGCCCTGTTCGAGACCATCCGGGCCCATGCCCGGGTGGGCGTCGGCATCGCCACCGTGGAGGAGATCGACGAGATCAACATCCTGCAGGCGACCTTCCTGGCCATGAGCCGGGCAGTGGCGGAACTGGCGGCCGATGGCGGCCCCGCCCCCACCACGGCGCTGGTGGATGGCAACCAGCGGCCGGCGGGCCTGTGCTGCCCGCGCATCACCACCCTGGTCAGTGGTGACGCGCTGAGCCTGTCCATCGCCGCCGCGTCGATCATCGCCAAGGTCACCCGCGACCGCCTGATGACCGAATTGGCCCTGGCGCACCCCGGTTACGGGTGGGAAAGGAACGCCGGTTACGGAACGGCCGAACATCGGGGTGCAATCAAGATGTTGGGGGTCACGCCCGTTCACCGCCGTACATTTGCTCCAATCTCAGAACAACTCGCCCTAAACCTTTGACTCTACTGACTCTTGGCTAAAAATATACATTGACGGCGACTCGGGGCCGACTCATTGTCGGCCGAAATCACAACCGATTCGGCGAAATATTCCCCATGTTGAAGACCATCGATTCCCGCGCCAAGGGCGCCAAGACGCGTGAAGCCACCCCCGTGAACCGCATCATGGTGGGCGACTGCGTGTCCTTGATGCAGGGCCTGCCCGCGGGTTCGGTCGATATGGTGTTCGCCGACCCGCCCTATAACCTGCAGTTGTCCGGCGACCTGATGCGCCCCAACCACACCCGGGTGGACGGGGTGGATGAGGAATGGGACCGCTTCGCCGACTTCGCGACCTACGACCGCTTCACCCGCGACTGGCTGGCCGCCGCCCGCCACGCCCTGAAGGACGACGGCACCCTGTGGGTGATCGGCAGCTACCACAACATCTTCCGCGTGGGCGCCATCCTGCAGGATCTGGGCTATTGGATCCTGAACGACGTCATCTGGCGCAAGACCAACCCCATGCCCAACTTCCGGGGCAAGCGGTTCACCAACGCCCACGAGACCATGATCTGGGCGGCCAAGTCGCAGGATGCCAAGTACTTCTTCGCCTATGAGGCGATGAAGAACCTGAACGACGAACTGCAGATGCGCAGCGACTGGCTGTTCCCGCTGTGCACCGGGTCGGAGCGCCTGCGCGACGCCGACGGCAACAAGGCCCACCCGACGCAAAAGCCCGAGGCCCTGCTGTACCGCGTGCTGTCCAGTTCCACCCGCGTGGGCGACACCGTGCTGGACCCGTTCTTCGGCACCGGCACCACCGGCGCTGTGGCCAAGCGCCTGCGCCGCAACTGGATCGGCATCGACCGGGAGAAGACCTACGCCGAAGTGGCGATGTCGCGCATCGCGTCCGTCGAGCCCGCCGCCGAAGCCGAACTGCTGGAGCCGCCGACCAAGCGCACCCAGCCGCGGGTACCCTTCGGCTGGCTGGTGGAGCGCGGCCTGCTGCAGCCCGGCACCACCCTGTACGACACCCGCCGCCGCCACAGCGCCCGCATCAAGGCCGACGGCACCCTGGTGGGCGCCAACCACCTGGGTGAGCACAACGGTTCCATCCACAAGGTGGGTGCGGCCATGCAGGGCCTGCCGGCCTGCAACGGCTGGACCTTCTGGCACTATGTCGAAGGCGGCCAGCTGGCCCCCATCGACATGCTGCGCCAGCGCGTCATCGCCGAGATGCATTGATCAAACCCGCCCCTCATGCGCCGGGCGCGGGCATCCGCCCGCTGGGCTTCCTCGCCTTTCAGTCCACTGCGTTCCCCGAAAGGCTCCGGCGGTGCCGGTCGGCACCTACAGTGGCATGAAGTTCTCATGCCACTGGTTCCGCGCCGCCCTCAAGCGCCGGGCGCCGGCATCCGCCGGCTGGGCTTCCTCGCCTTTCAGTCCACTGCGTTCCCCGAAAGGCTCCGGCGGTGCCGGTCGGCACCTACAGTGGCATGAGGTTCTCATGCCACTGGTTCCGCGCCGCCCTCAAGCGCCGGGCGCCGGCATCCGGCCGTTTGGCTGATCCCCCTTCCCGCCACCCGGCGAGGGTGGTAGAGCAGCGCGCATGAACAAGCTCTTCGCCCGTGTGACCGCCCCGCAGGGCCAGATGGCGGTGGCCAACCCGCAGTCACCGCCGCCCCTGGCGCGCATCTTCGTGCGCGACCTGGTGGTGATGGCCGCCATCGGCATCTATGACCATGAAAAGCAGGCCCAGCGTCTGCGCGTCAACCTGGACATGATGGTCCAGGATCGCATGGGGTCCCGCCGCGACGACATCGCCGACGTGGTGTCGTACGAGGACGGCGTGAAGATCGTCCGCGCACTGGCGGCAGAAGGCCATTTGAACCTGGTGGAAACCTTCGCCGAAACGGTGGCCCACCGCCTGCTGGCCGACACCCGCGTCCACAGCGTCACCGTGCGCGTGGAGAAGCTGGACATTTTCCCGGATGCGGCCTCCGCCGGGGTGGAAATCACCCGCCAGCGGGGATGAGGGCGATAACGTCGCCGATGCCTTATGATTTGAGTTATGGTCATACCAGCGGCAATCCCCAAGCCGGTGCTCCTGGAGATCCACGTTGCTTGCTCCTGATATCTTGCTTAGCCTGTTCAGGAACACGGAAGCTGATAACGTCGAGCGGACACGGGCGGCGACCAATAAGGACAAGATCGGTCGCGCCATTTGCGCGTTCGCCAATGATCTGGCTGGCCGACGTGAAACCGGTGTTCTTTTTATCGGCCAGGAAGACGATGGCGTGTGTGCCGGTCTTCAGATTACCGACCAGATGCTCCAGACACTGGCAGCCTTCAGGTCAGATGGGAATATCCAGCCCCTACCGAAACTGAGCGTTCGCCGGGAGACTTTGGATGGCTGCGAAGTCGCGGTCATCGAGGTTGAGCCTTCCGACAACCCACCGGTTAAATACGATGGCCGCGTGTGCATTCGTGTCGGTCCCCGGCGCGGGTTCGCCACGGCGGAGGAAGAACGGCGCCTGACGGAAAAACGTCGCTGGGGAGCGCTACCGTTCGACCAGCACGGAACCCCCGATACCACGATCAATGACCTCAATCTGCTGACCTTACGGGAAGAAATCCTACCCTCCATGGTCGCGCCCGAGGTCCTTGAGGAAAATCACCGGGAGCAAGGCGACCAGATGCGGGCCTTGCGCCTGCTGACACCGGATGGCATGCCCACGAATGGCGGCATTCTGCTGTTGGGCAAGGATCCCCGGCAATGGCTGCCCGGGGCCTATGTACAATTCGTTCGTGTCGCCGGTACGCAACTGACAGATCCCATCCGCGATCAGAAAGAGGTCGGCGGCACGCTGGCCGCCCAGATCCGGCAGATCGAAGAGATCATCGGCGCGCACAATGCCGTGGCCTTGGACCCGGACGCCGCGCGATCAATTCCGATACCGGACTACCCCATCGTGGCGCTCAGGGAACTGGTCCGGAACGCCCTGATCCATCGGAATTACGAGGGAACGGCCGCCCCTGTCCGGGTACACTGGTATGATGACCGGATCGAGGTCCTGAGCCCTGGCGGCCCCTATGGCATGGTCACGCCCGAGACTTTCGGGCAGCCCGGCGTAACGGACTATCGCAATCCCCTGATCGCGGAGGCCGCCAAGAGCATGGGGTTCGTCCACCGGTTCGGATCCGGCATCGTCCGGGCACGGGAGGCCCTGAAAGCCAACGGCAACCCAGCCCTGGAATTCGTCGTGCAGCCGGGCTACGTCCTGGCCATTGTGAGGCACAAGGCATGACGACCATTGCCTTTTTCAACAACAAGGGCGGTGTCGGCAAGACCTCCCTGGTCTATCACTTGGCCTGGATGTTCGCTGAATTGGGCCAAAGGGTCGTGGTCGCGGACCTCGATCCCCAAGCCAACCTGACCTCAATGTTCCTGCCGGAAGAACGACTTGAAGAGATATGGGCGCCAACTGACGGACGGCCCACGATCTATGGGGCGGTCCAGCCCCTCCATGAACAAACCGGCGACTTTACGCCACCCGCGCTGGAAGCGATCACTGAACGCATCGCCCTCATCCCGGGCGATCTAACCCTATCCCGTTTCGAGGACAGGCTCTCTCACGGAATGGATGAACAGCAGCGACGGTGAAATCGGTCCCCTGCGCATTGTTTCGGCTTTCGCCCGCATACTGGCCAACGCGGCGGAAAGGGCCGATGCCGCCATTATGCTGATCGACGTCGGTCCGAATTTGGGCGCGATCAACCGGGCGGCCCTCATCGCCGCCGACTTTGTGGCCATTCCATTGGGGCCCGATCTGTTTTCGTTGCAGGGCCTGCGTAATCTAGGGCCCAGCCTGCGCGAATGGCGGGATGGTTGGTCGCAACGGCGTTCCAGGAACAAGAAACCTGACGTCGTGATACCAGGCGGAGAAATGCTGCCGGCCGGCTATATCATGGTTCGCCATTCGGTGCGCATGGACCGACCGGTAAAGGCATTTGATCGCTGGATGAAGCGCGTGCCCAGCGCCTACCGTACCGAAATGCTTCAGGAACCCCCGGCTGAGCCGGATGTGAAACCGGAAACTGACCCGCACTGCCTGGGCCGCTTGAAGGATTATCGCTCTCTAATGGCGCTGGCCCAAGAGGCGAACAAGCCCATGTTCATGTTGCGCCCTGCCGACGGAGCGATAGGCGGCCATCAGGCAGCGGTGACCGCGTGCTATCAGGACTTCAAAGCACTGTCTGAAAAGATAGCCGAACGCTGTCATTTTCCGGTCCGGGACCCGCTGGCGGATCTGCTCGGCTGACCCTCACCCTTCCCCCGTCAGCGGCTTCACCTGGAAACCATTATTGCGCAGCGCATCGACCACCCGGCCGGCATGGTTGGCGGAACGGCACTCCACGGTGATGTCGATGTCCGTCGCCTTGACGTTGGCGGTGCTGAACAAACGTTGGTGCACGGCCTCGATGATGTTGCCGCCGGCCTCGCCGATCAGGGTGGTGATACGGCCCAGGGCGCCCGGCCGGTCGGGGATGACCACGCGCAGGGTGACGATGCGGCCCTCGCGCACCAGCTGGCGCAGGATGACGCTGGCCAGCACGCGCGGGTCGATGTTGCCGCCGGACAGCACCAGGCCGACCTTGCGGCCGGCGAAGCGCTCCGGATGCTTCAATGCCGCCGCCAGGCCGGCCGCCCCCGCGCCTTCGGCCACCGTCTTTTCGATGTTCAGGAACAGGGCGACGGCCCGTTCCACCTCCCAATCCTCCACCAGGATGATGTCGTCCACCATCCGGCGCACAATCTCCAGCGTGGTGGCGCCCACATTCTTGACGGCGATGCCCTCGGCGATGGTATCGCCGCCGACGCTGACCGGCAGGCCCTTCAGCGCCTGGTACATGGGCGGATAGGCCGTGACCTCCACCCCGATGACCTCGATCTTCGGGTTGCGCGCCTTGGCCGCCACCGCCATGCCGGAGATCAGGCCGCCGCCGCCCACCGGCACCAGCAGGACATCCAGGTCCGGGGCGGCGTTCAGCATCTCCAGCGCGATGGTGCCCTGGCCGGCGATCACCAGGGGGTCGTCATAGGGATGGACGAAGACGTAGCCATGTTCCTGTTGCAGGCGCTCGGCCTCCGCCGCGGCTTCCGCCAGCACGGCCCCCTTCAGCACCACCTTGGCGCCGAAGTTCTCCGTATGCTCCACCTTGATGAAGGGGGTGCCCTCGGGCATCACGATGGTGGCGGGGATGCCTAAGCGCCCGGCGTGATAGGCGACACCCTGGGCGTGGTTGCCGGCCGACATGGCGATGACGCCGCGCTTGCGCTCCTCCGGCGTCAGGGCCAGCAGGCGGTTGAGGGCGCCGCGCTCCTTGAAGCTGGCGGTGAACTGCAGGTTCTCGAACTTCACCCAGATTTCGCTGCCGGCAATGCGCGACAGGGTGCGCGAGTGGATGCAGGGGGTGTCGTTCACTTGGCCCACCAGGGCCAAGGCGGCGGCCCGCACATCGTCCAGGGTGACCAGATCCGCACCCGCCTTGCTGCCCATCACGTCCGTCCTTCTGATACCACGCCGCCCGCCATCATCCGTGGCCGCCCACCTTGAGGCCAAGCGGCACCGGACGATAGCGGATTTGTGGCAACCCAGGCCCCTTCCCGCCTACTCCGCCGCCAGCGGCGCGCTACGGCCGGGGGCGCCGGGGGTGCGCCAGTCGCGCAGCAGTGCCGCCTCCTTGGCCTTCACCTCGGCATGGGCGCGGTCCTTGATGTGGCCGTAGCCGCGGATCTTCTGCGGCAGTTCCGCGATCTCCACCGCCAGGGCGTGATTGTCAGACGACAGGCCGGCCAGCAACTCATCCACCACGGCGCGGAAATCGACGATCAGCTGGCGCTCCATGCGCCGTTCCGCCGTGCGGCCGAAGATGTCGAAGGCGGTGCCGCGCAGGCCCTTCAGCCGGGCCAGCACGCGGAAGGCCGTCAGCATCCACGGACCGAAAGTCTGCTTGCGCACTGTCCCCGTCGCCGGGTCGGCGTGGGCCGTGGTGGGCGGGGCCAGGTGGAACACCAACTTATAGTCGCCCTGGAACTGCTGGCGCACCTGGTCCAGGAAGCCGCTCTGGGTGTAGAGGCGCGCCACCTCATACTCATCCTTATAGGCCATTAACTTGAACAGGGTACGGGCCACCGCCTCCGTCAACTGGTCGGCACCCGGAACCTTGGCGGCCTCCACACCGCGCACCTTGGCCACGAACTGGCGATAGGTGTCGGCGTACGCCGCGTCCTGATAGCCGGTGAGGAAATCCACCCGGCGGGCGATGACCTCATCCAGCGTTTCCGACAGCCGGCGGTGCGGGGCGTCGGCCGCCGGGCCCTTCGGCGTGGCGATCTTTTCCACCGCCAGCTGGTCCAGGGCGGCGCGGCGGCCCCAGCGGAAGGCGTCGGTGTTCATCTTCACCGCCGCCCCGTTCATCTCGATGGCCTTCTCGATGGCCTCGCCACCCACCGGCACCAGGCCCTTCTGATAGGCGTAGCCCAGCATGAACAGGTTGGTGGCGATGCTGTCGCCCAGCAGGCCGGTGGCGATGCGGGTGGCGTCCACCGCGTTGACGGCGTCGCCGCCGCAGGCCTTGGCCACCGTCGCCACCATGGACCCGCCGTTCATCTGGAAGTCCGGGTTGGTGACGAAGGCGGCGGTCACCGCCTCATGGGTGTTCAGGATGGCGTGGGTGCGGCCCCGGGCCATCTTGGACAGGGCGTCGGCATTGGCCGCCACCACGATGTCGCAGCCCAGCACCACGTCAGCGCCACCGGCAGCGATGCGGGTGGCGTGGATGTCCTCCGGCCGTTCGGCGATGCGCAGATGGCTGGTGACCGCCCCGCCCTTCTGCGCCAGGCCGGCCATATCCAGCACGGTGCAGCCCCGGCTTTCCAGGTGCGCCGCCATGGCGACCAGGGCGCCGATGGTGACGACGCCGGTGCCGCCCACGCCCGTCACCAGGATGTTCCAGGGACGGTCCAGGGTGCGGCGCGCCGGTTCCGGCAAGGTCTCCATGCCCTCCGCCTTGCCGCCCACGGGCTTGGGCTTACGCAAGCTGCCGCCTTCCACGGTAACAAAACTGGGGCAGAAGCCCTTGAGGCAGGAGAAGTCCTTGTTGCAGCTGGACTGGTCGATCTGGCGCTTGCGGCCGAACTCCGTCTCCACCGGCACCACCGACAGGCAGGAGGATTTGGTGGAGCAATCGCCACAGCCCTCGCACACCAGTTCGTTCACCACCACCCGGCGGGCCGGGTCGGGGAAGGTGCCGCGTTTGCGGCGACGGCGCTTCTCGGCGGCGCAGGTCTGTTCATAGATCAGGACGCTGACGCCCTTGATCTCGCGCATCTCGCGCTGCACTCGGTCCAGATCGTCGCGGTGCTCGATGGTGGTGAAGGCCGGCAGGCCCTGGCCCAGGCCGTAACGGTCGGGGTCATCGCTGACCACGACGATGCGCTCCACCCCCTCGGCCTCCAGCTGGCGGGCGATCTGGTGCACGGACAGGCTGCCGTCCACCTTCTGGCCGCCGGTCATGGCGACGGCGTCGTTGTAGAGGATCTTGTAGGTGATGTTGACCTTGGCGGCGACGGAGGCGCGCACCGCCAGGATGCCGGAATGGAAATAGGTGCCGTCGCCCAGGTTGGCGAAGACGTGTTCCTCCCCCGCGAAGGGCGACTGGCCGATCCAGTGCACGCCCTCGCCACCCATCTGGCTGAAGACATCGGTGTTGCGGCCCATCCACGTCACCATGTAGTGGCAGCCGATGCCGGCCAGGCCACGGCTGCCCTCGGGCAGGTGGGTGGAGGTGTTGTGCGGACAGCCGGAGCAGTAGAAGGGGGCCCGCACCACCGTGCTGGCCGAGGCCGACGGGCGCAACTGCGCCTCCAGCGCCTGCACCCGCTCCGCCACGCGGTCGACCATCAGGCCCAGCTTGGCCATGCGGCCGGCCAGCGCCAGGGCGATGGTGGTGGGCGACAGTTCCGCCTTTTCCGACAGCAGAGGCCGGCCGGCCTCATCCGTCTTGCCCAGGATGCGGGGGCGGCGGTCCCAGTTGTACAGCTGTTCCTTCAGCTGTGCCTCAATCAGCGACCGCTTCTCTTCCACCACCAGCAGCTCTTCGGCGTTCTCGGCGAAGGCGCGGATGCCGTGGGGTTCCAAGGGCCAGGTCATGGCGACCTTGAAGACGGCGATGCCCAGGTCGGCCGCCATCTCGGCACTGATGCCCAGTTCGTCCAGCGCCTGGCGGACGTCCAGATAGGACTTGCCCACGGTGACGATACCCAGGCGGGGTCTTTCAGCGCCCAGGATCAGCTTATCCAGCCGGTTGGCCCGGGCGAAGGCACGCGCCGCGTCCAGCTTCCACTGGATCATGCGGTCTTCCTGGATCAGCGGCGTGTCGTGCAGGCGGATGTTCAGCCGGCCGGGCGGCATCTCGAAATCGGCGGGCAGCAGCACCTCATTGCGCACCGAGGGCACCCGCACGATGGCGGAGGTATCGATGGTGTCGGCCAGGGCCGTGAAACCCACCCAGCAGCCGGAATAGCGCGACATCTCAAAGCCGATCAGGCCGTAGTCCAGGAACTCCTGCACGCCGGCCGGGCTGATCACCGGCATGAAGGCGTGGATGAAGGCCTGGTCGGACTGGTGCGGCAGGGTGGAGGATTTGGAGGCGTGGTCGTCGCCGGCGATGGCCAGGACGCCGCCGTGGCGGCTGGTCCCGGCGAAGTTGGCGTGCTTCAGCGCGTCCAGCGAGCGGTCGACGCCGGGGCCCTTGCCATACCAGATGCCGAACACGCCATCGACCTTGGCGCCCTTGAACAGGTTGACCTGCTGGCTGCCCCAGACGGCGGTGGCGCCCAGTTCCTCATTCACGCCCGGCTGGAAATGGATGTCGTGGCGGGCCAGGTGCTTGCGCGCCGACCACAAGGCCTGATCGTAGGCCCCCAGGGGGGAGCCGCGATAGCCGGAGATGAAGCCGGCGGTGTTCAACCCGGCCAACCTGTCGCGTTCCCGCATCAGCATGGGCAGGCGCACCAGGGCCTGGGTGCCGGTCATGTAGACCCGGCCATCGGCCAGGACGTACTTGTCATCAAGGGTAACGGCGGCCAGCGTCATAACGCATCTCCAACGCGGTGGAACTGCCCCTGTACGTGCCCTTCCCTGTCATATGGGGCCGTTGCGGACGGCCGCCATGGGAAGGAAACAGGCCCTTGCGGTTTAGGGTTCCGACGGGCCTGGCGCCGATGTTTCCCCGGCTTGCCTCATCATCTAAGCAGGCCTCGTTCCTTCCGAAAATAGGTCATATATGCTGACATATTTCCTGTCGGAAGCACCGCAGCAATCGCGTCAACTCGTTCCTGCGATGGCATGCGCACGACCGATCGTTGCGTTCTCGCGGACGCGGTATGAATCAGGGGCGGGACAGCCTGCCGAAAATGCCGATTTTGCCCCCGCGACTCGGAAAACGCGCCGGCGAGCGGGTGGCGGGACGGCGGACGGCCGGTTAGGCTGCGCCCAATCCCCACGATCAGTTGTGAGCCCCCGATGACGGCCAAGCCTGTCGATCCCACCACCCTGCCCTATCGCCCTTGCGTCGGCATCTGCCTGCTGAACGCCCAAGGCCTGGTCTTCGTCGGCCAGCGCCGCGACACCCCAGGCGCCTGGCAGATGCCCCAGGGCGGCATCGACAAGGGGGAGACGCCGGCGCAAGCCGGCTTGCGCGAACTGGAGGAGGAGATCGGCACGGCCAAGGCGACCATCCTAGAGGAGACGGCGGATTGGCTGCAGTATGACCTGCCGCCGGAACTGGTCGGCGTCGCCTGGAAGGGCAAGTATCGCGGCCAGAAGCAGAAGTGGCTGGCCTGCCGCTTCACCGGTCAGGATAGCGATATCGACCTGGATACCGAGCATCCGGAGTTCGATGCCTGGCAGTGGGTGTCGCTGGAAAAGACCGTGGACCTGATCGTGCCCTTCAAGCGCGAGCTTTACGTTCAGGTGGTGGCCGCCTTTAGGCATTTGGTGCCAGCGGCGTGAGGCTTTTCCTCACGCCGCTGTAGGCGCCGACCGGCGCCGCCGCAGGTTTCTGGGGAGCGTCAGCGGACTGGAAACCGAGGAAGCCCAAGCCGGCCGCCCGGCATTTGAGGGAACACGAAAACAAAAACAAAACGCCGCCCGGGTCACCCTGGGCGGCGTTCTGCTTTTCAGCGGACGAAGGGGAGCGTCAGGCGGCCAAGGGCACGCCGGCCTTCTTCATCATGCGCTTGTAGGCGTAGCGCGAGGCGAAGTCGTGCAGCCAGCCCTGGGGCTTCAGGCCGCTGGCCTTGAACACCATGGCGACCATGCGGTCCAGGTGATGGGGCCGGTAGTAGCTGTAGGCCTTCCGCACATAGTCGGCGAAGGCCGTCTCGCGGTGATAAGGGGCGTTGCCGTTGTTGGCGGCGTGGTAGGCGAAGGACAACTCATCATCCTCCGTCTCATTGATACGGGACAGCGACACGCGCAGCCGGCCCAGCTTGCCCAGACGTTCCTTGACCAGATAATCGCCCAGGTAATCGTAGAACAGCTTGTAGTGCCGGAACTCATCCGCCGCGATAAGGCGGCAGATCTGCTTCAGCACCGGCTCTTCCGTCGCCTCGGCCAATGCTGTGTAATAGCTGCTGGTGCCGGTCTCGACGATGCAGCGCGCCACCAGTTCACCGGCGCGCGAACCGCGCACCGACTGGTTGACGTCGATGTCGATCTTGTAGCCTTCGCGGAAGCGGGTAACGGCGTCCTGGAAGCTCCAGAACGGGTCCACCCGCTCGGCCCAGGTGCCCAGCGCCTCACCGTGCTGAATCTCCTCCACCGCCCACTTGCGGGCGGTGACGCAGAATTCCGCGTCGTCGGCGAACACGTTGCACAGGTAGTCGGCGTAGGTGTCGCCGTTGTATTCGACCAGGGCCGCGGCCTTGATGAGCTTCAGGATATCGGGGGTGACTTGGGCGGGGGCCAGCTTGTCCCAAGACAGGCCGGCGATCGTCCAATGACCGGATCCGGATTCCGTACCGTTAACGTCTGCCATGCGCGTTCCGTTTCTTCATGCCCCAGGGCGCCACACATGCTCGGCGGCACGCCTATGACCATTCCACGGATCCGATTCCCCGCACCGCGGCCCCACCGCGGGTGATCGAACCCCCTGAAAACAAAAAAGCCGGTGGGCTTCTTCGTGATGCCCCACCAGCCGGTATGCCACAAATCCGTAACATCCGCGAGGCTGGGGCGCCGGGGCCCAAGCTAACACGATGCCACCGATCGGCAAAATCCCACCCGCCGAGGGCGGAAACTATTGTGTTAAATCAAGGAAACCGGCTTTCGCCGCAAGGGAACTAGGCACTGCGACCCAGCGTCCCACGGGATTTGGCGACCGAATCAGTTCAGCCGCCAAATCAATACGGCTTAATGGCCGGCCGGTCCAGCGCCCAGGGCTTCCAACTTGGCCTGCGCCACCAGCAGCTTGGCCTCGGCCGCGCGCTTCTGCGCCTCATCCGCGGCATCGGCCAGATCCTCGGACAGGTCCTTCACCTGCTGCTCGACCGTGGCGCGGTCCAGGGCGGACACCTCGACCGCCTCTTCCGCCAGCACCGTGCAGCGGGTCTCCGTCACTTCGGCGAAGCCGCCGGCGACGAAGATGCGGTTGCTGATGGTGGTGATGCCATCGAGATAGATGTCGATGACGCCCGGCTTCAGCGTGGTGATCAGGGGGGAGTGGCCCGGCAGGGCGCCCAGGTAGCCTTCACTGCCCGGGACGACCACCATGTCCACCGGCTGGGAAACCAGCAGCTTTTCCGGCGACACCAGCTCGAATTCAACCTTATCGGCCATGATGGGACTTCCGTTCGGCGACGTGTTCAGACGTCTCAAGAAAACGGACGGAAGGGGCACGCCCCCTCCGTCCCGGTACTACTCAGGCGATCAAGCGGCCTCGGCGGCCATCTTGCGGGCCTTCTCGACGGCTTCCTCGATGGTGCCGACCATGTAGAAGGACGCTTCCGGCAGGTGGTCGTACTGACCGGCCACGATGCCCTTGAACGCGCGGATGGTGTCTTCCAGGCTGACCAGCACGCCGGGCGTGCCGGTGAACACTTCGGCCACGTGGAAGGGCTGGGACAGGAAGCGCTGGATCTTACGGGCGCGGGCGACCGTCAGCTTGTCCTCTTCCGACAGCTCGTCCATGCCCAGGATGGCGATGATGTCCTGCAGCGACTTGTAGGTCTGCAGCACCTTCTGCACCGAACGGGCGGTCTGGTAATGCTCTTCACCCACGATGCGCGGGTCCAGGGCACGCGAGGTGCTGTCCAGCGGATCGACGGCGGGGAAGATCGCCTGTTCGGCGATGGCGCGGCTCAGCACCGTCGTGGCGTCCAAGTGGGCGAACGAGGTGGCCGGCGCCGGGTCGGTCAGATCGTCGGCGGGCACGTACACGGCCTGCACCGAGGTGATCGAGCCCTTCTTGGTGGAGGTGATGCGTTCCTGCAGGGCGCCCATGTCGGTGGCCAGCGTGGGCTGGTAACCCACCGCCGACGGGATGCGGCCCAGCAGCGCCGACACCTCGGCACCCGCCTGGGTGAAGCGGAAGATGTTATCGATGAACAGCAGCACGTCCTGGCCTTCCTCATCGCGGAAGTATTCCGCGATGGTCAGGCCGGACAGGGCGACGCGGGCGCGGGCCCCCGGCGGCTCGTTCATCTGGCCGTACACCAGCGCCACCTTGGAGCCGGGGCCGTCGAGCTTGATGACGCCCGATTCGATCATCTCGTGGTACAGGTCGTTGCCCTCGCGGGTACGCTCGCCCACGCCGGCAAAGACCGACACACCACCGTGCGCCTTGGCGACGTTGTTGATCAGTTCCATGATGGTGACGGTCTTGCCCACGCCGGCGCCGCCGAACAGGCCGATCTTGCCACCCTTCAGGTACGGGGCCAGCAGGTCGATGACCTTAATGCCCGTGACCAGGATCTGCGCGTCCGTCGCCTGCTCGATGAACTCGGGCGCGGAACGGTGGATGGGGTAGGTCTTGTCGGCGGCCACGGCGCCGCGCTCGTCGATCGGCTCGCCGATGACGTTCAGGATGCGGCCCAGGGTGCCGACGCCAACCGGCATCTGGATGGGCAGGCCGGTGTCGGTCACCACGGTGCCGCGCACCAGACCGTCGGTGCTGTCCATGGCGATGCAGCGCACCGTGTTCTCACCCAGATGCTGGGCCACTTCGAACACAAGGGTCTTGCCCTCGTTCTGCGTGTGCAGCGCGTTCAGGATGGCGGGCAGTTCGGCACCGAACTGCACGTCCACCACGGCGCCCAGCACCTGCGTGATACGGCCGACGGCGTTGGTCGCCTGGTTAGTCGTAGCCATGGGGTAAGCTCCCTCGGACCTTGGCAAATGTTGTCGTAGCGCCGTCAGACCGCTTCAGCACCGGAGATGATCTCGATCAGCTCCTTGGTGATGAAGGCCTGGCGCGTGCGGTTGTAGTTGAGCGTCAGCTTCTTGATCGTGTCGCCGGCGTTGCGCGTGGCGTTGTCCATGGCCGTCATCTGCGAACCAAAGAACGACGCCGTGCTGTCCAGCAACGCGGTGTAGACCTGGATGGACAGGTTGCGCGGCAGCAGATCGTTGAGGATGTCCTCTTCCGACGGCTCGAATTCGTAGATCGCCTTGGGCTCCGTGCCGGCCGGCGCCTCGGCTTCCGCCGTGGCCGCCACCGCGAAGGGGACGATCTGCTGGACGGTGACGATCTGGGTCATCGCCGACTTGAACTTGTTGAAGATGATGGAGGCGACGTCGAACTCGCCGGCCTCGAACAGCTCCAGCACCTTCTCGGCCACCTGGGCCGCGTCGGCGAACCCTAAGCGCTTGCCGCCCAGGTTCTCATAGCTGTGCACGATCATCGTGCTGAACTCGCGCCGCAGCAGGTCGCGGCCCTTGCGGCCCACGGTCAGCAGCTTCACGGTCTTGCCTTCGCCCTGCAGGCGGGTGACCTGGCGCTTGGCTTCACGCACGATGGTGGCGTTGAAGCCGCCGCACAGGCCGCGGTCGCCGGTCAGGACGACCAGCAGGTGCACCTGGTCGGAACCGGTGCCGGCCATCAGCTTGGGGCCCTGGCCGCCCGGCGGAACGTTGGCGGCGAGCGAGGTGAGCATGCGGCCCATGCGCTCGGCATAGGGACGCCCGGCTTCGGCCTGTTCCTGGGCACGGCGCAGCTTGCTGGCCGCGACCATCTTCAGGGCCGAGGTGATCTTTTGCGTCGACTTGACGCTGTCGATCCGGATCTTGAGGTCCTTAAGGCTGGGCATGCCGTGCCTTCACTTCCTAGGAGAACTGGACTGGCGGGCGGCCCCGGGGGACCGCCCGCCGTTTACGGGATCAGGCGAAAACCTTGGAGAAGCTCTCCAGGAAGGCCTTCAGCTTTTCCTCGGTGTCCTTGCTGATCTGCTTATCGGTGCGGATCGCGGTCAGGATGTCCTGGCCCTTGCTGCGGATCTCGTCCAGGAAGCGCGCCTCGAAGCGGTTGACGTCGTCGACCTTGACCTTGTCCAGGAAGCCACGGACGCCGGCGAAGATCGACACCACCTGCTCTTCCACCGGCAGCGGGCTGTACTGCGGCTGCTTCAGCAGTTCGGTCAGGCGGGCGCCACGGTTCAGCAGGCGCTGGGTGGCGGCATCCAGGTCCGAGGCGAACTGGGCGAAGGCGGCCATTTCGCGGTACTGGGCCAGTTCCAGCTTAATGGTGCCGGCAACCTGCTTCATCGCCTTGATCTGGGCGGCGGAGCCGACGCGGCTGACCGACAGGCCGACGTTGATGGCCGGACGGATGCCCCGGTAGAACAGGCCCGTTTCCAGGAAGATCTGGCCGTCGGTGATGGAGATGACGTTGGTCGGAATGTAGGCCGACACGTCACCCGCCTGGGTTTCGATGATGGGCAGGGCCGTCAGCGAGCCGGCGCCGTAGCTGTCGGCCATCTTGCAGGCGCGTTCCAGCAGGCGGCTGTGCAGGTAGAACACGTCGCCGGGGTAGGCTTCGCGGCCCGGCGGACGGCGCAGCAGCAGGGACATCTGACGGTAGGCGACGGCCTGCTTGGACAGGTCGTCGTACACGATCAGGGCGTGCATGCCGTTGTCGCGGAAGAACTCGCCCATGGCGCAGCCGGTGTAGGGCGCCAGGTACTGCAGGGGGGCCGGTTCGGACGCGGTGGCGGCCACGACGATGGAGTATTCCATCGCGCCGGCTTCTTCCAGCGTCTTCACGATCTGCGCCACGGTGGAGCGCTTCTGGCCCACGGCGACGTAGATGCAGTACAGCTTCTTGGACTCATCGCCGACGGCGTTGATGCCCTTCTGGTTGATGAAGGCGTCGAGGGCCACGGCGGTCTTGCCGGTCTGGCGGTCGCCGATGATCAGCTCACGCTGGCCACGGCCGACGGGCACCAGGGCGTCCACCGCCTTCAGGCCGGTCTGCATGGGCTCATGCACCGACTTGCGCGGAATGATGCCGGGGGCCTTCACTTCGACGCGCTTGCGCTCGACATCGACCAGGGGGCCCTTGCCGTCAATCGGGTTGCCCAGGCCGTCCACCACGCGGCCCAGCAGGCCACGGCCCACCGGAACCTCGACGATGGCGCCGGTGCGCTTCACCGTGTCGCCTTCCTTGATGGCGCGGTCGTCGCCGAAGATCACGGCGCCGACATTGTCGGCTTCCAGGTTCAGGGCCAGGCCCTTGATCCCGCCCGGGAACTCGACCATCTCACCGGCCTGGACCTTGTCCAGCCCGTGGATGCGGGCCACACCGTCGCCGACCGAGAGCACCTGGCCCACTTCAGCAACGTCGGCCTCGGTACCGAAATTCGCGATCTGCTGCTTCAGGATCGCGGAAATCTCTGCGGCGCGGATTTCCATCAGCCAACCCCTTTCATGGCGATTTTGAGCTTGGTCAATTTGGTGCGCACGGAGCTATCGATCATGCGCGACCCGACCTTAACAATCATGCCGCCCAACAGCGCCGGGTCGACGCTGGCGGCAACGGTAACCTTAGAGCCCAAGGCCTTCTTCAAGGCGTCGGTAATCTCGACCAACTGCGTGTCGGACAGCGGCTGGGCGGAGATGACGGTGGCCGTCTCCTCACCCCGGCGCTGGGCCAGTTCGGCGAGGAAGGCGACGATCATGCCGTCCAGCGCGAACAGGCGGCGGTTCTGCGCCACCAGGCCGACGAACTTGCGCACAAGTTCCGACGTGCCCGCCTGCGCCAGCACCGCTTCCATGGCGCGGGCCTGATCGGCACGCGACAGGGCGGGGCTGCGCACGACGCGGCGCAGGTCTGCGCTGTCGGCGAGAATCTGCTTGAGCGACGTCAGATCCTGCGCGGTTTGGTCCAGCGCCTTCTGATCGTCGGCAAGGTCGAACAGCGCCGCCGCGTAGCGGGCCGCCAGTCCGGATACGACTGTCCCTTGGGATGCCACCTGGAAACCTCGGTTAATCCGCAGACCTGAAGGATTTCAGGGCCTTATGAATGTAGGTCCGAGCCGTGGGCTAAGCACCCCGGCGTCGGGCGTCGTGCACATAACACAGGGCGCCGCAGGGCGCAACTGCATCACTCCATCGAAGGCATACTATCCCATGGGTGAGCGGGGGCCTTTAAGGCGCCATTAACAGTTGGGGGGGCATAGTCCCCTCAACGCGCCAAAGCCACCCGGCGCACCGACCTAAAAGTCCGGACCGTCCGGACATCCGAATGATCCAGGGTGGCAGAGTGCTGGTGAGTCATGACTGTCGTCCCCTTCTCCTCTGCCCGCTTCACCCCCTTCGATCTGACTGAATGGAACAGCGTCGCCCAGCCCAAGCTGGAGCGTGGGCTGTGGGAAGCCGTGACGCGCCAGACCGCGCCGGATCATGACCAGCTGATCGTTCGTTTCCCCAATCTCGACCGCCCGGTCTTCCGTTTCGAGCGTGACCGCCGCGGCACCTATCGCCTGTATTTCAACGACCGCCGCGGCTGGTATTGCATCGGCACGGGTGAGAGCGCCGACGAATGCCTGTCCGTGTGGCGTGGCCGCGTGCCGCGCGCCACCGCCGAGGCCGGCGCCCAGGCGGGCCGTTAATATTTGATTTGGCAGAGTACCCGCGACAGGGGCGGGGTCAACCGCCCCCTGATCGCATCCAGGTTTGGTTGGGTCCTACTATAGTACAAGGGCGCCTTTCGGCGGGATGATCTGCCTCAAAAGCGCCCTTCAGGGCAGACGGGACACGGGGCGGAGCGGCGGCGCCAGTACGGTTAACGGTGCCGCCGTTTCCATATCCACCGGCAGGCGGGCGATGGTGTCGCCATCCCCCTGCACCGGGTCGTCCACCGGTCCCTCGATCCGTACCCGGGCCGCCGGCAGCACGCGGTAGCCCAAACCTTCCGTCCAGCCACCGTCGAGCGCACCCCAGCGGGCCAACTGCCCGGTGACCAGCGCCGCACCATAGCGCAGGGCCGCCAGGCGACCCGACGTCTCGAACAGGCAGGCGTAAAACCCCGGCGCATCCAGCCGAGCGGCGGGTGCGCAAATGAACCGCCCGCCATAGAAGTGCCCCTTGGCCACGATGCAGGACGCCACCTCGTGCCGGCTGGTCGCCCCCGCCGCGTCCGTTACCGTGACCTGGTAGCACGGGTTGGGCCAGCGTGCGATCTGCGCCAGGCTTTCCAGCATATAGGCGCCCTTGCCCAGCCGCCGCTTCACCGCCGGATCCACCCCCTCCACCACATGGGCGTCCAGGCCCACGCCGGCCATCATGGTGAACAGCCGGCCGTTGGCCCGGCCGGCATGGATGGTGCGGGGTGCCGCCCGCGCCAGGGTGCGCGCCAGGTCGTCCACTCCCCAGGGCAGGTCCAGCTCCGCCGCCAGCACGTTGGCCGTGCCCAGGGGGATCAGCCCCAATGCGGGAAGCCGGCCGCCGGACGCGGCCAGCAGGCCGTTCACCACCTCATTGATGGTGCCATCGCCGCCGGCGGCCACCACCGCGTCGGGAACGCGGCCATCGGTCAGGGTGCCGGCGGCGGCCAGGCCGGCCAGCCGTTCGGCATCGCGGGGACCGGTGGTTTCCACCACGGTCACGGCCGCCCCACCCTGGCGCAGGGCATCCACCACCCGCCCCATCATTCCCTTCCGGCGGCGCCCCGCCACCGGATTATGGATGACCAAAAGATGACGCGCCGTTTCTGCCGGCATAGCATCCGTGACAGTCAAGTGAAGGGCGGAAGACATATTTATGAATGCCCCATGAATATATGGTGAAGTCCTGGGAATGTGCCGATCACCATTTGTCTTGCCCTACATGCTGGGGTATAGCGCTGTCAACATTACTATTGATTGTCTGTGTGGGTCATTCCGGGCGCGGGGGCGTTAAGCATGGAGACGGACATGGAGACGGAACACGAGACGACGCGGCGTTATCGCAGCATCTGGCTGTCCGATCTTCACCTGGGCACCCGGGGTTGCCAGGCCGAGATGCTTCTGGATTTCCTGAAGCACACGGAGTCGGACTACCTGTACCTGGTGGGCGACATCGTCGATGGCTGGCGCCTGAAAAAGGGCTGGTTCTGGCCGCAGGCCCATAACGATGTGGTGCAGAAGGTGCTGCGCCGGGTGCGCAAGGGCGCCAAGGTCTTCATGATCCCCGGCAACCATGACGAAGTCTTCCGCGACTTCATCGGGCTGCAGTTCGGCGGCGTCACCATCCTGGAAGACACGGTGCACACCACGGCCGATGGCCGGCGCTTCCTGATCCTGCACGGCGACCAGTTCGACGCCGTGGTGAAATACGCCAAGTGGCTGGCCTATGTCGGGGACAGCGCCTACACGGTGCTGCTGACCCTGAACACCTGGCTGAACGCCGCCCGCCGCCGCCTGGGCTTCCAGTACTGGTCCCTGTCCGCCTACCTGAAGAACCGCACCAAGAAGGCGGTGGAGTTCATCGGGAATTATGAGCAGGCGCTGGCCGACGAGGCCCGCCGCCGCCAGGTGGACGGCATCATCTGCGGCCACATCCACCATGCCGAGATGCGCGACATGGACGGCATCCTCTACTGCAACGATGGGGACTGGGTGGAATCATGCACCGCCTTGGTCGAACACGCCGACGGCACGCTGGAGATCATTCATTGGGCGGACGAAGTGCGCAAGCGCGCCGTGGCGCGGGACCCGGCCAAGGCCGAGAAGACGACGCAGAAGGCTGCAGCGTGAAGATCCTGATCGTCACCGACGCCTGGCACCCCCAGGTGAACGGCGTGGTCCGCACCCTGACCACAACGCGGGACGAACTGCGCCAGCTGGGTCATGAGGTCGAGGTCATCGCCCCCGACCGCTTCCGCACCGTGCCCATGCCGACATACCCGGAAATCCGCCTGGCGCTGAAGCCCGGGGCCAAGCTGCGCCGCATGATCGACGAGATCGGGCCGGACGCCATCCACATCGCCACGGAAGGCCCGCTGGGCCTGGCCGCCCGGCGCTATTGCCTGCGCCGGCGCATCCCCTTCACCACCGCCTACCACACGCGCTTCCCGGAATATGTCCGCGACCGCCTGCCCATTCCGCTGCGCCTGAGCTACGCCCTGGTGCGGCGCTTCCATGCCCCGGCGTCGGCCGTCATGGTGGCGACGCCGTCGATCGAGACCGACCTGACGGATCGCGGCTTCCGCAACATCAAGCGCTGGTCGCGGGGCGTGGACACCACCCTGTTCCGGCCACGCGAGAAGGACTTCCTGCCCTTCCCCCGCCCCATCTTCATGTATGTCGGCCGGGTGGCGGTGGAGAAGAACATCGAGGCCTTCCTGTCCCTGGACTTGCCCGGCACCAAGGTGGTGGTGGGCGATGGCCCGCAGTTGGACACCCTGCGGGACAAGTACCCGGCCACCCAGTTCGTGGGCGCCAAGCATGGCGAGGAACTGGCCCGGCATTATGCCGCCGGCGACGTCTTCGTCTTCCCCTCGCGCACCGACACCTTCGGCCTGGTGCTGCTGGAGGCGCTGGCGTCGGGCGTGCCGGTGGCGGCCTTCCCCGTGCCCGGCCCGCTGGACGTGTTGGCCGGATCCGACGTCGCCGTGCTGGGCGAGGATTTGCAAAAGGCCGCCCTGGCAGCACTGGATATCCCCGGCGACGCCTGCCGGCGCCACGCCCTGACCTTCTCCTGGTCCGCGTCGGCAGCACAGTTCCTGAACAATTTGCGCCCCTTCCGGGGCCATCCGGTGCTGGAAACGCCGGTCGAGGAGGTCGTGCCCAACTGAAGGGGTAAGCCGGGCGCGCAAGGCTGGGGTACCGTCCGTTGAAGCCGCCTTCACCCGGGTGGTAGGGTGGCCCCCCACTTCACGGTCCGAACCCCACCCCATGCTGGAAGCGCTTTATCGCGGGCTGACCGCCCTGGCCGGCCCCGCCGTCCGCCGCCTGCTTGCCCGCCGGCTGGCCGCGGGCAAGGAGGACCCCCGGCGCCTGGGGGAACGGCTGGGCCATCCCGGCCTGCCCCGTCCGGCGGGCAAGCTGATCTGGCTGCATGCCGCCAGCGTGGGCGAGTCGATGGCCGTGCTGCCGCTGATCGACCGGCTGCTGGCCCTGGCGCCGGCGCCCACCGTACTGGTCACCACCGGCACCGTGACCTCCGCCGCCCTGATGGCCCAGCGCCTGCCGCCGGGCGCCATCCACCAGTTCGTGCCGGTGGACCTGCCGGCGGCGGTGAAGCGTTTCGCCGACCATTGGCGCCCCGACGCCGCACTGTGGATCGAATCGGAATTCTGGCCCAACCTGCTGCGCCGCCTGCGCCGGGACGGCGTGCCCACCGCCCTGGTCAACGCGCGGCTGTCGGCGGGCAGCCACCGCAACTGGCGCCGCGCGCCGCGCACGGCCCGCCGCCTGCTGTCCACCTTCCGCCTGGCGCTGGCGCAGACGGCGTTGGAGGCGGGGCGCCTGCGCGACCTGGGCCTGGGCGACGTGCGCTGCGTCGGCAACCTGAAATACTCCACATCCCCCCTGCCGGCCGACACCCAGGCCTTGTCGGCCCTGCGCCGGGCCACCGACGGACGGCCGCGCTGGGTTTTCGCCAGCACCCACCCGGGTGAAGACGCGCTGGCGGCACAGGTGCACCGCATGCTGACCCACCGCATCCCCGGCCTGCTGACCGTGGTGGTGCCCCGCCACCCGGCGCGGGGGGCCGCGGTCGCGGCGGCCATCCAGGCCCAGGGGCTGACGGTCAGCCGCCGGTCGGAAGGCAAGCTGCCCGGCCTGGCCGATCCCGTGCACGTGGCCGACACGCTGGGGGAACTGGGCCTGTTCTTCCGCCTGGCGCCGGTGGCCGCCATCGGCGGGTCGTTCGTGCCGGTGGGCGGACACAACCCCATCGAACCGGCGCAACTGGGGGCCGCCGTCATCTACGGCCCGCACATGCAGAACTTCGCGGAGATCGCCACAGCGCTGGAGGCGGCGGGCGGCGCCGTGCGGGCGCCCGATGTCGATGCCCTGGCGGAAGCGGTGCGCCAGCTGCTGACCGATCCCATCCGCCGCGACGCCCAGGCCCAGGCCGCCCTGGCCGTGGCGGAAGAGAATAGGGGTGCGGTGGACCGGGTGATGGCCGCCCTGGCGCCCCTGCTGGCCCAAGCCGGCCTGCACCAGGACGTTTCGCTGAAGGCGGCAGCCCCGTGAGGGCGCCCGGCTTCTGGTACCGCCCCCCCGGGCTGGCGGCGGCCCTGCTGGCGCCGCTGGGCCATGCCTACGCGGCGGGTGCGCGGCGACGGCAGGCCGGGACGGTGCCGCAGTCCGCCGGCATCCCCGTCATCTGCGTCGGCAACCTGGTGGCGGGCGGGGCGGGCAAGACGCCGCTGGCCCAGGCGGTGATGCGGCACCTGCGGGCGCGGGGCCTAGCCGCCCACTACCTATCCCGTGGATACGGCGGACGCCTGACGGGGCCCCTCCAGGTCGATCCCGCCCGGCACAGTGCCGCCGATGTGGGCGACGAGCCCCTGCTGTTGTCGGCCAGCGCCCCCGCCTGGATATCTGCCGACCGCCTGGCCGGCGCCCGCGCCGCGCGGGCCGGCGGGGCCGAAGCGGTGGTGATGGACGACGGCTTCCAGAACCCGCGTCTGGCCAAGGACCTGTCGCTGCTGGTGGTCGATGGCGGGGCGGGCTTCGGCAACGGCCGGGTCATTCCCGCCGGCCCCTTGCGCGAGGATCTGGCCGACGGCCTGGCCCGGGCGCAGGGCCTGGTGCTGGTGGGGGCGGATCGCACCGGCGCCACGGCGCAGGTGGCGGCATTGGCCCCCGGCCTGCCGGTGCTGACGGCCCGCCTGGTACCGGACGCGGCGGTGGCGGCGACCTTGGCCGGCCGGCCGGTGCTGGCCTTCGCCGGCATCGGCCGGCCCCAGAAGTTCTTCGATACCTGCCGTGAGCTAGGCCTTTCCGTTATCGAAACAGTCTCCTTCGCCGATCATCATCCCTATACGGGGGACGAAATCGCCCACCTGCTGGCCCGGGCGGAAGCCCAGGGGGCGGTGCCGCTGACGACGGAAAAGGACTGGGTGCGACTGCCTGCCGCGCTGCAAAGCGCCGTTTTCACCCTGCCGGTGACGCTGGCGTTCGACGAGATCGGTGCGCTGGACCGTGTTGTGGGGGCAATGCGCCGCTGAGCGCCCCCCGGCAGGACCGTTTTCGAGCATGCATCGCCTGATCTGCAATGCCGCGTGCCATGGCCAACCATAGCCGTCTGCGCCGCGCCTTCAGCCGTACCGTGGGCCATCGCCTGGAAGCGGTGGCCGTCTACCTGATCTACGGCGTGTTGAGCCTGCTGCCGGTGGAGGCGGCGTCAAGCGTGGGCGCCTGGGCGGGCCGCACGGTCGGCCCACGCCTGCGCGGCCACGCCAAGGTGTTGCGCCGCCTGGAACGGGCGATGCCGGAACTGACGCCAGAACAGCGCCGGGCCATCGCCCGCCAGTCCTGGGAAAACCTGGGCCGCACCATGGCGGAATATCCGCACATCAAGACCATTTCCGCCCAATGGGATGCGCGGATCGAGATGGTGGGTGCTGAACATCTGTGGGCGCTGCGCGACGACGGCCGCCCCGGCATCTGCATCACCGCCCACTTGGCCAACTGGGAAATGGCGGCGCTGGCCTGTCACAAGATGGGCCTGCCGCTGACCATGGTCTATCGGGCACCCAACAACCCCTGGGTCGGCCGCCTGCTGGCCCGCGCGCGGGGCCCGCTGCAGGGTTTCCTGGTGCCCAAAGGCCGCGAATCCGCACGCGGCCTGATGTCCACCATCCGCGGCGGCGGCCATATCGGCGTGCTGACCGACCAGAAGCTGAACGAGGGCATCCCCGTGCCCTTCTTCGGGCGCGATGCCATGACCGGCGCCTTCACCGCCGACCTGGCCCTGCGGTATGAGGCGCCCATCGTTCCCGTCCGGGTGACGCGCCTGCCGGCGACCAAGGGGGGCCCCCTGTTCCGGGTCGAGGCCATGGCACCCATGGTGCTGGAAAAGGCGGGCGACCGCGCCACCGGCACCTTCGCCGGCATGGCCCGGGTCAACGCCCTGCTGGAATCCTGGGTGCGGGCCCAGCCCGGCCAGTGGATGTGGAGCCATAACCGCTGGCCGGACTGAGACCACCCTTCGCGTTCCCCTGACTTTGGGACGCCTTCCCTTGACCTGCGGCAAAAAGCACCCGATAGCTTTACGCGCCGCCGGCGTTTGGGCGCGGGCGGCATCCATCCTGCGCGCCTTCATCACGGGCTTGGGCCCCTGCCTGGGATCGGATCATTCCATTCCCAGAACAATGCGCCCCATGCCATCGTGGCCGGGCCGCAACGGGGCAGTCATGGCCAATCACAGCGCCTTTCGCCGCAAGCTGACCAGCACGCTGGGCTATCCGCTGGAAGCACTGGGCGTCCGCACCCTGTTCTGCCTGCTGGGCCTGCTGCCGGCCGACACCGCGTCCGATTTCGGTGGCTGGGTGGGGCGCACGCTGGGCCCGCTGCTGGGCGGCAACGCTAAGGTCCTGCGCAACCTGGCCAAGGCCCTGCCCCACCTGGATGAGGCCGCCCGCCACCGCATAGCGCTGGAATGCTGGGACAACCTGGGCCGCACCATGGCCGAATACCCGCACCTGAAGACCATCTCACGCGAGTGGGAGCAGCGGGTGGAACTGATCGGGGCGGAAAATGTGCGGAACCTGGAAACCGACGGCAAGCCCGGCGTCATCCTGACCGGCCATTTCGCCAACTGGGAACTGGTGGCGATGACCGTCTTCAAGTGCGGCCAGACCATGACCGCCATCTATCGCGCCCCCAACAACCCCTCGGTCGATCGGCTGCTGACCCAGGCGCGCGGGGAGTTGGGCACCACCCTGGTGCCCAAGGGTCGCGCCTCGGCCAAGGGCATCCTGGCCGCCATGCGGGCGGGCGGCGTGCTGGGCATCCTGGCCGACCAGAAACTGAACGAGGGCCTGGCCGTGCCCTTCCTGGGCCGCGACGCCATGACCAGCACCATCACCGGCGACGTGGTGGTGCGCCACGGCGCGGTGGTGGCGCCGATGCGGGTGACGCGCCTGGCCAAGGGCGCCCGCTTCCGCATCCAGGTCTGGCCGCCCATGGACCTGCCGCCGCGCACCGGTGATCGCCCCACCGACATCCGCGCCATCACGGTGGAGGTCAACCGCCTGCTGGAAAGCTGGGTGCTGGAAAACCCCGGCCAGTGGCTGTGGACCCACCGGCGCTGGCCTGATTAGAGCATTATGATTTTAGGTTGGTCCATACCCGCAACTTTTGAAGTAGTTTGAGCATTCCGCTGGCGTAACAGTATCCATGGTCTTTACGATGCTCTTGCAGAGGGCCTCGATAGATCGTGGCTGGGCCTCACGCAAAGAATGCTTGAGCTTGGAGAAGAACTTCTCGATGGGGTTCATGTCCGGGGAGTATTTTGGTAAGAAGATTAACTTAGCGCCGGCGTCGCGGATGGCCTTGCGAACGGGCTTGGCCTTGTGGGAGGGAAGGTTGTCCATGATGACGACATCGCCCTTGCTCAAGGTCGGAGCGAGAACCTCCTCGACATAGACCTGGAAGCGCTGGCCGTTGACGGGCTTGTTCAAGAGCCAAGGAGCCTCGATGCGGTCATGGCGCAGGGCGGCCAGGAAGGTCATGGTGTTCCAATGGCCAAAGGGCGCCTTGCCGACAAGGCGCTCACTGCGCGGCCCCCATCCTCGGAGTGGCGCCATGTTGGTTTTGGTCCAGGTTTCGTCGATGAACACCAGGCGGGACGGATCGACCGACGCCCGGTGCTTCACCCATTGCGCTCGTCGGTGGGCAACGTCGGGGCGGTCCTGCTCGCTGGCGACCAGCGTCTTTTTTTATAAGTCAGCCCCTGGCCACGGACGAACTCCCAGACCGAACGGTAGTCGACCTTCAGGCCGCGTTCCCCCAGTTCCGCGATCAGGACGGCCAGGGTGAAGGGCCGCTCCTGGCAGCGCGCAACAAGCCAGGTGTGATGGTCACCGGATATCTTCTTGGGCTTGTGACCGCCCATCTGACCAGGGGCGACGTCACCCGTCTCGTTCAGGCGCTTCATCCACCTGATCGCCGCGCTGTCGCTCACACCGAACCGAGCCGCCGCCTGACGCCGCGACAGGCCCCCCTGAACTGCGGCCACTACCCGTTCACGAAGATCCATTGAATACGGACGACCCATCGCCACTGCCTCCATCTCAAGACAGACGCAGTGAATCAGAGGCCCAAATAAATGGGAATCCCCCTTACCGATTCAGCCTTATTTCAAAATGCTCTAGTTTTAAGTCGTTCCCTCAATCGGCGGGCGGGCCCATCCGGGCCCTTGCCTTGTCCTCGCTTTCCAGTCCGCCTTCGGCTCCCCAGAAAGCTCCGGCGGCCGCGGTCGCGGCCTATAAAAAAGGGGACGGCGTGGATCAGAACAGGCTGCCCTGGCCGCCGGGCCGGCCGGGCGCGCGGGGCTTCGGCGTGGGCGCCGAGTCGCGGGGCGGCCCGGCGGGTTTGGCCGGCGCCTCACCGTCCAGCAGGGCGCCCACGGCACCATCGATGAACTCCACCCGCACCCGTTCGCCCGCCGGGGCCTGATCGACACGGGTGACGGGATGGCCCTCGGCCGTCGTCACCAGGGCGAAACCGCGCGCCAGCACCCCGCGGTATGAGAGCGTCTCCAGCAGCTTGGACTGCCCTTCCAGCCGGCGGGCGCCATCGGCCACGGCGCGGCCGAAGCTGGCATCCAGCCGGCGGCCCAGGTCGGCCAGGCGCACCCCGCCCTCCTCCGCCCGGCGCACCAGGGGCTGGGGTGTCAGGCGCTGGCCCAGGGTTTGGGCGCGATTGGCACGATCGGCGATCAGGCGGGTGACGCCGCCAGCCAGGCCCCGGCTGGCAAGGTCCAGATGGGTGCGGGCCATGGCCAGCACCTGGGCCGGATGACGCAGGCCGGCGCTGAGCTTCGCCACTTCCGTCCGATGGCGGCGGATCAGGCCGGTCATGGACAGGCCCAGGCGTTCGCCCCGGTCGTCCAGCCGCTGGGCGGCCCCCTCCAGCAGCGCACGCGGGTCGCCCAGGCCACGGCCCAGCCCTTCCACCCGTGAGCGGCGTTCATTCAACAGGCGGCCCGCCGCCCCTTCCAGGCGGCGGCCGCTTTCCATCACCTGGGCCAGCAGCTCCGCCCGCACCGGCACCGCCATCTCGGCAGCGGCGGTGGGCGTGGGCGCCCGGCGGTCGGAGGCGAAGTCGATCAGCGTGGTGTCGGTCTCATGCCCGACGGCGGAGATCAGGGGGATCTGGCTGGCCGCTGCCGCCCGCACCACGATCTCCTCATTGAAGGCCATCAGGTCTTCCAGGCTGCCGCCGCCGCGCGCCACGATCAGCAGGTCGGGTCGGGGTACCGGGCCGCCGGGCGCGATGGCGTTGAAGCCCTGGATGGCGCGGGCCACCTGGGCCGCCGCCCCCTCGCCCTGCACCGCCACCGGCCACAGCAGGACGTGCCGGGGGAAACGGTCGGCCAGGCGGTGCAGGATGTCGCGGATGACGGCGCCGGTGGGCGAAGTCACCACGCCGATGACCTGGGGCAGGAAGGGCAGCGGCCGCTTGCGCTGGGCATCGAACAGCCCCTCCGCCGCCAGCCGGCGCCGGCGCTCCTCCAGCATCTTCAGCAGGGCGCCTTCGCCCGCCAGCTCCATCGTCTCGATGATCAGCTGGTATTGCGAGCGGCCGGGGTAGGTCGTCAGGCGGCCAGTGCAGATCACCTCCATCCCGTCCTCGGGCTTCACCGACAGGCGCATGACCGTGCCCTTCCAGCACACGGCCTCGATCACCGACTGGTCATCCTTCAGGCGCAGATAGAGATGGCCGGAGGAGACGCGCTTGGGCTGGCTGACCTCGCCCCGCACGCGGACATAGCCGTACGTCTCCTCCACCGTGCGCTTCAGCGCGCGCGACAGGTCGGAAACCGAAAGCTCCGGCAGGTTGCCGCCGGCCACCGGCTTGGTGGCGGCATAGCCCAGATCGGCGGCGGGGGGGATGGATGAGTCGGGGAAGTCTTGAGTCATGGCGCGGGCATGATACAACCCCCCGCGCAACAGATGGAATCGGGATCCGGGAGTAGGCGTGATGAAGATCCTTGTCGTTGGATCCGGCGGGCGGGAGCATGCCCTGTGCTGGGCCATCCAGGCCTCCCCCCTGTGCGGCACCCTATGGTGCGCGCCCGGCAACGCCGGCATCCGCAATGTGGCGGCCTGCGTCGATATCAAGGCCGACGATGTGGACGGCCTGGTGGCCTTCGCCACCGCCAACGCCGTGGACCTGGTGGTGGTGGGCCCGGAACAGCCGCTGGTGCTGGGCCTGGTGGACCGGCTGACCGCCGCCGGCATCAAGGCCTTCGGCCCCAGCCAGGCCGCCGCCGCCCTGGAAGGGTCCAAGGGCTTCATGAAGGACATCTGCGCCAAGTACGGCGTGCCCACCGCCGCCTATAAGCGCTTCACGGATGCCGCATCCGCCAAGGCCTACGCCACCGAACAGGGCGCCCCCATCGTGGTGAAAGCCGACGGCCTGGCCGCCGGCAAGGGTGTCGTCATCGCCATGACCCTGGATGAGGCGCTGGCCGCCATCGACGACGC
Organism: Azospirillaceae bacterium; assembly: GCA_028283825.1. Classification (NCBI taxonomy): domain Bacteria; kingdom Pseudomonadati; phylum Pseudomonadota; class Alphaproteobacteria; order Rhodospirillales; family Azospirillaceae; species Azospirillaceae bacterium. Next base: position 2,421,603 of record JAPWJW010000003.1, on the reverse strand, counting down.
CATGCTGAACGGCCGCTTCGGCGATGCCGGCGATGAGGTGGTGATCGAAGAGTTCATGGAGGGGGAGGAGGCCAGCTTCTTCGCCCTGTGCGACGGCACGCATGCGCTGCCCCTGGTGGGCGCCCAGGACCACAAGCGGGTGTTCGACAACGACCAGGGCCCCAACACCGGCGGCATGGGGGCCTATTCCCCCGCCCCCGTGCTGACGCCGGAGCTTCAGGACCGGGTGATGCGCGAGATCGTGGAACCCACGGTCAAGGGCATGGCGGCCGAGGGCACGCCGTTCAAGGGCGTGCTGTTCGCCGGATTGATGATCGAGCCCGGCCCGAACGGGCCGACGCCGCGCCTGATCGAATTCAACGCCCGCTTCGGCGACCCGGAATGCCAGGTGCTGATGCGGCGCCTGAAGTCCGACATCCTGCCGGTGCTGCTGGCCACCTGCGACGGCCAGCTGGACCACGTGGATCTGCGCTGGCACGACGAGCCCGCGCTGTGCGTGGTGATGGCGGCCGATGGCTATCCCGGCGATTACGTGAAGAACACCGTCATCGGCGGCCTGGATGAGGCTGGCGCCGTGGATGGCGTCACCGTCTTCCATGCCGGCACCAGGGCGGATGGCGACACGGTGCTGGCCAACGGCGGCCGGGTGCTGGGCGTGACGGCCGTGGGCCGGACCGTGGCCCAGGCGCAGGCCCTGGCCTATCAGGCGGTGGACCGCATCCGGTGGCCGGAAGGCTTCTGCCGGCGGGACATCGGCTGGCGTGCGATTGAGCGGGAGAAGGCGGGCCTGTAAGGTCCGTCTTCAGGGGAAGCAGGGGCGCGGGCCTGACCTCAAACACCCCATGAGGCAGGCCCCCGTAGGATTTTCAAGGACACCATAGAGATGAACCGTCAGGACCGTCGCCGCCGCATTTCCGAAATCTCCAAGGACGCGAGCGCCAACGCGCCCTTCACCAACGACATGCGGGTGGCAGCCGACCTGCACCGCCAGGGCCGGCTGAAGGAGGCGGAGAACGCCTACCGCGCCATCATCCGCATCTATGCCGCCATCCCGGAGGTGCGCATCGCCTGGTCCAACCTGGGCGCCGTGCTGCAGGGCCTGGGCAAGTTCGATGAGGCGGTGACCTGCCTGAAGAAGGCGCGGTCGCTGAACCCCAACCATCCGCCGCCCCACCAGAACCTGGGCATGGCCCTGCTGGGCCAGGGCAAGACGGCCGAGGCCATCGAAAGCTTCCGCCGCGCGGTGGAACTGAACCCGCAGTTCGCGGAGGCCTGGCACGCCCTGGGCGTGGCCTGCGGCCAGTCCAACGACCTGGCCGGGGCGGAGGACGCCTGGCGCCACACGCTGGAGATCGACCCCAACCGGGCCGAGACCCATTTCAACCTGGGCCTGGTGCTGCGCAACACCGGCCGCCTGGACGCGGCGGCGGCGGAGTTCCACGCCTGCGCCAGCCTGGATCCGTCCCAGGGCGACGCCCGCCTGGCCCTGGCCGACACCCTGATCGCCATGGGCCGCACGGATGAGGCGGCGCAGATCATCTGGGTGCTGGTGCAGACCACCCCCACCCACCCGGTGCCGCAGCAGTTCTATGCCCGCTGCCTGACCGTGATGGCCCAGGGCGGCAACGGCGACGCCGCCGCCGACCTGGCCGACCAGTGGGCCGCCACGTATCCGGACAGCGAGACCGCCCGCTCGGTCAAGATCGCCTTCGACGCCTATCGCGCCGACAAGGCCGCCGGCGAAGCGGCCAAAGTGGAAGAAGCGACGGAAGAAAAGCCGGAGGCCTAATCGCCCCGGCCCACCCGCCGGTCCCGCGACGCCGCCACCCGCAGGCCGGGGGTGGGTGTCGCGGGACGGCGGCGGGACGCCATCCAGGCGACCGCGCACTGGCGGATCAGCCAGCCGGCCAGGACGCCCAGCGCCAAGGCCGCCAGCGCCAGCACGCCCCGCTCCCACAGGTCCGTCCGGCCCAGGAAGGTCCGCAGGGCCAGGAGCCCCGTGCCATCGCGCCACATGATCACGGCCACGGCCGCGACATGCAGCAGGGGCCCCAGGATGGGCAGCAAGGGCGCCAGCAGCAGGCTGGGCGCCTGATGCGCGACGATGCGCAAGGGGTGGCGCACCGTCGTCCATTCGCACGACAACGGCAGCAGCACCGACACCGTCAGTTCCGACAGCACGGTGCCCGGCAGGAAGGCGTTCAACGCCAGGGCCGCCGGCCAGCCGGGCGGGATGACCAACAACCCGACGGCCAGCGCCAATACGGTCAGCGCCTCCAGCCCCAACAGGGCGAACATGGCCCGCGCCGTCCACAGGATGCGCCCCTGCTGTTCCGGCCGCACCCGCTGCACGCGGGTGCCGGCGTCCTTGTGAAAAGGCGTGTCGCGCACCACCTCGCCCGTCACATCGCCGCGCAAGGACCAGTAGAAGGCGCCGTAGTCGTCGCGGTAGAGCGGCATGCGGTTGTCCTTTATTTTGACAAACGTCCCTCAGTCGCCGGGCGCGGCCATCCGGCCGCTTGGGGCTTCCTCGTTTTCCAGTCCACTGACGCTCCCCGGAAAACTCCGGCGGACGCCGTCGCGTCCTATGTTCGCACGCGGCCCCCAAGGCAACGGTGGCAGGCTAACGGCGTTCCCTGAAAAAATCCTGCAATTGGGCGGCGGCGCGCCGTTCCTGCAAGCCGCCGTAGGTGTCGGGCGCATGGTGGCAGGTGGGCTGGGTGAAGAAGCGGGGGCCATGTTCCACCGCCCCGCCCTTGGGATCATAGGCGCCGAAATAGACCCGCCGCAGCCGGGCGAAACTGATGGCGGCGGCGCACAAGGCGCACGGCTCCAGCGTCACATACAGATCCAGCCCCGGCAGGCGCGGCTGGCCCACGGCGGCGCAAGCCGCACGGATGGCCAGCACCTCGGCATGCGCGGTGGGGTCGGCCAGTTCCTCCGTCCGGTTGGAGGCGGCGGCCAGGATGGTCCCGGTGGCGGGATCGACGATGACGGCGCCCACCGGCACCTCCCCCCGCGCGGCGGCCGACGCGGCCTCGGCGAAGGCGCGTTCCATGGGCGAAGCGGGGTCAGGCGTCTCAGGCGGCATGCCCCAGCCTGGAACAGGGGGCCGCGGGCCGTCAAGCGGTGGGGACAGCCATGTGGTGAAAGAGGCCGGGCCCCACACGCCTGGCGCTTGGCAAGGCATGCCGGCGCGCATACAGTCCCGCCCATGCCCGATACCAAATCTTCCGACAAGTCCGCCGCCGACAAGTCCGGCGAACGCATCGCCAAGCGCCTAGCGCGCGCCGGCCTGTGTTCGCGCCGCGACGCCGAACGCTGGATCGCCGACGGCCGCGTCGCCGTGAACGGCCAGGTGCTGACCAGCCCCGGCGTCAACGTCCAGCCCGGCGACCGCATCGTCGTCGACGGCCAGGTGCTGCCGGCGCAGGAGCCGACGCGCGTCTGGCGCTATCACAAGCCCGCCGGCCTGGTGACCAGCGCCCGCGACGAGCTGGCCCGCGCCACCGTGTTCGACCGCCTGCCCGAGGGCATGCCCCGCGTCATCTCCATCGGCCGGCTGGATCTGAACACCGAAGGCCTGCTGCTGCTGACCAATGACGGGGAACTGGCCCGCCATCTGGAACTGCCGTCCACCGCCTGGCCGCGCCGCTATCGCGTGCGCGTGCACGGCAGCCCGGACACGACCCGGCTGGCCAAGCTGGCCGAAGGCATTTTCATCGAGGGCATCGAGTACGGCCCCATCGAGGCCGTGCTGGACCGGGAGCAAGGCAGCAACGCCTGGCTGACCATGACCCTGCGCGAAGGCAAGAACCGTGAGATCCGCAAGGTGCTGGAGCATCTGGGCCTGACGGTAAACCGCCTGATCCGCGTCTCCTACGGCCCCTTCCAGCTGGGCAAGCTGGAACGCGGCGAGGTGGAAGAGGTGCCGCGCCGCGTGCTGCGCGACCAGCTGCCCCAGTTCTTCCCCAAGGATTCGGCACAGGACCGCAAGGATGCCCGCGCCCTGGCGGCGGGCGAGAAGGCCAAGGCGGACGTGCCGGCCCTGCGCTTCGACAAGGCGCCGAAGGTGAAGCCGGCCGCGAAGGCGGCCAGTGAGAAGCCGGCCGTTAAGGCGGCGGGTGAGAAGAGGACCGCCAAGACGGCGGCTGAAAAATCGTTCGCCAAGGCCACGGCGCTGCCCGCGCGTCCCCGCCGGGATGAGACCGCGGAGGCGCCGCGCGCCACCCGCGCCCCGGCGCGCGGCCGTGCCACGGATCGTCCCTCGGCCCCGGCCGATGCGGCCGTGCGCGCCAAGCGCCCGCCCACCACCGGCGACAGCGCCGCCGACAAGGCGCGCGCCTTGGCCCGCGCCCTGGACCGGGCACTGGACGGCGCGCCGGACGACGATGCGGATGACGCCCCCGCCCGTCGCCCGCGCAAGCCGGCGACACGGCCGGCAGCGGCGAAGGCGGCCCCCAGCCTGGGTGACCGCGTCGATGCGCGGACGCCGCCCAAGCGCACGGGCGCCAAGGCCCCCACCGCCAAGACGTTCGCCGGCAAGGCGCCCGCTGATGAGCGGCCCACCGGCAAGACGGCTCGGGGGAAGGCGCCTGCGGGCAAAATCTTCGCCGGCAAAGCCGACCCGGTGGGCAAAGCGCCGCGTGGTGAGAAGCCCGCGCGCGCCAACGCCAAGGGCCCGACGGGCACCGGCAGGGGTGCGCCCAAGAATAAGGATGCCGCCCCCAAGGCGCGTGCACCCAAGGGTGCCCCGGCCAAGGGTCGCAAAGGCTGATGCGTATCGTCGGCGGACGGCATCGCGGGCGCGCCTTGGCGGCGCCCACGGGGCGGGATGTGCGGCCCACCAGCGACCGCACCCGTCAGGCGCTGTTCAACATCCTGGAGCATGGCGATTTCTTCGCCGACGACGGCCCCACGGTGGAGGGCCGGGTGGTGCTGGACGCCTTCTGCGGCACCGGCGCCCTGGGCCTGGAGGCGTTGTCGCGCGGGGCGGAAGCGGCCCTGTTCCTGGACAGCAGCCGTGCTTCGCTGGATCTGGCGCGCACCAACGCCACCACGCTGAAGGAAACCCCGCGCTGCCAGTTCATCCAGGGTGACGCCGCCAAGCCGCCCGTCGCCCGGCAGGCCGCCCAGCTGGTGTTCCTGGATCCGCCCTACGGCCAGGACCTGGCCCCGCGCGCGCTGGAGGCCCTGTCCGCCGCCGGCTGGCTGGCACCCGACGCCCTGTGCGTGGTGGAGATCGGCGGCGATGACACCTTCGCCGCACCGCCGGGATTCAATGAGGTGGACGACCGCCGCTATGGCGACACCCGGGTGCTGATCCTGCACCGTGACTAAAGCGGCGGAGAGGTAAGGCTTAAGGGCACCTCACCCACAACCGACCCTATCAATTCCGCCTTCTTGTCGGTCAGCAGCGCGATGCTAGATCATTTCCAGCACAACCTCTGCCAGGGGTATGGGAAATGGTGATCGATGACGATGGCTGGGCGGTTGATCCGAAAATAAAAAAACGCCCTATTTCAATCTTAAGCACGGAACGATGACGGCGATTCACGGCATCATCGTTCACCAAACAGGTGCGTTTACAGCACAATCCACACTAAACAGCTACAAGACCCCCGCCCCAGACGGCGCGCATTTTCTAATCGACAAAGACGGCACTGTTTTCCAAACCGCCTCCCTCTCCTGGAAGGTATGGCATGTTGGGAAACTACGGGCGAGATGCCTGCTCGCACATACCTGCGCACCAGTGGAGGCTAAACTACTGATCAGCCATCCGGCGGGTTCAGAAGCCCAGAAGATCGAACGAACCAAGAAATTTCCTGATCGCTTTCCTGCGAATGAGGATTCCATTGGTATTGAAATCGTGGGCGGCGTCATAAAATCAGACACCGATAAAAACCCGCCGTATGAGGAAGTCAATTTCCAACAAAATCAATCGTTAGAATGGCTTGTCAGGGAACTAAGATTAAAATTTAGCGTCCCGACAAATGAAATATATCGCCATCCGGATGTCTCATTCAAAGATCCACATGAGGCGGAGAGCGCAAAATGGTGAAGCCCCTGCCATCGATTTTTCTATGCGCCGCCGTCATGATGTCATTTTCTGCCTCGGCAAAACCGAAGCCACTCATCGTATCTTCCATAACCGTTTCCAGGACTGGAATTTACGAACCAGCCAAACAAGAACATGAAGAAATTAAAGCCGCTTGCCAGAAATTCTCCGTTAAAGAGAATAACGTCGCCAAATGGATTAGAAAATCAAAACAGATAGATAGGAATTTGTTCTGGGAAGCAGCGACAATAACAGAATGCACCGCTGAAGGATCTCTGACCACCAAAGATAAAAAAGAATATCATTGGACACTGGATATGGGGGGATCGGCGATCCTGAAGGATCAGGACCATCACACGATCTATCTGATAGGCGGCGACGTGGATTATTGAGAGCGTCTCCTGCCTCGAGCTATTCCAGACCCGGCCTTTGGCCTATTCCACCGGTCCGGCGATGGCGGGCTGCACCGATCCGGCGAGGGCCGGCATGGACGTGCCCGTCATCAAAGCCCCCTTCGGATTCATTGCAGCCCTCCCCTCGCTTCCGTTCCTAAAGCTCAATTCCGCCGGGCGGCGTAGCCTTCCGGCAGTTCCGACGGGGCGCAGGCGATCACCGTCTCATCATTCGCGCCGCGATCCTCCTGAAAGGTGATGGCCGCGAATTCGTCGATCACCAGCTTCGGGTAGGTCGGGCCGGCGTCCCGATAGGCCATCATCTGGTCCACATGCTGGTTCTGGAAACAGACGGTCTTGCCCGGGTCGTTCGCCACCCAGCGCGGGAAGAAGATGACGCCGTGCAGTTTGCGGTCGGCCGGGTTGAAGGCGACGCTGACGGTCGTGCCGGTGGGCTCATCCCACGAAATCTTGAACACGTCCGGTGACAGCCGAACGATGTGGGCGACCTGGTCGCGGACCCAGCGTCCGCCCACCATGCCGCTGTGGATGCGGTAATCGATGGTGCGGTCGTTCTTCACATACAGTTCGTACTGCCACCCGTTGGCATACGTGTAGATGAAATGCTTGCCCACGAACCCGGTGAGTTCCTCGGGCTTGGTGGACTCAAAAGCGTCGGACATTTCATATCTCCATCTTTGGGTTTCGAGAACCACGATACATCTATTAATTCTGGCATCCAGTCGCATTTAAGGCTTTAATTAATCGGATTATCCGATGTTCTGGAAAGCTCATGACCACCTTGCCGCGATCAACCATTGAGCAATGGGCCGTGCTGCGGGCCGTCGTCGAGGAAGGGGGCTATGCCGCGGCGGCGGCGAAGCTGAACCGCAGCCAGTCATCGGTCAGCTACGCCATCGCACGCCTTCAGGACGCGATGGGGGTGGATCTGCTGGCGCTGCACGGCCGGCGCGCCGCGCTGACGGAGGCGGGCGCCGCCCTGCTGGCGGAGGCCACGCCGCTGATCGACGATCTGGCGCGGATCGAGCGGCGCGGGCGCGGCATCGCCGGCGGCGCCACGGAAAGCATCCGCCTGCTGGTCGACACGCTGTTCCCCAAGGCCCGCCTGTTCCGGGCGCTGCGTTCCTTCGCGGACCTGTGCCCGGACACCGAAATCCACCTGGCCGAAACCGTCCGCCTGACGGTGCGGGACGTGCCGGCGGAGGATTACGACGTGGCGGTGCTGATCGCCCCCCCGGGGATGCGCGACATCGACCCGGTCGCCGACGTGCGCCTGATCGCGGTGGCCCATGCGGACCATGCGCTCAACACCACTGGCCAGCCCTTGGGTGCCGCCCTGCTGGCCCGTCATCCCCGCGTCGAAATCCGCGGCATGGAACCGCTGGGGGAAGAGGTGCCACCCCCCGGGCGGGTCTGGCGGATGAACACGGTGGAATCGGCGATCGACGCGGTGCGCCACGGCCTCTGCTATGGTTGGCTGCCGTCCGACCATATCCGGCGGGAGGTGGAGGACGGCACCCTGCGGCCGCTCAAGTTGGTGAGCGGCGCCGTCCGGTCCGTCTACCTGGGCCTGCGCGTGCGCCAGGACGCCCGGACCACCGACAACGCCGCAGTCGAACTGGGCCGGTTGCTCGCCGGCAAGGGCGACGGCGACGGGGGTGTCACGACGCCGACCTGACCCGCTCCACCAGCCCTTCCAGCTTGCGGTCGCGGATGCCCAGTTCCTGCAGGTGCCGGACGGTGTTGACCAGATAGTCGATGTTGGGCCCGCTCTCGCCCACGCCCTGGCGGATCAGGCCGGCCAGGTCGTCGGGGGGCAGGCGGCCGCAGTATTGCTCATGCCCGCGCACCACGGTGAAGGCCACGGTGGCGACGCGGCGGCCGTCATCCAGCGTGGCCGCCAGAAGGCGCGGCTCATAGACCGCGTTCTGCATCTCCCGCTCCCACAGATAATCCAGCACGGCCGGTGCGGCGTCGGCCGCCACGCGGTAGGCCAGGCCCCGGCAGGCGCCACCGCGATCCAGGCCCAGCACGGCGCCCGGGCAGGCGCGGGTGCCACGATGGCGGACGGAATAGACGCTGAAGCCCCGGTGCCAGCCACGCACGGTGGCCTGGCGGCTTTCCACATGCGCGAAACCCGGGTTCCACATCAGGGAGCCGTAACCGAACACCCAGACGTCGGTATCGTCGGCGACGCCGATGGCGCGGTAGGGATCGGCGATGCGGGAAACGGGGGTAGGCAAGGCGACACGCGGACAGTGGACGGCGGGACATCGACCCTGGCGCCCCGCGCGCCCGCCGTCAATCGCCAGATGGCGTCCGGCCCTGACGCACGCACGGCCGCAATGATGCCAGGAACGCCTGCTTGCCCCGTATATGTCCCAATCCCGGTCTAAGACTGAAGTCCGCCCCCGGGAGCCGACCTTGCCAAGCCGTTGCGGCCATGGCCTGATCAAAACCCGAAACCGCCTGTCGCCGGCCCCCTTCCAGGACCCCTCTATGCGCATCCGCCCCGTCACCGTCGTGCTTTTCCTGGTTCTGGTCCTGGTCACGGGATACGCCGTCTGGTGGCACCAGATGGCCGGCCGGCTGCTGGTCCTGCTGGAGAAGAATGCCGCGGCCGCGCGGGGTGCCGGCGCCACCGTCAGCTATCAGCCGCCGTCACTGGGCGGCTTTCCCCTGGGCATCACCATCACCGCCGACCAGGTGACGGTGGAAAAGCCGGGCGGTCTCAGCTGGTCGGCCGAGACGGTCAAGGCCTCCGCCCCCATCTGGCGTCTGGACGATATCGCGCTGACCCTGGCCAAGGGCGGCCACGCCGCCCTGCCGGCCGAAGGCGCCCGCCCGGCGCTGGATGTCGGTGCCGTCGTCGCCGGCGGCCGGGTGGCCTTGGATCTGGCGACGGGCGTGCCACGGTCGGTGAAGGTGGACCTGGACCATGCCACGGTGGTGGTGACGCCGACGCCCACACCCGCACCTACCACAGAGGCGGCGACCGATCCCAACGCGCCGCCCCCGGCGCCAGCGCCCACCCCGGCCAGCGTGATTCCAGCCGGCAGCTATCCGGTGGACAGCTTCTCCCTGGAACTGATCCGGCCAGCCGTGCCGCCCGCCGACCACACCGGCACCGGCCTGACCCTGCACCTGGACGTGTCCGGCCTGACCGTGCCGCCGGTGCGCAACCTGGGCACCACCATCCGGCGCCTGGTCGTCTCGGCACGGGTGCAGGGCCCCCTGCCGACCACCCCCACGGCCGAGGCGGTAAGCCCCTGGTCCAAGGAGGGCGGCACCGTGGAACTGGACAGCCTGAAGCTGGATTGGGGCGACCTCAGCCTGGCGGCCAACGCCACCCTGGCGCTGGACACCAGCCTGCAACCCCAGGGGTCGGGCGCGGTCGAGGCATCCGGCCTGGAAAGCCTGATGGAAAACAGCAACCAGGCGGCGATGGTCCGCGCCGGCATGGCCATGCTGTCCAAGCCCAACGCCAACGGCGGCCCGCCGGCCGTGCACCTGCCCATCACCCTGCAGAACCACAAGCTGCAGGTCGGCCCCTTCACGGTATGGCACTACCCCACCGTCGATTGGCACTGATTGCGCGGCCTTTGAACTTATTAGAGCATTATGATTTTAGGTTGGTCCATACCCGCAACTTTTGAAGTAGTTTGAGCATTCCGCTGGCGTAACAGTATCCATGGTCTTTACGATGCTCTTGCAGAGGGCCTCGATAGATCGTGGCTGGGCCTCACGCAAAGAATGCTTGAGCTTGGAGAAGAACTTCTCGATGGGGTTCATGTCCGGGGAGTATTTTGGTAAGAAGATTAACTTAGCGCCGGCGTCGCGGATGGCCTTGCGAACGGGCTTGGCCTTGTGGGAGGGAAGGTTGTCCATGATGACGACATCGCCCTTGCTCAAGGTCGGAGCGAGAACCTCCTCGACATAGACCTGGAAGCGCTGGCCGTTGACGGGCTTGTTCAAGAGCCAAGGAGCCTCGATGCGGTCATGGCGCAGGGCGGCCAGGAAGGTCATGGTGTTCCAATGGCCAAAGGGCGCCTTGCCGACAAGGCGCTCACTGCGCGGCCCCCATCCTCGGAGTGGCGCCATGTTGGTTTTGGTCCAGGTTTCGTCGATGAACACCAGGCGGGACGGATCGACCGACGCCCGGTGCTTCACCCATTGCGCTCGTCGGTGGGCAACGTCGGGGCGGTCCTGCTCGCTGGCGACCAGCGTCTTTTTTTATAAGTCAGCCCCTGGCCACGGACGAACTCCCAGACCGAACGGTAGTCGACCTTCAGGCCGCGTTCCCCCAGTTCCGCGATCAGGACGGCCAGGGTGAAGGGCCGCTCCTGGCAGCGCGCAACAAGCCAGGTGTGATGGTCACCGGATATCTTCTTGGGCTTGTGACCGCCCATCTGACCAGGGGCGACGTCACCCGTCTCGTTCAGGCGCTTCATCCACCTGATCGCCGCGCTGTCGCTCACACCGAACCGAGCCGCCGCCTGACGCCGCGACAGGCCCCCCTGAACTGCGGCCACTACCCGTTCACGAAGATCCATTGAATACGGACGACCCATCGCCACTGCCTCCATCTCAAGACAGACGCAGTGAATCAGAGGCCCAAATAAATGGGAATCCCCCTTACCGATTCAGCCTTATTTCAAAATGCTCTAGTTCAAAGGCCCCCTCAAGCGCCGGGCGCCGGCATCCGCCGGCTTGGGCTTCCTCGCTTTCCAGTCCGCCTTCGGCTCCCCAGAAAGCTCCGGCGGCTGCGGTCGCAGCCTGCAACGGCACGAGTCACTCTCGTGCCGTTGGAATAACGCCCTGCCCCATCCGATGTCCGAACTTTCCCAAGGACGCGACTGCGTCCGCCGGAGATTTACGGGGAGCCGAAGGCGGACTGGAAATCGAGGATAAGGAAAGGCCCCGGATGGGGCCGCCCGCCGCCTGAGGGAACAGCTTAGATCAAGCCTGCTTGGCGTCGATGATGGAGCGGCGGATGGCGCGGGTGCGGGTGAACAGCTCCAACAGCTTGTCGCCCTCGCCCCAACGGATGGCGCGTTGCAGGGCGGTCAGGTCCTCGGTGAAGCGCTGGATCATCTCCAGCACCGCCTCGCGGTTGTTCAGGAAGATGTCGCGCCACATGACGGGATCGGACGCCGCGATGCGGGTGAAGTCGCGGAAACCCGAGGCGGAGAAACGGATGACCTCGGACTTCGTCGTCTCTTCCAGGTCGGTGGCGGTGCCGACGATGGTGTAGGCGATCAGGTGCGGCAGATGGCTGGTGATGGCCAGAACCTGGTCATGGTGGCTGGCGTCCATGACCTCGATCTGTGAACCGCAGGCGGCCCACAGTTGGCCCAGCCGGTCCACGGCATCGGTGTCGGTACCGGGCGGCGGCGTCAGGATCAGCCAGCGGCCACGGAACAGTTCCTTGAAGCCGGCGTCGGGGCCGGAGTGTTCGGTGCCGGCCAGGGGATGGCCGGGGACGAAATGCACGCCGTCCGGCACATGGGGGCCGACGTCGCGCACCACCGCCTGCTTGACGGAACCGACGTCGCTGAGCGTGCTGCCCGGCGCCAGATGCGGGCCGATCAGCGCCGCCACGTCGGCATAGGCGCCCACGGGCGTGCACAGGATCACCAGGTCGGCGCCGGCCACCGCCTTGGCAGCGTCGCTCTCCACCCGGTCGGCGATGCCCAGTTCCGCCACGCGGGCGCAGACGGTATCCGACCGGTCGCTGGCCACCACCTCAACCGCCAGCGAACGGTCGTCCATCAGGCAGCGAAGCAGGGAGGAGCCGATGAGCCCCAGCCCAATGATGCAGACGCGGTTGTAAAGCGGCGCGCTCATTTGCCGGCCACCCAGTCGGCCAGGCCCGCCACCACGGCCCGCATCTCATCCTCCAGCCCGATGGTGACGCGCAGGCAATGCGGCAGGCCGTAGGACCCCATCTGCCGCACCAGGATGCCGCGCGACTTCAGCAACTGGCGGGCCCCCTCGGCGTCGGCGCGGTCGCCCGCCTGCTCCGCGAAGGAGATCAGCACGAAGTTGGCAACGGACGGGTGGACCACCAGGCCGAGGTCGCGCACCCGGCCGACGAACCATTCCCGCCATTGGGCATTGTGGCGGCGGCTGTTCTCCAGGAACTCCGTATCCTCCAGCGCCGCCAGGCCGGCGGCCTGGGCGCTGGACGCCACGTTGAAGGGACCACGCACGCGGTTCAGCACGTCGGCCACCGCCGCCGGGCAGTATGCCCAGCCCAGGCGCATGCCGCCCAGCGCGAAGATCTTGGAGAAGGTGCGGGTCATGACGACGTTGCTGAATTCATCGACCAAGTCGGCGCCGTCGGTGTAGTCGGCCGCGTCCACGTATTCGGCATAGGCGGCGTCGATGACCAGCAGCACGTTCTCCGGCAGGCCGGCGTGCAGGCGCCGCAACTCTTGCCCGTTCAGGTAGCTGCCGGTGGGGTTGTTGGGGTTGGCGATGAAGACGACGCGGGTGCGCGGCGTGACGCGGGCCAGCATGGCATCCACATCGGTCTTCAGGTTGGTCTCGGGTGCCGCCACCGGCGTCGCGCCGGCGAAACGCGCGCTGATGGGATATATGGCGAAGCCGTGGACGCTGTGCAGCACCTCATCACCGGTGCCGGCGTAGGCGCGGGTCAGCAGCTGCAACACGTCGTCGGAGCCGTTGCCGCAGACGATGCGATCCCTGTCCAGGCCGAAGCGCTGGGCCAGGCCGGTGCGCAACGCCGTGGAGCCGCCGTCGGGATAGCGGTGGATCTGGTCCGCGACATCCTTGTAGGCCGCCACCGCCTTGGGGCTGGGGCCCAGGGCCCCCTCGTTGGAGGCCAGGCGGATCAGCCGCGCGGCCCCCGGCGCATGCGCCTCCCCCCCCACATAGGCATGGATGTCGAGAATGCCGGGGTTGGGGACGGGTGCGGACATGGCGGCAAGCAACCTTCTTGGCAGGACGTAAGGGTCTTCTTCTTGGGCGGCCGGCCCCTTTTTACCGCTGGTGGCGGAGGGGCGTGGGCGGCGGGTGCGACTCGAAACCCGCCTCCAGGTAAGGATAGCTATGAGTCTTATCAAAGCCTTATGCGAATCGGGGGCGCATGCCCTGCGCGACTCGGGAGCCCCTTCCGGTCAGGCCTTGCGCGACGGCTCCAGCGACACGGGCAGGGCATAGGCGCCCACGGGCAGGACACGCACCAGGGCGTCGCCCAGCTTCTCCGCCAGCGCGGCCAGGCGGGCGTCGTTGCCATCCACGTAATCCTCCACCTCGATCAGGTGGACGGACCCGCCACCACCCGGCTGGTGGAAGATGCGGAACCAGCCCACGGGCAGGCTGGCGGCCTCCATCATGTCCTTCAGGCGGCCGCGGCTCATGTCCTGCGCCAGTTCCACGCCCAGCAGGGTGTGGTCCTGGCCCGTCGCCTCCAGCGGGACGGCGCCCAGGATCAGGGCGTCGCCGCCCTCACGCTGGCCGCCGGGGCGGGCGGTGAAGGGCAAGCGGCCGATGATCTTGGGCGTCTTGGTGTCATCGCTGATGAGGAAACGCCACCAGGGGTCGGTCTCCTCCTCCTGCGGCACGGGCACGACACCGACGGTGGCGCTGCCGTCCGCCAGGGCGCGCAGCACGCCCTGGGTGGTGTTCACCGGGGTCAGCGGGGTGACGGTGCCGTAATGGTCGCGGGCGATGTCCCACAGGCCGCGGTCGTCGCCGGGGGCGTAGACCGCCACCGCGAACGGGCCCTGGATCAGGGTCATGGCGGCGATCATTTCACGCCAGATGCGCACGATGGCGGCCACCGGCACGGCACCCTGGTGGCGGCCGATCAGGCGGCGCAGGATGCTGGCCTCACGGCCCGGGCGGATGAAGACCTTGGCGCCGGCCTTGGAATGGGCCATGCGCTCCACCACCCGGCCGCGCCGCATGATCAAATCGTGGATGGCCGCATCGATTTCATCGATTTCACGGCGCAGGGCGTCGAGCGAAGGGCTGGCGGGGGGCATGGAGGGTATTTCGAATTCCTGACCTGAAACGTCTGAGTCTTAGAGCCTGCCCCCCGTAAAATCAAAGAAAACGTTGACGACGCTGCCCCGCCTTCCTAGTCATTCGGGCTGGTTTCCAGGATCGCCCGAGATGATCGTACCGCCCGCGCCCGCCAACAGCCCCGATGCCCCCGCCCTGGTCCTGCCCGGCCAGCGCATCGTGCTGGGTGCCGACCGGCCCATGGATCTGGACGGCGGCGGGCAGCTGGGCCCCTTCACCCTGGCCTATCAGACCTACGGCACCCTGAACGCCGACAAGTCCAATGCCGTGCTGGTGTGCCACGCCCTGACCGGTGACCACTATGTCGCGGACACCCACCCCATCACCGGCAAGCCCGGCTGGTGGGAGGCGCTGGTCGGCCCGGGCAAGGCGGTGGACACCGACCGCTTCTTCGTCATCTGCAGCAACGTCATCGGCGGCTGCATGGGGTCCACCGGGCCGCACGACACCAACCCCGCCACGGGCCAGCCCTATGCCGTGGATTTCCCCGTCATCACCATCGGCGACATGGTGCGGGCGCAGAGGCTGCTGATCGACGCCATGGGCATAGCCCAGCTGTTCTGCGTCATCGGCGGATCCATGGGCGGCATGCAGGTGCTGCAATGGGCGGTGGCCTATCCGGAGCGGGTGTTCGCCGCCGTGCCCATCGCCACCGCCGCCCGCCATTCGGCGCAGAACATCGCCTTCCATGAGGTCGGGCGCCAGGCCATCATGGCCGATCCGGAATGGCGCGGCGGCGCCTATCTGCTGGAAGGCACCAGCCCGGCGCGCGGCCTGGCCGTGGCGCGCATGGCCGCCCACATCACCTACCTGTCCGAGGCGGCGCTGCACCGCAAGTTCGGCCGCAACCTGCAAAGCCGCCAGGCCATCACCTTCGGCTTCGACGCCGATTTCCAGGTGGAAAGCTATCTGCGCCACCAGGGCGCCAGCTTCGTCGACCGCTTCGACGCCAACAGCTACCTCTACATCACACGCGCCATGGACTATTTCGACCTGGCGGCGGAGCACGGCGGCCAGCTGGCCCAGGCCTTCCGCGTGGGCGCCAAGGGCACGCCGGTGCGCTTCTGCCTGGCCAGCTTCTCCAGCGACTGGCTGTTCCCCACGTCGGAGTCGCGGGCGGTGGTGCACGCGCTGAACGCCGTGGCCGCCAACGTCAGCTTCGTGGAGATCGAAACCGACAAGGGCCACGACGCCTTCCTGCTGGATGAGCCGGAGTTCCACCAGGTGATGCGGGGCTTCATCAGCGGCTGCGCCGACCATCGCGGCCTGAAGCGGCGGGTGTGACCCTCATGGACGCGACCATCATCCCGCCCCGCACCGACATCCGTGGCGATCTGCGCCGCATCGCCGACATGGTCGGCGCCGGCGCCCGCGTGCTGGACGTCGGCTGCGGCGACGGCGCCCTGCTGGACCTGCTGACCCGGGAGAAGGGCGTGGACGGCCGGGGCATGGAACTGGGCATGGACGGCGTGCGCGCCTGCGTGTCGCGCGGCCTGTCCGTCATCCAGGGTGACGCCGACATCGACCTGAAGGATTATCCCAGCGACGCCTTCGACTTCGTCATCCTGTCGCAGACCCTGCAGGCCACCCGCGACCCTCGCGGCGTGCTGCTGGAGATGCTGCGCATCGGCCGGCGGGTCATCGTCTCCTTCCCCAATTTCGGCTATTGGCGGGTGCGACTGGCCCTGCTGCTGACGGGCCGCATGCCGGTGACCGACCGGCTGGGCTTCCAGTGGTGGGAAACGCCCAACATCCACTTCTGCACCATCGCCGACTTCACGGCCCTGTGCGCCGATCTGGGCATCATGGTGGAGCGCAGCGCCATCCTGGACCATACCGGCCACCAGTTGACCAGCGACGCCACCACCTGGCGCGCCAACTGGTCGGGCGAGCAAGGCGTGTTCCTGCTGCGCCGGGATTAGGGGGCCGGCCCCACCTGTCCACGCATATCTTATGCGCGGCCCCCCGCCCGCCATCGTGGCACATAAGGGACGCACTTCCGCGGTATCGAGGGCGTCATGGACAGAAGCTGGCTCAAGATCGTCTGGTTCTATTTCGTCGGCGTCATCGCCGCCGCCCAGTTGGGCAAGATGTCGGCGCTGATCCCCCTGATCGCGCGCGACCTGACGCTCAGCCTGACCGTGGCGGCCCTGGTGATCTCCCTGCTGGAGATCGGCGGGGCCGGGTTCGGCCGCATCGCCGGCGGCATCATCCAGCGGGTCGGCCGGCGCCCGGCGCTGCTGGCCGGCACCGCCCTGCTGGCCGTGGGCGGGGTGGGCGAAAGCCTGGCGCGGGGCCCCGGCGACCTGATCGCCTGGCGCGTGCTGGAAAGTGCGGGCTACCTCGCCACCGTCATCGCCGCCCCCATGCTGATCCTGGAGGTGGCAAGTCCGCGCCAGCGCGGCGTGGCACTGGCGTTGTGGAGCAGTTTCGTGCCCGTGGGCCTGGCCCTGGGCGCCATCGCGTCCGGCTGGGCGGCGGCGGCCTGGTCCTGGCGCGTGGCCCTGTTGGGGGGCGGGGTGACGGCGGCGGGCGCGCTGGCGCTGTCCTGGCCCATGACCGCCAGCGTGGGGGCACGCGTGCGCGACACGGCCGCCGGCAAGGCCGGCGCCACGCGGCGGGCCTGGGCGCTGGCGGTGGGCTTCGGCTGCTACACCACGTTCGAGGTCGGGCTGCTGGGCATGCTACCCACCTTCCTGGTGGACCGGGCCGGCGCCAATGCGGACACCGCCGGCCTGGTCACCGGCATCGCCTCATTCGCCACCGTGGCGGGCAGCGTGGTGGCGGGATGGTGGAATCACCGCAACCACGGGCGGGACCTGGCGCGCAGCACCTCATTCGCCCTGATGGCGCTCAGCATCGTGCTGCCGGCCGCCCTGCTGTTCCTGGTGTTCACGCCCGGCCCGGACCTGGCCACCGCCGCCGGCGTGGTCATCGGCCTGAACGCCCTGTCCGGTGTCTATCCCGGCCTGGCCTTCGCCATGCTGCCAGCGGTGGCCGGCAGCGACCGGGGCCTGCCGGCGGCCAACGGCCTGCTAACCCAGTTCGGCGCCAGCGGATCCCTGATCGGCCCGCCGCTGTTCGCGGCCTGCGCCGGTCATTGGGGCTGGCCCAGCGCCGCCGCCTGCGGCCTGACCGCATCGCTGCTGTGCCTGGCCTTGATGCGTGCGGCGGGGGTATCGTCACCCCCTACAGCGGCGGCCACCAGCGACCGGGCCGCCTGACGTTCCTTTGGAGTTTGTTTCCCCATGTCCAGACCTCTGCCGCCACGCGTCATCGCCCTGGATGGCGACGACACCCTTTGGCACAACGAGGCCATGTTCTCGACCTCGTACGGCGAGTTCCGCGACCTGCTGCTGCGCCACAGCGATCTGGATCCCGCCACCATCGATGACCGCCTGCTGTTGGTGGAACGGCGCAACCTGGCGGCCTACGGCTACGGCATCAAGGGCTTCACCCTGTCGATGATCGAGACGGCGCTGGAACTGACCGGCGGCCGCATCCCCGGCGACGCCATCCAGACGCTGATGGGCCGCGGCCGCGCCATGCTGGCCCACCCGGTGGACCTGATCGACGGTGCGGCGGAGGTTATCGAGACCCTGCGCGAGCGTGACCACGAGATCTGGCTGATCACCAAGGGCGACCTGTTCGACCAGGAAAGCAAGATCGCCCGCTCCGGCCTGGCCGATCTGTTCCACCGCATCGAGATCGTGTCGGAAAAGGACGACGCCACCTACCGCCGCCTGCTGGACCGCCACGGCGTGGATGCCGCCGATTTCGCCATGGCCGGCAATTCGCTGAAATCCGACGTGCTGCCGGTGGCGGCCCTGGGCGGCCGGGGTTTCCATGTGCCCTATCACACCACCTGGGCCCACGAGATGGTGTCCGGCCCCATCGCCCACCCCTATATCGAGCTTTCATCCTTACGTGAATTGCCGGGTGCGTTAGGGTCCAGGTAAGGAATCGACTCGGGGGACAGCGCCCGTGGCCGCCTTAGCAGGCGCGCCCACGCTGGCTACGCATGCCTTGGCCAAACCCGTCGCATCATTCGATGCGGCACGTAGCCGCGCGTCGGTTATGGCTATTGGAATAGGATGATTCTCCGAACTATTACTATATATGTAGTACCGTCGGATTAATCCCTGCCGACTCCCGGTCGCCGCGAGCCCAAATGCCTTTATTATACAACATATTGGTGCATGCGGAGCTGCAGCAGCTGGGGCGGCTTTTGCGCACCCTATACAACGAAGACGATTATTTTATTATCCATATCGACCGACGCGCGAAATCATCAACGCTTATCGGCGTGTCGCATCTGGTTGAGTCCCTCAAGAACGTCTCCGTCATTTCGACACGCACATGCTCTTGGGGTGGCGTAAGCCTGGTTGACGCGACATTGGACATGATGGCGCTGGGGCTTCGGCTTCATCCGGTGTGGAGCCACGCCGTCATTCTGTCCGCCACCCATCTGCCGGTTCAAACCGCTGAACAGATCAGGCGTTGGGCACCAGCGGGCAAGAGCATCCTGTCCTGGGACAGGATAAGTGGAGCCGACTGTCCGAAATGGCTCGCCGGCACCTATGACCGGATCGAATGGGAATATGTGGAAATTCCCGGCGCCGGCATGAGAAAGGCGGACAAACTGGGGCCGGTTGAGTTCTCTTATTTCAAGGGCTCGCAATGGTGCACGATCGCCCGGCCCCATGTTGAATTCGTGGTCGAAAACATGCACTCGGCCATCGCGACCAGACTGCGAAAGTCCAACATGGCTGACGAGGCCTTCTTTCAGACCATGCTTCTGAATTCGCCGCACGCCGCCAGTTGCGCGCAAGGCGACAGCACGGCGGCGAAATGGGTGTCCGGCGCGTCCAGGCCCGCCATGCTCAGCCTTGACGAACTCACGGAAATGTCAAAGACGACCAAGAAACCGTTCATCCGGAAGGTTGCGGAAAACCTGGGGGATGAACAGCTGGCCGGCATCTTCTTCGAGGCGCTGAGGAAAGAGAAATTCCACAAGAGAATGGAAGAGAATTGCAGGTCCGCCGAGACGGCCGGCCTGTACCGGCTTTCATCCTAACGCCAGGTCATCCCGGTGGATCATCTCGTCCCGGCCGCGCCAGCCCAGGCTGGCCTCGATCTCCGCACTGCGGCGGCCCTGGATGCGGCGGGCGTCATCTGAGGAATAGGCCACCAGGCCGCGGGCGATGACGCGGCCGGCCAGGGTGCGCACCGCCACCAGGTCACCCCGCTCGAACGTCCCGTCCACCTCACGCACGCCGGCGGGCAGCAGGCTGCCACCGCGGGCCAGCGCCTGGGCGGCACCATCATCCACCACCAGGGTGCCGGCCGGCTTCAGGGAACCGGCGATCCAGCGCTTGCGCGCCGTCTGGGGTTCGGCGGCCGGCAGGAACCAGGTGCACAGCGCCCCTCCCTCCGCCACCGGCCGCTCCAGTGCCGCCAGCGGGTTGTCGCGCTTGCCGGAGACGATGGCCATGCGGCAGCCGGCGGCCAGCGCGATGCGGGCGGCGGCGATCTTGGTCACCATGCCGCCGCTGCTGTAACCGGCGGGCGGTTCCCCCGCCATGTCCTCGATCTCCGCCGTCACCTCGGTCACCACCGGCAGATGGCGGGCGTCCGGGTCCTTGCGCGGGTCGGCGGTGTACAGGCCATCGATGTCGGACATGAGGATCAGGGTGTCGGCGCTGATCATCTGCGCCACGCGGGCGGCCAGGCGGTCGTTGTCGCCGAAGCGGATCTCGGCCGTGGCCACCGTGTCATTCTCATTGATCACGGGCACCGCCCCCAGCTTCAGCAGGGTTTCAATGGTGGCGCGGCCGTTCAGGTGCCGACGGCGGTCCTCGGTATCGTCCAGGGTCAGCAGCACCTGGGCCACGGTGATGTCGTGGCGGGCCAGGGTTTCCTGGTAGGCGTGGGCCAGGCGGATCTGCCCCGTGGCGGCGGCGGCCTGCTTTTCCTCAAGCTTCAGCGGGCGGCCCACCAGGCCCAGATGTTCGCGCCCCACGGCGACCGCGCCGGAGGAGACGATGACCACGTCCACGCCCCGGCGGCGCAGGGCCGCCACGTCGTCGCACACGCCGTCCAGCCAATCGCGGCGGATCTGGTGGGTCTCGCCATCCACCAGCAGGGCGGAGCCGATCTTGACGATCAGGCGCCGGGCACCCAACACCGGCGGGACATCTAACAACGCCACCGCACCGGTTGGGGAAACATCCTTGCGGGCGGTGGCGTCGGTCATTTGCTAACGTGTCCCTTTATCGGCCTGGGAAATGTCATCCAGGGGATTGTACCGCGCCTTGTATGCCTTGGTGCGCGCTTCCTCGCCATCACCAAGACGCGCAGCCTTGATCTGCTCCAGAAGCGCGAACAGTACGTCGGGCACATGTTCGCCGGTGGCACCGGACAGCACCATCACCGGCTTCTTGGCCGACCGGCGCAGCTTCAGCTTCTTTTCCGCCAGCTCTTCCTCGGTCAGGGCGTCGACCTTGTTCAGGGCCACGATCTCCGGCTTGTCGGCCAGGCCGCCGCCATAGGCACGCAGCTCACGCCGGATGGTGCGGTAGGCCTTCTGCACATCCTCCTGCGTGCCGTCCACCAGGTGCAGCAGCACGCGGGTGCGCTCCACATGGCCCAGAAAGCGGTCGCCCAGGCCGTGGCCCTCGTGCGCGCCCTCGATCAGGCCCGGAATGTCGGCCACCACGAACTCCTCCTCACCCGCGCGCACGACGCCCAGGTTGGGCACCAGCGTGGTGAAGGGATAGTCGGCGATCTTGGGCCGGGCGCGGGACACGGCGGCCAGGAAGGTGGACTTGCCGGCGTTGGGCAGGCCCACCAGGCCGACGTCGGCGATCAGCTTCAGGCGCAGCCAGACCCAGCGCTCCTCCCCCGGCCAGCCGGGACCGGACTTGGTCGGCGCACGGTTGGTGGAGGTCTTGAAGTGGGCGTTACCGAAACCGCCGTCACCGCCCTTCAGCAGGACGACGCGCTGGCCCACCTCCATCATGTCAGCCAGCACGGTTTCCTGGTCGTCATCCAGCACCTGGGTCCCGACCGGGACCTTCAGCACCATCTGCTCACCGGCGGCACCGGACCGGTCGCGGCCCATGCCGTGGCCGCCGCGCTGGGCCTTGAAGTGCTGCTTGTAGCGATAGTCGATCAGCGTGTTCAGGCCGTCCACGGCCTCGATCACGATGTCGCCGCCACGCCCGCCGTTGCCGCCATCCGGTCCGCCGAACTCAATGAACTTCTCACGCCGGAAACCGACGCAGCCGGGGCCGCCGTCACCGCTCTTGAGGTAGATCTTGCACTGGTCCAGGAACTTCATGATGGGCGGGCCTTATATTAATGGCCTTTGATCGGTATCGATCAAAGGCCCCCTCAATCGCCGGGCGCGGGCATCCGCCCGCTTGGCTTCCTCGCTCCGCCCTTCGGTGCTCGCTCCGGCGGCCCCAGTCGGGGCCTATCAAAAAAGAGAAGCGGCGTTTGCGCGAAGCGCGGCAAATGCAAATCGGGGGGACGGTCACCCGTCCCCCCGATCAGACTCGATACCTGTGCCGAAACGGGCAGGTTACTCGGCGGCGAGGGCCACCGGCGCCTGGGCCAGTTCAACGGACACGTAGGTGCGGCCCTGACGGCCGGTGTGGAACTTCACCGAACCTTCGGCGGTCGCGAAGATGGTGTGGTCCTTGCCCAGGCCGACGTTGGCGCCGGGGTGGAACTTCGTGCCGCGCTGGCGGACGATGATGTTGCCGGAAACGACGGCTTCACCGCCGAAGGCCTTCACGCCCAGACGACGACCGGCGCTGTCACGACCGTTGCGGGAGCTACCGCCTGCCTTTTTATGTGCCATCTCGAATACTCCTTAAATCGAGGGGGGCGGGCTGCCGATTAGGCGCCGGCCTGGATGTCGGTGATGCGCAGGATCGTCAGGTCCTGACGATGGCCGTTCTTGCGGCGGTAGTTCTGACGGCGCTTCTTCTTGAAGACGATGATGTGGGGGGCGTGCGCCTGGGCCACAACGGTCGCCGTCACGGCGGCGCCAGCCACCAGCGGGGTGCCGACGGTGGTGCTGCCGGCATCGCTGACCAGCAGGACCTCGTCCAGCTTCAGGGAGGCGCCGGCGTCACCCGCCAGCTTCTCGACCTTAATGACGTCGCCGGCCGCGACCTTGTACTGCTTACCGCCGGTGCGGATGACTGCGAACATTCTAGCCCACCACTGATCTGGCCGGGGCTGGTGCACGAGTGACCAGCGCCCACGCAAAACGGAACGACGGGACCTAGCACAGGACCCGTTTCTAAGAGAGCGCGCACTATACAGGCGACCACCGCCCTGTCAAGCACCCCCAATACGAGTCCCGCGCGCCCGGCACGGTTGCGGGAATCTCAGGGCTGGGCCTCGGGATCGCCGGCCCCACCGCCCGGCGCCACCAGCCGGGGCAACATGCGCCGCTCCGCCGCCAGGCCGGAAAAGGCGGGCTGGGCCACCGACGGGGCCATGCGCCGCCGCGCCTCCACCACCCGGGTGGAGGTGGTGGCGTAGATCTGCTTGCTGGCTTCGACGATCTGCACGCCGGCGAAGGCGCGAAACCATTGGGCGCCCAGGTTTTCCACGGCGCCGGCCGAGGCCATGAGGAAGCGCGACCGCATGGGCGGCATGAACAGCGCCGACGTCTCCCGTTCCGGCACGAACAGGTTGGCACGCAGCACGCGGCGCAATTGCCCGGTGGAAAAGGGGGAGCCATGGCCGAACGGCGTGCGGTCGGTGCGGGCCCAGATGCCCCGGCGGTTGGGCACCACGGCGATCAGGCGGCCGCCGCCGGCCAGCACGCGCCAGATCTCCTGCATCATGGGTTTCAGGTGCTCGGTGAACTCCAGCCCATGGACCAGCAGCACGCGATCAACCGACATGTTGGAAAAAGGCAGTTCCGATTCTTCGCCCAGGGTCACCAGCCCCGGTCCCTCGGGCGGCCAGAACACCACCCCCTGGGCGGCGGGCATGACCGCCATCACCCGTTCCGCCTCCGGCAGGAAGGGACGCAGGAAGGGTGTCGCGTAGCCGATTCCCAGAACGCGCTGGCCGCGCACGTCGGGCCACAGCTCACGCAGGCGGCGGCGCACCAAGCGGCGGACCACCTGGCCCAGGCTGCTTTCGTAGAATTCGCGCAGGTCGACGACGTCATTGTACATCGCCTGGATGCTAGCACGGCTTGCTGGCGGAAGCCTATCCGGGCCGATCGGCCTATCCGCCTGGGTGGAAGGCCGCACGTATACGGGGGGCGCGGCACAGCGCCGCCATCCGCTTGTGGGCATGCGACTCGGGGCGTACCGTATGGACCAAGCCCCTGCCGGAGAGCCGCCATGTCCCGCCCCCTCGCCCTTGCCGCATTCCTCGCCACCGCCCTCCTGGCGGGATGCGCCGCCCAGCCGGATCAGGCGGCAGGCCCCGATGGCACGGCCGTGGCGTCCGCCCAGCCCACCAAGGAAGACCGGGGGCCGCTGTGCATCTCCATGCGGGACATCAAGGACACCAAGGTCATCAATGACCGCACCATCCTGGTGACGCTGCGGGAACGCGGCAAGTTCCTGCGCGTCGATCTGACCGACCGCTGCGTGGGCCTGGGTTTCTACGGATTCGCCCACGTCTCTTATAATGATGAGTTCTGCCGCACCGACCCGCTGACCTTGGTGGGCATGCCGGTGTCGCCCACCTGCCTGATCGACCGCATGATGCCCATCGACAAGGAGGCGGCCGACGCCCTGATCGCCGCGCAGAAGGCGGACAAGCACAAGGGCTCGGATGCTGACAAGGGCACCGGTACGCCAAACTAATGCCAGCGGCACGAGAGCTTACTCGTGTCGCTGTAGGACGCGACGGCGTCCGCCGGAGATTCCCGGGGAGCCGAAGGCGGACTGGGAATCGAGGATTAGCCCAGCGGGCGGATGCCCGCGCCCGGCGCCTGAGGGAGCCCTAGGACCCCAGACCCGCCGCCGTGGGCAGACCCCAGTGCCGCCAGACGGCCACCATGCGCAACGCGAAGCAGGCGCCGCCGCCGGCCAAGGCGGCGTATTTGGGTGCCACCCCCAGGCGGATCAGCGTCACCATGACGGCGGAGCCGAACAGGGCGGCGGTGGCGTAGACGTCCACCCGCAGGATGGCCGGCACCTGGGCCAGCAGGATATCGCGCAGGGTGCCGCCGCCCACCCCGGTGATGGTGCCCATCAGCACGGCGCTGAACGGCGGGATGCCGCGTTCCAACGCCTTTTCCGTCCCGGCCACGGCGAACAGCGACAGGCCGGCCGCATCCAGGGCGGTCATGACCCCCAGCGGGATGTGGCCGATGGCGGCATGGCCGATGAAGGTGGCGGCCCCGGCCGCGAAGGCTGCCGCCGGCAGGCGCCAGTTCTGCACTGCCGCCGGCGGGGTGGCGCCGATCAGCACGTCGCGCAAAACCCCACCGCCCAGAGCCGTGGCGAACGACAGCACCAGCACGCCGAACAGGTCCAGCCCGCCGCGCAAGGCGGCCATCGCCCCTTCCATCGCGAACAGCACGGTGCCGGCCATGTCGGCCACCGCCAGGATGCGATCCGTTTTCTTGCCCATCCTCAGGCTGTCCCGATCAAGAGGCGGCCGGGCGGCAGCCCGTCAGGCTGCCCAGGACGAACAGCGCCACCCCCACCATCAGGCCGACGTCGGCGACGTTGAAGATGCCGGTGCGCACCGGGCCGATGCCCAGGTTCAGGAAATCGAACACCATGCCGTCCTGCGCCAGGCGGTCCCACAGATTGCCCAGGCCGCCGCCCAGAAAACTGCCGGCACCCAGCAGTTCCAGGCGTGTCAACGTCCGCGCCCGCAGGCTCCACACCAGCAGGGCCAGCAGCACCAGGGCGACGCCGACGGTGAAGACCAGGCCACGGGCATGCTCGCCCATGCCCGCCCCCAGGCTGAGGAAGGCGCCGTGGTTGTAGACGGGCGTCACCAGGATGGCGCCGTTCAGCGCCACCAGATCCACGCCCGGGGTCAGCGCCCGCTTCAGCCAGGCCTTGGTCGCCTGGTCGGTCACGACCCAGGCCAGGGCCGCCGGCACCAGCCAGCGCAATCGATCCCACATGGTCATTCCTGTCTTCCATCCTTGTCCGCGCGGCCTTTGATCTTGACCGATCAAAGGCCCCCTCACGCGCCGGGCGCCCGCATCCGCGGGCTTGGCTGATCCTCGCTTTCCAGTCCACTACATTCCCCGGAAAGCTCCGGCGGTCCCGGTCGGGACCTACAGCCGCACGAGTCAAAACTTCGTGCCGCTGGTCTTAATCTTTTGGAACGCAGGCGTCGCGATAGTCGGAGGGTGATTGCCCCACCACGGCCTTGAAGTCACGGGTGAAGTGGGCGTGGTCGAAATACCCCAGATCCTGCGCCAGGGTGGTAAGGTCCACGGGCCGGCCCTGGCCCAGCTGGTGCGCCGCCTCGTGCAGGCGGGCGCGGCGGATGACCCATTTGGGCGAGACGCCCACCAGCTCGGCGAACAGCCGTTGCAGGGCGCGGGTGCCCAGGCCGGAACGCGCTGCCAGATCCTCCACCCGCAGGATGTCGCGGTCGGCCTCCACCAGCGCCACCAGGCGGTTGACCTCGCCCGCCATGGGTGGCGGCTCGGCCAGGGCGCCCCGGATCAACGGCTCCGCCACCGCCACCATGCCTTCGTCGCCCTCCGCCGCCAGCACGGCCTCCTCGGCACCCGAGGCCGCCTCGCCCAGCACAAGGGTCAAAGGCTCCACGCGATCGACCAGGGTGGACAGGGGTGCGCCCAACAGTGCCCGGAAACCGGCGGGCCTGAAGCGGATGCCCAGCACCCGGCCGACGCCCTGAAGTTCATAGGCGAAGACGCCCCGCATGGGGCCGAAGATGGCGGTGCGCCCCCGGTCGAACACCAGGTTCACGGCCGGATAGGGCAAGGTGCGCTGGACATGGGGCGGCTGGCCCGCCAGATCCCAGGCGACCACCCAGTAATGCTCCACCACCGGCGCCAGATCATCAGCGGGCAGGTAACGGCCCAGGCGGAAGCGCTGGGCCGCCGCACCGGGCGCCAGCACGCCCTTGGGTGCGGCGGTCACCGGGCGCATGGGTTTTTCCCCCATCCAGCCACCGGACGGCCGTCGCGTTTTTGCAAGCCGGCGGGGCGGAGGGCGCCTATCGTCAGCCTCAGCCGCGCATTCTGGACACCGAGGACGGTCATGAAACTCTATTCCCTGCCGCTTTCCCCCTACGCCGCCCGGGTGCGCGCGGCGATCCATGCCAAGGGCCTGGCCATCGACATCGTAGCGCCGCCGGCCGACTGGCGCACCTCCGCCGAATTCCGCGCCCTGAACCCGCTGGTGCGGGTGCCCGTGCTGATGCTGGACGACGGCACCGGCCTGCCGGAATCGGCGGTCATCGTCGACTATCTGGAAGAGGCCTTCCCCGAGGTGCCGCTGCATCCCGTGAGCCCACGCGACCGTGCCCAGGTGCGCCTGGTCACCGCCGTGGCCGACCAGTATGTGATGCGGGAGATGGGGCCGCTGTTCGGCCTGTTCGACACCAAGAACCGGGATGAGGCGGCGATCACCGCGCAACTGGCCAAGCTGGATGCGGGGCTGGGGCAGTTGGACGCCCTGCTGGCCGCCCATGCCGGCACCTACGCCTTCGGCAACCAGGTCACCACCGCCGACGCCTGGCTGACGCCCATCCGCTACACCCTGCAAGGGTTGATGGGCTTTTCCGGCCGCACGGAACTGCTGGACCGCCACAAGGCGGTGGCGCGCTATGCCGACACCCTGCGCACCAGCCCCGCCCTGGCCCGGGTGTGGGACGAGATGGAGGACGGCTTGCGGGCCTTCATGGCGCGGCGCGCGGCGGAGGCGGCGGCAAGCGCCTGAAATCGGCGCGAAAAGGCGGTGTTCTTGTGATAGACGGGACGGCAGACAGCCGGATGAACCGGCCCCGAAAATCGCAGGGAAGACTTCGACCATGGTCTCGCGCCGCCTTTTCCTGTCCGCCGCCGCCGTCGCCCCCTTCGCGGCCCCCCTGCTTGCCCGTGCCGCCGCGGATACGCCATCGGACCTGAAACCCCTGACCGCCAACGCCCAGCCCATCACGGCGGCGGAGCGGCAGGCCCGCATGGCCAAGCTGCAGGACCTGATGGGCCGCCAGGGCATCGCCGCCTTCCTGGTCGAATCGGGGTCCAGCCTGGAATATTTCACCGGCATCCGCTGGCACCGGTCGGAACGCACCACCGCCGCCCTGATCCCAGCCAAGGGCAAGGTGGTGGTGGTGACCCCGGCGTTCGAGGAACCGTCGGTGCGCGAAACCCTGGCGGTGGACGGCGACGTCCGCCCCTGGGATGAGCACGAAAGCCCGTTCCAGCGCATCGTCCAGGCGCTGAAGGACAGCGGCATCCGGACGGGCAAGGTGGCGGTGGAACCCACCACCCGCTTTTTCATCATCGACGGCATCCGCCAGTTGACGCCCGACTACGACATCATCTCCGGCGACGCGCTGGTGCGGGCCTGCCGCATGCACAAGTCGCCGGCAGAACTGGCCCTGATGCAGGTGGCGAACGACATCACCCTGGCGGCCTTGCGCCACACCCACACCCGCATACAGCCGGGCATGAGTGCTGCCGACATCGCGGGCCTGGTGGACGGCGCCACGCAGGCGCTGGGCGGCCGCACCGAATTCTCCCTGGTGTTGCTGAACGAGGCCAGCGCCTATCCCCATGGCTCCATCCAGCCGCAGGTGGTGCGCGACGGGTCCACCATCCTGCTGGACTGCGGCTGCGCCGTGCACGGCTATCAGTCCGACATCTCGCGCACCTTCGTGTACGGCCAGCCCAGCGCCCGCCAGCGCAAGGTGTGGGCGACGGTGAAGCGTGGGCAGGAGGTGGCGCTGGAAACCGCGAAGCTGGGCATCCGCGTGGGCGACATCGACAAGGCCGTGCGCCGCTATTACGAGGGGGAAGGCTGGGGCCCCGGCTATCGCCTGCCCGGCCTGTCACACCGCACCGGCCACGGCATCGGCCTGGACGGACATGAATCACCCTACCTGGTGTTGAGCGACGACACGCCCCTGGAACCCGGCATGTGCTTCTCCGACGAGCCCGGCATCTACATCCCCGGCGAATTCGGCATCCGGCTGGAGGATTGCTGGCACATGACGGAAACGGGGCCGAAGCTGTTCACCGGCCTGGCCGCGTCCATCGAACAGCCGGTCTAGGAACCGTCTCCGTACACCCCCTCAAGCGCCGGGCGCCGGCATCCGCCGGCTTGGGCTTCCTCAGTTTTTAGTCCGCTGCGCTCCCCAAAAACTTCCGGCGGACGCCGTCGCGTCCTACACCAGCGTGAGGAAACCTCACGCTGGTGGGATCATTCATTAAACACGTGCTCCTCCAGCAGGAATTTCAGGCCCCGGTTCCAGGACACGTCGGTGTTGCCGCGGATGTCGACGCTGCCCCCCTTCAGCAGGGCGCCGGTGCCGGCGTCGCGGATGCTGACGTTCAGGTTCAGGATCAAATTGCTGACCTTCTGCACCCAGGCGATGACGGCCACCTTGGCGCCCGCCTGGGTCGCCACCTCGAAGGCGCAGGGCGGGCAATCGCGCGGGGCCGGCTGGGCCTTCAGCTTGGCCGCCCAGGGGCCCAGATCGACGATGCGGTAACGACCCGACTGGGCAAGGGCCGCCTGAAGGTCGGCGCCCAGGCGCGCCACCCGCGCCGTCTCCTCCGCCGTCGTCTCGGCGGGGGAGGTGTTGACGAACTGCACGTCGAACACGGCGGTGGGTTCCGTCGCCGCCCAGGCCGGGCCGGCCGTCAGCAGGACCGCCAGTAGACCCGCCGCCATCCATCGAAACATCGCATCCTCCCGTTTCCGGCAGCATGGCGGCAACGGCGAACAGGCGCAGGATGGACTTTCGATCAAGACGCCGCGAAATGGGGCGCGGCCGCCGTCGCCCGCACCAGATGGTCGATGAAGGCGCGCACCCGGGTCGGCACCGGCCCGCCGCCGACGTGGACGGCGTGCACCTGTTCCAGATCACCGGGGTTGTGATCCTCCAGCACGGGCACCAGGTCACCCCGCGCGATGTCCTCGGCCACGTGGAACAAGCCCAGGCGGGCGATGCCGACGCCGGCCAGCGCCATCTGGCGCAGGGTCTCGCCATTGTTGACCGACAGCGGACCGGCCACCGGCTGCGTCTCTTCCCGGCCGTCCACGCTGAACGGCCAGCCGGCACCGGCACGGCGGAAGGTGAAGGCCAGGCAGTCGTGGTGGCGCAGGTCGGCCGGCGCCGCCGGCACGCCCTTGCGCGCCAGATAGGCCGGGGCGGCACACACCACGCGGCGGCTTTGCCCCAGCTTGCGGGCCATCAGGGCGCTGTCGGGCAGGTCGCCCATGCGGATGGCGATGTCCGCCTTCTGCGCCACCAGGTTCACCATCTCATCCGTCAGGCTGAGGTCGATCACCATGTCCGGATGGCGGGCCAGGAAGGTGGCCACCGCCGGCGCCACCACCATGCGGCCGAAGGGCAATGACGCGCTGATCACCAGCCGGCCGCGGATGGCGCCGCCGGCCGCCACGCGCTCCGCCGCCGCCATGTCCTGCAGGATGCGAAGGGCAGCCTGGTGATAGGCGGCCCCCTCCTCCGTCAGGGTCAGAGCGCGGGTGGTGCGCACCAGCAGGCGGGCGCCCAGCCGCGCCTCCAGCCGGGCGACCAGCTTGCTGATGGCCGAGGGGGTCAGGTCCAGGCTGCGTGCGGCTGCCGAAAAGCCGCCCTCCCGCACCACCCGGGCGAACACCTCCATCTCCCCCGACCGGTCCATGACGATGCGCGGCACTTATTCCTCACAGTCACAAATACTGTTCCACCTTACTCCATGGTGGTGCTGGCCCCCCAGCCATACCTTCAGGCCCGTTAGTCGCACGCGCGGCCTTCGATCGTGACCGATCAAAGGCCCCCTCAAACGCCGGGCGCCAGCATCCGCTGGCTTGGCTGATCCTCACTTTTCGGTCCGCTAACGCTCCCCGAAAAGTTCCGGCGGCTGCGGTCGCAGCCTACAGCGGCACGAAGCGGAACCTCGTGCCGCTGGCATCAACTCAGGAGACTTGTCATGGACCTCAAGATCATCGGCCAAAAGGCCATCGTTTCCGGTTCCACCGCCGGCATCGGCCTGGAAATCGCGCGCAAGCTGGCGCAGGAGGGCGCGCACGTCGTCATCATCGGCCGCGACCAGGCCAAGGTGGATGCGGCGGTGGACGGCATCCTGAATTCCGGTGGGACGGAAGTGGAAGGCGTGGTCGCCGACGTGACGACCGCCGCCGGGGCGGAGGCGCTGTTCGCCCGCGTGCCGGCGGCCGACATCCTGGTCAACAACCTCGGCATCTATGAAAGCCGGCCGTTCGCGGCGATCAGCGATGCCGACTGGCAGAAATATTTCGACGTCAACGTGATGAGCGGCGTGCGCCTCAGCCGCCACTACTTCCCCGGCATGCTGGCGCGCAAGGCCGGCCGCGTCATCTTCGTGTCCAGCGAGACCGGGCTGGCGGTGGATCCCACCATGATCCACTACGCCATGACCAAGACGGCGCAGTTGTCGATCGCGCGGGGCATGGCGGGCTTGACCCGGGGCACCGCCGTCACCGTCAATTCCGTCATGCCCGGCCCCACCCGGTCCGAAGGCATCGTCGACTTCCTGAAAAGTGTCGCCAGCCACCCCGACGTCACGGCGGAGCAGGCGGAGGCCGAATTCTTCACCGGCCCCCGCTCCGGCTCCCTGCTGGGCCGCATGATCGAGGCGGAGGAGATCGCCAACCTGGTAGCCTATCTGGCCAGCCCCTTGTCCGCCGCCACTAATGGCGCGGCCATCCGGGTGGAGGGCGGGCTGATCAACAGCCTGGCGTGATAGGCAGCGGTGGCGTGGGTTTTCAACGCACGCCACCGTAGGCCCCGACGGGGCCGCCGGAAGTTTTTGGGAAGCGTAGCGGACTGAAAACTGAGGAAGCCCAGCCAGCGGATGCTGGCGCCCGGCGCATGAGGGACCTTGATAAGAGGTTCAGGAATGATGGCCGGCGTGGGCGTCGTCGTCGGTCAGGCTGAAGCCACCCCCGCCGCCTCCCCCGCCGCCCATTCCCATGCCCTGGCCGCCGCCCTTGTCCCCGCGCTGGCCGTCGTCCTTGTCCTTACGGTTGTTGCCGCCCGGCGCCGGGCGGGCCGGGCCCTGCATGGGAATGGCGAGGCCGGCGGGGATGGGGTCCAAATCCAGGGCGGCGCGGATGAAATCGCGCAGCGCCACCACCAGGGCCTGCGTGTGGATGGGCCGGCCCGCCACCAGGTCGCGCGCCGCCTGGTCCGCCAGCCGGACATGCGCCTCCGTGCCCAGCAGGATGACATCGGACAAGGCGGCCTCCACCGCGTCGCGGATGCGCCGGGCGCGGTCGGACCCGCCGATGGCGGCCTCGCGCTGCAAATCCAGGGGGCCGGGGGCGGGTGCGGCCAAGGCGGCCTCCTCCTCCCGCCGCAGCAGGTCGCGGTGGTGGGTGGGATCCACCGTCAGGTCGCCGGTGAACGATCCCCCCAGCGTCTTGTAGGCGGCGATCAGGACGCGCAGACGTTCATTGATCTGGCGGTTCGCCCGCTCGCGCCGCTGCTGGATGGTGGACATCATCACCAGCCGGATACCCACGCCGATCAGCGTGACCAGCGCCAGGCCGATGAAGGTCATCAACAAATTCTGCCAGGAACTGAAATCGAGGCTGCGCAGGGTTCTTCTCCCGTCTTGGGGGCCGGCCCGCCGCCGGCGGAAGCAAGATAGGGCGGCCGCGCGGCGTGACCACAACCGGGCCTGCGAAAGCGGCCGACCCCCGCCAAGGCGATGGGCCAAACAGGAATCATATCCGCACTTAAAACACCCTAAGCGCGAGATTCCAATTGCCGAAATGTTCCCTGTATGTTCCTATCCATTCCAGCCATCATGGGAATGGAGAAAGGAATGACCGGGGCGTTTGACGCCACGCAAGGCCACCCCCTTGCCCGAAAGAATTCAGAGACTTGGCTGGCGGTCAGCTGTGACGCCCGGGGTCCGGCCTGGGGTCCGTTCCGCTTGCTGCAGCGGACGGCGGCGGGCTGGTCGCCCCGTCCCCGCGCGGCATTGGACGCCTTGCTGACCGCCGTCATCGGCGGGGGCGACGTGGCGCAGCTGTATGCGCGTCTTCTGCCCATCGCCCGCGCGCTCAACCAAGGCAACCTGGCCCAGGCCGTCATCGGCACGCAGTACCTGCGCCTGCCCCCGATCAGCCAGGTGCGGGCCCGCAAGGCCCTGCGCCGGATGGGGTCCGGTATGGTCAAGAGCGCCGTGGCCAAGGCCGCCGTGGACGACCCCGACCATCCGGGCTGGCCGGAGGGCGCGCCCGATGGCCAAGGGGGCGAATTCCGCCCCAAGGATGGCGCCGACCTGGTCGGCAACGCGCCGGAAACCAAGCCGGACAACGACGCCAAGCTGGAACGCCTGAAGAAGACCAGCCAGAGCCTGGTGCGCCGCGCCCTGCGCAAGACCGCCACCCGCGTGCTGACCTGGCGCCGGGGCGCCCGCATCGCCGCCGAACTGGGCAGCAACGTCATCCCCGGCGTGGGCGAGATCGCCGACGCCGCCCTGCTGGCGGAACTGGCCCAGGACGCTTACGTCCTGCGGCCCGAATTCGAAGCCGCCGCCCGGGCGACGTTCGAGTATGTCGAGGCCGACCTGCGGCCCTTGGAAGAATTGATGATGAGTTCGGAACAGGAACTCTTCTCCAGCATCCGCGCCTTCAAGAAAGGTGGGGCGCAGACGCGGGAAGACCTGGAAAAGCGCTTCGGCAGCGCCGGCGACGGCTACGACTATCACCACATCGTCGAACAGTCGGCCATCGGCCAGGACATATCCCAGGACCTGATCCATTCGGTGGAGAACATCGTCCGCCTGCCCAGGGTGCTGCACGAGGAGATCACCGCCGTCTTCAACGGCCCCGCCTATGAGGGCGCCGTCATCAGCCTGCGCAAATCCCTGAAGGGGGCATCCTATGAGGTGCAGCGGGTGACGGGCATCGACGTGATGAAGAAGCTGGGCTTGATCCTATAGGGGTTCCAAACGATGACACCGCAAGAACACCAGGCCCGCGTGGCCACCCTGATCGGCGATTTCCGCGCCGCCACCACCCAATACTTCCAGGCCGCGTTCCTGGACCATCATCGCACCATGAAGAAATACCTGAAGGCGATGGGCGTGGCCGTCCGCACCCTGGACACGGTGCCGCCCGACGGCCGCATGGAGATGCTGCCCCTGCTGGACGACCCCGACGACGGCATCCGCAGCTACGCCGCCGCCTACCTGTTCAGCCAGATGCCCGACCGCGCCAAAGCCATCTGGGACGACATCATGATGAGAAGCCGCCATCTGGAAGCCAGGGAAAACGCCGTCAAGCACAGCATCATGACCGAGCACTTCCCGGACAAGTTCATCGAGGCGTTCAGGTGAGGGTACGTGACGGGGGGCGGGCCCGATGTTCAATTATCCTAAACCTGAACGCAGGAGTGCTGACAACCGCGGACATTGGTCGGGCCGTTTACGTCCTGGATGCGACGCTGGTGACCTACCCCGCCAGCATGGTTCGGCCGATGCGCGCGACCATCACCGCCGTGCCGGCGACCAACCAGGCGGTGCTGAGCGTCCCGGCAGTCGCAGCATCACGCCAGCGAAGGCGCCGACGATCCCCATGATCGTGATGACAGAGCCAGGCGCGTGAAAGATGCCGGTGATCAAGCCACCCACGATGCCGCCCACGATCATCGCGGCGCGGAGCTCGCTGGTGGTCGCCCCGTACACGATGTCGCCGCCGCAGCCGCGGCACACGCGCAAGCCACGGGCGGTGACGTAAGCGCACAGGGGGCAGGAGATCTCATCACCGGTGACGGCGGCGGGCTGCTGGGCGGTCAAGGCGATCCCGGGCGGCATGTTCACCGCCTGGGCCCCGGTACAGCGGGTTGATGGCCGTTGATCCCGGGGCGCGGCAGGTCAGGCCTCGACGCTGTGGTCGGCCACCCACAGACGGAACTCCTCCTCAAACCGTTCACGGGCGGCGACGGAGAGGATCATGTCGGCGGCCTCCCGCTCGCTCACGTCCAGGAACAGGCCATTCAGAATGAGGGTCATACCCAGCGCCACGAAGCCTGCCCGCTTGTTGCCGTCCACGAAGGGGCGGTTGCGCAAGATGCCGACGCACACCACCGCCGCCAGGTCGAATACCGTAACCGGCCCCTCGGAATAGGCGAGGATCTGGTGGGCGCGGGCCAGCGATGCCTCCAGGGCGCCGCGATCCCGCAGGCCCGGCGCGCCCCCGTGCTCCACCAGCAGTTCCGCATGCAGGTCGATGATGGCTTCTATGGGCGGAAGAATCAGTTCCGTCACTTGGCCAACACCGCCATGGCGCGGCGGTAACGGGCGGAGAAGGCCCGGCCGGCGTCCATGGCCTTGCTGTAGGCATCATCGGACTTGGCGATTTCGATGCGGCCATCGCGCACCGACAGGGTGACCTCGTCGCCACGGTCCAGGTGCGCCTCGGCCAGCACGTCCCGAGGGATGGTGATCCCCGTGGAGTTCCCGACCTTGGTCAGCTTGGTGGTGTGCATGGCGCGCTCCTTACATTGCTACGCCATTATGTAATTACGGCCGTTCTTACGTCAAGGGGCGGCACCGTAAGGCAGGCAGGTGACCCCTACCATGTCAAGGTAGCGCTCTCCGATAGAGCGTGACGCCTCTATTTGATAGGCGCCGCCGACGGTCGTGTCTCACGGCGGTGCAAGCCAATATACCGAGCTATCTTGCGCTTGGCAGTGGGCGTAATGGTCAAGGATGGGACCTGATCCAAGTCGATCATGATCGGTTCTTCGCGACTGCCATAGGCGTCCCAGAGCGGGAGGTTTGTATCCTCCTCAATGGGAATTTCTCCACCGTCCTCCGCATCCCCGGCCCGCGACAGGTCCACGATATTGACGACCTGGGCGCCTTCCACAAGGTCCAGGCTGACAAACTCAGCAACGGAGAAGGGATTCCGCCGGTACTTCGCCTTGAAAGCCGCCAGCGCCGCTTCGGGGGTGGCGGCTGATATGGTGTCGCGGCCCCATACGCGTACATCTCCGGTCCAATCGATTTCATACCAATGGAGGTCCGATTCCTCCCGATCTTCATTTGGCACCTTCGATGCGATGGGATTCGGCCGCCTTGTGTGAAGGGGGATCACCGTCGCCGAACCCCGATGCTTGGCTTTCACCTCATCCACAATAGTTTCGACTTCTGCTTGGTACTCGCCGAGAGCTTCATCGTAGAGATCATCGAAATAGAATTTGAGGTCGCGCGTGACATCCGCCTTCATAAGGGTGTCCATAGACTCAAACCAATTCGGCAGGTCGATCTGAATCGCCCCCTCTTCAATATTGATCTTAATTCCGGTTAATGTTCGAAATTCCGGGCGGGGCGCAGGTTCATCATCTAAATCTTCGTCGTCGACCTCAGCTAAATGGTCGCCCCAACCCTCCATAGCAACATCGCGCAGGGCACTTAGCTCGTCGATGAGATCGTTCAGAATGTCCACGCGCATAGCCGGGTTTACCTGCTCAGCGAACCATGCAGGCAATTTTACATTGGCTGTACCAAAGGCAAGGTCGAGTTGAATGCCTGTCAGGCGACGCGTATCCGATGACATGCTACCCACCAGTGAAATGGTTCAGGTAAGCGTGACAATTACGCGAGAAGCAGTCCAGCGCTACGGCCGGCTGTAAGGTGAAAACTTCAACCGATGCCCCTGAGCCGCCCCCCGGGGCCGCCGCCGTCCAAGGCGTCGCCATTGTCGTCATGCCCATCTCGCTGCCCAAGACGACGGCATCCCCTCGTTCAGCCTGCCCGATTTTTCAGGCATGAAATCGGCGGCCAGATGATACTCGACTGGATGAGGGACAAGCACCGGACTTCGGACTGACAAGACGCTCGCCTTGCTACAAGCGGCCAGCCTTGTAGCACCTATGTAGCAAATGAAAATGGATTCGCCCGGTCCTGAGCGGGTCAGGCCGGGATCATACAGGATCGTAAGCGCCTGATTTTAAAGGAAATGGCGGAGAGGGTGGGATTCGAACCCACGGAACCATCGCTGGTTCAACGGTTTTCGAGACCGCCCCGTTCGACCGCTCCGGCACCTCTCCGTATCCATTCCCGTGTCCGGCCCCCGTTTTGCTGTCGAACGGGAAAGGGGCCGGCTGGCGAAGCGGCGCGGAAACTAGCGGATGCGTGCGGCTTGCGCAAGGGGTATCTGGGGCGGGTGTTTATGCGGGGCGCGGACGGCGGCTGGCGATGACGGCGCCGGTGATGATCAGCAGGCAGGACGCCGCCACCACCCAGCTGGGCTGGGCCCGACCGGCCAGGATCAGCAGCAGGGTGGACATGAGCGGCGTGGCATAGCTGAGCGCACCCAGGGTGTGGATATCGCCGCGCTTCATGCCGATGTCCCAGGCGAAGAAGGCGGCCCCGACCGGCCCCAGGCCCATCAGCGCCAGCAGGGCCCACTGGCCGGCGTCGGGCACCACCGTCACCTCCAGCGCCACATGGCAGACGGCGGACAGCACGGCGGTGCCTAGGCAGAAGAAGGCCACGGCGTCGGTGGGCACCGAGCCCAGCAGGCGCGACAGGGTGGAATAGGCACCCCAGGTGACGGCCGCCCCCGCCGCCGCCAGGAAGCCCGGCAGATAGGCGGGGTCGACATGCACGCCCTGGCCGCCCGTCACCAGCAACACCGTGCCGGCCAAGCCGACGCAGGCGCCCAGCACCTGGCGCCGCCCCAGCCGTTCCCCCGGCAGCAGGCCGGCGAACAGCACGATCAGCAGCGGCCACAGATAGTTGATGAGGTTGGCCTCCGCCGCCGGGGCGGACTTCAGCGACAGGAAATAGAGGAAGTGATAGCCGAACAGCCCGCCCACGCCCAAGGCCCAGGCCGCCGGCGGCTGCTTCACCGCCGCCAGGGGCGAGCGGCCGCGCGCCACCATGGCGACGATGCCGGTCAGGCCGCCCACGGCGAAGGCCACCGCCTCCGTCTCGAACGGCGGGATAGGGCCGGTCAGGGTGGTCAGCAGCGCCAGGGTCGCCCACAACAGGATGGCGCCGGCCCCGATCAGGGTGGCCCGCCGCACGTTGGCTTGGTTCATATCCCCATCTCTTTTCTTCGGTATTTCAGCGGCCGAACCGCGCGGCCCAGCCCAGATCCACCACCGCCTTGATCGATGGCCAGGTCACCAGCCGGTCGCAGTCGGCCCGGGTTCCCCACAGGGCTTCGGCCGCGTCGTCGCCGGCCACCGGGTCCCCACCGACATACTCCGCCATGATTTCCACGATGGTGAAGTGGAACCGTATGCGGGGTTCCACCTCCGGCCCCGTCCCCGCGGGCCTGGGGTCGCGTGTGATGCCGTCCACCGCCGTCAGCACGGTGTAGGGCCGGCAGGTCACGCCCGTTTCCTCCCGCACCTCACGCGCCGCCGTCTGGAACAATCCTTCGCCCAGTTCCTGGCTGCCGCCCGGCAGGCACCACTCGCCGGCCAAGGGCGCCTTGGCCCGGCGGATCAGCAGCAGCTGGTCGCCCTTCCACACCAGCACGCCCACGCCGACACGCGGCTGGTCCGGGTACAGATGGGGCGATGAGGGCGGCTGAGCGGACATGGGGACATCCAAAAACAAAGGGCGGGCCCGTCACCGGAACCCGCCCCCGTCATACCGCAAACCTCATGCGCCAGGCCAACGTCTCAACCAACCAACCGCGCCGCCCTGACTTGCCCGGAGCGCAGCGACTAGCCCGCAACTGCGGGCGCCGCAGCTTTCCGGGGAGCCGCAGGCGGACTGGAAAGCGAGGACAGCCGAGCCGGCGGATGCCAGCGCCCGGCGCCTGAGACCATCAATACATATGCTGCCCGCCGTTGATGGACAGGGTGGAGCCGGTGACGAAACCGGCGTCGTCCGCCACCAGGAACAGCACGCCGCGGGCGATCTCCTCGGCCTTGCCCAAGCGGCCGACCGGGATCTTGGCCACGATCTTTTCCAGCACGTTGGCCGGCACCGCGCGCACCATGTCGGTGTCGATGTAACCGGGGGCGATGGCGTTGACCGTCACGCCCTTGGCCGCGCCTTCCTGCGCCATGGCCTTGGTGAAGCCGTGGATGCCGGACTTGGCAGCGGCGTAGTTCACCTGGCCGTACTGGCCCGCCTGGCCGTTGATGGAGCCGATGTTGACGATGCGGCCGAAGCCGCGCGCCCGCATGCCGTCGATGGCCACCCGGCAGGTGTTGAAGCAGGAGGCGAGGTTGGTCTGGATGACCTCGTTCCACTGCTCGAACGTCATGCGGTGGATCACGCCGTCACGGGTGATGCCGGCATTGTTGACGATGATCTCGATCGGGCCCAGGTCGGCCTCGATCTTGCCCATGCCGTGGCGCACATCCTCGAAATTCGCCACGTCGAAGCGATAGGCCGGGATGCCCGTCCGCTCCGTGAATTCGCGCGCCTTCTGCTCATTGCCGGCGTAGTTGGCGGCGACCTTGTAACCGGCGTCCTTCAACGCCACCGAGATCGCCTCGCCGATGCCGCGGGTACCACCCGTCACCAATGCAACACGCGCTGTCATCTGTTCCTCCCCTACGAGTCAGAAATCGACCATCAAGCGTTCACGCCACAAAAGGAGGATCGGCATCACGCCCAGTTTGGCGTCCCCATTCCTCCCCCCCGTCCGGCCGGCACGGGCGGTGATGCCACCACCCGTGCCGGCCCTCAACGGGCACCTAACCAGTTGCGCAGCCGGAAAGATCAATCCAGCCGCAGGCCCTTTTCAGAAAAGGGCCAATCAGTCGCGGGCGACGCACATGGCGATGCCCATGCCGCCGCCGATGCACAGCGTGACCAGGCCCTTCTTGGCGTCGCGCTTCTGCATCTCATGCAGCAGGGTCACCAGCACGCGCGCACCCGAGGCGCCGATGGGATGGCCCAGCGCAATGGCGCCGCCGTTGACGTTCACCTTGTCGGCCGGCCAGCCCATGTCCTTGTTCACGGCACAAGCCTGGGCCGCGAAGGCCTCGTTGGCCTCGATCAGGTCCAAATCGGCCACGGTCCAGCCGGCGCGCTGCAGCGCCAGCTTGCTGGCCGGGATCGGCCCGGTGCCCATGATGGAGGGATCGACGCCGGCCGTGGCCCAGGAGACGATGCGGGCCAGCGGCTTCACCCCGCGCTTGGCGGCGTTCTCCGCCGTCATCAGCACGACGGCGGCCGCACCGTCATTGATGCCGGAGGCGTTGCCGGCGGTGACGCTGCCGTCCTTGGCGAAGGCCGGGCGCAACTTTGCCAGGGTTTCGGCGGTGGTGCCGGCCTTGGGGTATTCATCGGCCTCCACCACCACGTCGCCCTTGCGGCCGGGCACGGTGACGGGAACGATCTCATCCTTGAAGCGGCCGGACTTCTGCGCGGCTTCGGCCTTCTGCTGGCTACCGGCGGCGAAGGCGTCCTGGGCCTCGCGGGAAATCTCCCACTTCTTGGCCACGTTCTCAGCCGTGGTGCCCATGTGATAGTTGTTGAAGGCGTCCCACAGGCCGTCCTTGATCATGGTGTCCACCATGCTGGCGTCACCCATCTTGGTGCCGTTGCGCAGGTGGATGGCGTGGGGGGCCTGGCTCATGCTTTCCATGCCGCCGGCCACGATCACCTCGGCCTCGCCCAGGCGGATGGCCTGGAAGCCCTGGGCCACGGCGCGCAGGCCGGAGCCGCAGACCTGGTCCAGGGTATAGGCCGTGCGTTCCACCGGCACGCCGGCGGCGACGGACACCTGGCGGGCGCTGTTCTGGCCGGTGGCGGCCTTCAGCACATGGCCCAGCACCACTTCCGACACCTCGGCGGCATCGACATTGGCGCGGCGCAGGGCCTCGGTGACGGCCACGGTGCCCAGCGCTACCGCCGGCAGGCTGCTGAGCGCGCCGTTGAAGCTGCCGATGGGCGTGCGCGCGGCACTGGCGATGACCACTTCGACCATGATGGTTTCCTCTCTTCCCGAACGATTTTCATCTTGCACGCCCCATCCCATCGGGGCCGTCACCATCAAGGTTAACGGCATCGATGGGCAAGGCGGTGGAAATTCCGTCAGGCAGCGGCCAAAAGCCACCCCTCCCTTTAGTCTTGGCCATTTACCATACCGTGCGCAAGCGCGGTCGGTGGCGGCCACCACCACCAAAGCGCGAGACACCCATGCGGCGGCCTCGCGTCTTAGAATGAAATCTTAACTTGGAAAATGGGCCGGCCGCCCTGATGCGCATCAATCGTAAGGTGTTTTCCGCTGCGCACCGAACGGATGACCGAGTGACCGGCTGTGACACGGCGCACTTTAATAAGGTGAGCGGGGCCCTATGTTGAGCGTGCACTCACTCATCAAGCGACGCGTCCCATGGCCCGGCCCAAAAGCGAAGACAAGCACAACGCCATCCTGGCGGCCGCCACCCAGGTGGTGGCGGAGCAGGGGGTGGGCGCGCCCACGGCCCGCATCGCCAAGCTGGCCGGCATCGCGGAGGGCACGCTGTTCACCTATTTCCCCACCAAGGACGACCTGCTGAACCAGCTGTACCTGACGATCAAGGGTGGATTGCGGGCGGAGATGATGACGGCCTACCCGGGCGACGCGCCCTTGCGCGACCGCGCCCACCATGTCTGGAACGCCTTCGTCGATTGGGGTGTGCGCGTCCCCGCCCAGCGCCGCGCCATGGCCCAGTTGATGGTGTCGGACCGGCTGACACCCCAGACGCGGGTCGAGGGCAGCGCCGGCTTCGCCCGTCTCGATCAGTTGGTGCTGGACGGCGTCGCCCAGGGCACCCTGCGCGACCAGCCGCCCGGCTTCGCCGCCGCCATGCTGACCGCCATGGCCGAAGCCACCATGGATTTCATCCTGCGGGAGCCCGCCGCCGCTGAGCGCTATCGCACCGCCGGCTTCGACGCCTTCTGGAACGCCATTTCCCGCTGACACCCCGGGCGCCGGGACATGTCCCCCGGCGCCTTTCTTTTTGCTGAATAAATGAGTGTGCACATACTCATTATCAACCCAAACCAAGGAGCAATCCCATGAGCCCGACAAACACATCGAAGGTCTGGCTGGTCACCGGCAGCGCCGCCGGGCTGGGCCGCGCGGTGGCGGAGGCGGTGCTGGCCGCCGGGCATCAATTGGTCGCCACCGCCCGCCGGCCGGCGGAATTGGCCGACCTGGCCGACAAGTACGGCCCCCGGGTGCGCATCGCGGCCCTGGACGTGACGGACGCCGCCGCCGCGACGGACGCGGTGTCCCTGGCGGTGAACGCCTTCGGCCGGTTGGACGTGGTGGTGAACAACGCCGGCTATGGTGAGACGGCCCCGTTCGAGCAGATGGATCCGGGGCGATTCCGCGACCAGATCGAAACCAACCTGTTCGGCGTGGTCAACGTCACCCGCGCCGCCATCCCGGTGATGCGGGCCCAGCGCACCGGGCATATCCTGCAAATCTCCTCCGTCGGCGGCCGGGTGGGCACGCCGGGCCTCAGCGCCTATCAGGCGGCCAAATGGGCGGTGGGCGGCCTGACGGAGGTGCTGGCCATGGAACTGGCACCGTTCGGCATCCAGCTTTGCGCCCTGGAGCCCGGCGGCATGCGCACCGGCTGGGGCCAGCGGGCGCGGCAGGCCGTCCCCGACCTGCTGCCCGACTACCAGCCCACGGTGGGCGCCATGCTGGAGATGCTGCGCGACTACATCGGCAATGAGGCCGGCGACCCCGCCAAGGTGGCGCAGGTGATCCTGAGGCTGGCCGACCACCCGGTGCTACCCACCCACCTGCTGCTGGGTGGCGACGCCCTGCATTTCTTCGGGCTGGTCGATGCCAAGCGGGTGGAAGACGCGAAGGCCTGGGAAGCCGTCAGCCGGTCCACCGATGTGGCCCACGCCGGCCCCATCCCACCCTTGCCGGAAACGGCCGGGCCGGTGGCGCTCAGCCTGCCGGATTGATCGGGACGAATGGGGATTTGGGGCCGAACGTGCCCGGCCCTAAACCCACACGTCGTTCTCCGCGGTGCGGTCGCCGGCGGCGGCGGCGGCATCGCCGGTGTTGACCACCCCGCGCGGCTCAATCAACAGCAGCTTCACTTCGGCCACGGAGGACGGCTTGTGCTCCACACCCTTGGGCACCACCGCCATTTCGCCGGCGGCCAGGGTGATGGAACCGTCGCGGAAATCCAGGCGCAGTTCGCCCTCCAGCACGATGAAGGTTTCATCCGTGTCGGCGTGGGCGTGCCAGAGGAAGTCGCCCTGCAACCGCGACAGCTTGAACTGATAGTCGTTCATCTCCGCCACCACCTTGGGCCGCCACTGCTCGGTGAACAGGGCGAACTTGTCGGCGAAGCGGACGGGGGTAGGCGGCATGGACGAGGCTCCGGGTTGGTGGAGGCCGCACCATGCGGACCGGGCGGGGCGCCCGTATTGGACGTTCGTGCGAGACGCACCCAGTACCAACAGCATGAGATGACGACTCATGCTGTTGGTAGGCCGGCGACTGCCGGCCCGGGCCGGCCAGGCCCGTGAGCCAAGGCCACGGATGTGGCCGCCCGGCGACTGAGGGCGCATTTGAGAGATTACGACCAAATGCCGCTGATATAAGCGAAAACCCCGCCCACCTTGCGGTGGACGGGGCTTCGATACTCAACACGACAAGGACAGCGATCAGCCGGCTTCGGACTGCTTCTGGGCGCGCTTGCGGTCGGTCGGGTCCAGCAGGCGCTTGCGCAGGCGGATGGACTTCGGCGTCACTTCCACCAGTTCCTCGTCCTCGATGTAGGCCAGGGCCTTTTCCAGGGACATGTCCATCGGCGTGGTCAGGCGCACGGCCTCATCCTTGCCGGCGGCGCGGATGTTGGTCAGCTGCTTGCCCTTCAGGACGTTCACTTCCAGGTCGTTGCCCCGGCTGTGCTCACCGATGATCATGCCCTGGTACACCTTGGCGCCCGGCTCGATCATCATGGGGCCGCGGTCTTCCAGGTTCCACAGGGCGTAGGCCACGGCCTCACCCTCGCCGTTGGAGATCAGCACGCCGTTGCGGCGGCCCTGGATGGGACCCTTGTACGGGGCGTAGCCGTGGTACAGGCGGTTCATCAGGCCGGTGCCGCGGGTGTCGGTCAGGAATTCGCTCTGGTACCCGATCAGGCCGCGCGACGGCACGTGGAACACCAGACGCACCTTGCCGCCGCCGGACGGACGCATCTCCAGCATGTCGCCCTTGCGCTCGGAAATCTTCTGCACCACGGCGCCGGAGAATTCCTCGTCCACATCGACGACCACTTCCTCGATCGGCTCCAGGCGCTGGCCGTTCTCATCCGTCTTCAGCAGCACGCGCGGACGGGAGATCGACAGCTCATAGCCTTCGCGGCGCATGTTTTCGATCAGGATGCCCAGCTGCAGTTCGCCACGGCCGGCCACCTCGAACGCGTCGGCGTTCGTGGTTTCGCGCACGCGCAGGGCGACGTTGCCCTCGGCCTCGCGCATCAGGCGGTCGCGGATCATGCGGCTGGTGACCTTGTCGCCCTCGCGGCCCGCCAGCGGGCTGTCGTTGACGCTGAAGGTCATGGCCAGGGTCGGCGGGTCGATCGGCTGGGCGGCCAGGGGCTCGGTCACCGCCGGCTCGCAGATGGTGTCGGCGACGGTGGTCTTGGTCAGGCCGGCGATGGCGACGATGTCACCCGCCTGCGCCTCTTCCACGCCCACGCGCTCCAGCCCGCGGAAGGCCAGCAGCTTGGAGATGCGGCCCTGTTCGATCAGCTTGCCGTCGGCGCTCAGCGACTTGATGGCCATGTTGGCGCGGGCGGTGCCGGTCTGGATGCGGCCCGTCAGCAGGCGGCCCAGGTAGGGGTTGGCTTCCAGCGTGGTAGCCAGCATGGTGAAGGGGGCGTCGAGGTCGACCTTGGGGGCCGGCACGTGGCGCAGCACCAGTTCGAACAGCGGGCGCATGTCCTCACGCGGGGCGTCCAGGCTTTCCGCCGCCCAGCCGTTGCGGCCCGAGGCGAACAGGGTGGGGAAGTCCAGCTGCTCGTCCGTGGCGTCCAGGGCGGCGAACAGGTCGAACACCTCGCTGTGGACTTCGTCCGGGCGGGCGTCGGAACGGTCCACCTTGTTGATGACGACGATGGGGCGCATGCCCAGCTTCAGCGACTTGCCCAGCACGAACTTGGTCTGGGGCAGCGGGCCCTCGGCCGCGTCGCACAGCAGGATGACGCCGTCGACCATGCTCAGGATACGCTCCACCTCGC
Source organism: Azospirillaceae bacterium (assembly GCA_028283825.1). NCBI lineage: Bacteria > Pseudomonadati > Pseudomonadota > Alphaproteobacteria > Rhodospirillales > Azospirillaceae > Azospirillaceae bacterium. The sequence continues at coordinate 2,376,687 of JAPWJW010000003.1, read as the reverse complement.
CGCCGAAGTCGGCGTGGCCGGGGGTGTCGACGATGTTGATGCGGGTACCTTCCCACAGGACGCTGGTGCACTTGGCCAGGATGGTGATGCCGCGCTCGCGTTCCAGGTCGTTGCTGTCCATCGCGCGTTCAGCGACCTGCTGATTGTCGCGGAACGAACCGGACTGGCGCAGCAGCACGTCCACCAGCGTGGTTTTGCCGTGGTCGACGTGCGCGATGATGGCGATGTTACGCATATTCATGGACGGTAATCCCGCGAAGCTTGAGGTCAGGACCCGGTCCAAAAACGCGACACGCGCCTGGCTATGGCCCAAAAACAAAAAACCGACCCCTGCCGACGGGCGGAGGGACCGGGTTCTCGCGGGGAATATAGCCATTGGCGGGCCCGGTAGAAAGGCCCGCCGAAGGGGGTTGGACGCAAGAGGGGGTTACGGGTACCGCAAGGCAGACTATAAAATCGCCATTATCTTGTCGGTAAAGCATGTTCCCTGCGACGTTTCCCCCGCGCGGACGGCAAATGCGCCATCAAACGGTAACAAAGATGAGGAACAGCAGCAGGCATAAAATATCTGGGCATAACGTGTCCCCGCCCTAGTTCCCTTCATCCCGGTCCTTTTTCGCCCCAGGCCCCAAGCCGACCATCACCGCAGCCGTTGGAGCCCGCGTCGCCCTTGCCCGCCCCCCGCCCCCAGCGCCGGCCGCCGACCGCCACGGCCGCCCTGGCGCTTTCGACGTCCCTGGTATCCGCCTTGGCCTTGGCCGGCTGGTCCACGCCAGGCCTGGCGCAAAGTGCGCCCACCGCGCCGGCCGCCGCCGCCCCGGACTCGCCGAAGCCTGAGACAGCCAAGCAGGACCAGCCGGCGACCGACGCCGGCGCCACGGACGACGATCAGGACGAAACCCCGGGCAGCGTGCTGGCACACAAAGCGCAGCAGCAGGCCGATGCCGCCCCGCCGGGCGGTGCCACCGACCAGCAGAACGATGAACCGCCGCCGGCCACCTACAAGGTGGATTTCCCATACCGCACCGGGCGTCGCGGCCGACGACGCCCTGATGGACGTGCTGCGCAGCGCGTCGTCGCTGATCACCCTGCAGAACGACCCGCCCTCCTCCCTGCTGGGGTTGGAGAAGCGCATCGACAACGATTACGACAAGCTGGCGGCGGCGCTGCGGTCGGAGGGGTATTTCGACGGCAGCGTCATGGTGAAGGTGGACGGCGATGCCAAGCCGGTGGCCGTGGTCATCGAGGTGACGCCCGGCCAGCGCTACACCATTTCCAAGATCACGCTGGCGCAGGCCGATGGCGGCCCGCCGCCGGGCGGCCCGCTGGACCTGGCCAAGCTGAAGATCAAGGCGGGCGACCCGGCGCGCGGCCCCACCATCCGCGACGCGGAAGCGGCGGTGGCACCGCTGCTGGCCACACGCGGCTATGCCCGGGCCAAGGTGTCGCAGCGCGACCTGGCGGTGGATGTGGCCGCCCATACCATGAGCGTGGCCTTCACGGTCGATCCCGGCCCCCTGATCCGGTTCGGCCCCACCACCTTCACCGGGCTGGGCCGGCTGGATCCCGACGTCGCCAACGGCCGCATCCCGTGGAAGCCGGGTGATGTCTATGATCCCGCCAAGGTGGACACCGCCCGCAACAAGCTGACCGACCTGGGCGTGTTCTCGCAGGTGCGCGTGGTGCTGGACGACAGCGAAGGCACGGCCCAGCCCGACGGATCGCGCGAGGTGCCCGTGCTGGGCCAGATGCAGGAGCGAGAACGCCACTTCATCACCACCGGCCTGACCTACGGCACCACCGACGGGGCCGCCGCCACCGCCACCTGGGGCGACCGCAACTTCCTGGGCGGGGCCGAGGCCTTGACCGTCACCGGGTCGATCGGCGGCATCGGCCGCGACAAGTACCGGGATTCCGACGGGCTGGACTACAGCCTGGGCACCACCCTGAAGAAACCGGACTTCCTCCAGACCGACAACATCCTGAACCTGTCGGCGGTAGCGGTGTCGGAACATCCGGAGGCCTATTCGCGTGACGCCCTGACCCTGGGCGCCATCCTGCAGCATCCGCTGACGCCCCACCTGATGGGCAGCGCCGGCGTGACCCTGGAACAGTCGTCCATCCGCCAGGACCTGACCGGCGACGGCACCATCACCACCACCAACAACACCCTGGTGGGCGTGCCGGTGACGCTGAACTTCGACAACACCGACAACCTGCTGAACCCGACCAGGGGCTATCGCTGGAACGCCGGGGTGACACCCTATTTCAGCCCCTTCGGCGACAGCGGCACCTTCATCATCGGCAAGGCGGGCGGCAGCGGCTATTGGGCGCTGGACGACGCCAAGGATTATGTCCTGGCCGCCCGCCTGAACATGGGCGCCGTCTATGGCGGCACCCTGGCGGCGGTGCCGGCGGACAAGCGCTTCTTCGCCGGCGGTGGCGGGTCGGTGCGCGGCTACGCCTATCAGAAGGTGGGCCCGCTGGACAGCAGCAACGACCCCACGGGCGGCCGTTCGCTGGTGGAAACCAGCTTCGAGATGCGCATCCGCCTGACCGACAGCATCGGCCTGGTACCCTTCATCGACGGCGGCAACGCCTATGAAAGCGCCTATCCGGATTTGAGCCAGGGCCTGCGCTGGGGTGCGGGCCTGGGCGTGCGTTACTTCACCTCCTTCGGTCCTTTGCGCCTGGACGTGGGCGTGCCGCTTGATCGCCGCAGCGGCGACAGCATGTGGCAGCTGTACGTCAGCATCGGCCAATCCTTCTGACGGGACCCGGCATGTCCGATACACCACCCCCTGTGCCCGGCAAGGCGTCCCCCTCCCGTTCCCTGGGACACCATGTGCTGAGTGTGGGCCATGTCGCGGCGTTCGCCATCCTGGGCATCATCGCGGGATTGGCCGCCGCCGTCGGCATCGGCCTGACGTGGGTGGGCACCGGTTCGGGCAGCGCCTACGCCACCCGCCAGGCGGAGGCCAACGTGCCCGGCCTGACGGTGGAGGGGCTGTCCGGCCTGCCCTTCCACCCCCGCGCCACCCGCGTGACCATGGCCGATCCGGCGACGGGCAAGCCCTGGCTGGTGGTGGAAGAGGTGGCGCTGGACTGGCGCCTGATGCCCCTGACCCACCGTGAAGTGGCGGTGGACCTGTTGAGCGCCAAGCGGCTGTGGGTGGACCAGCCGCCGGCCGCAGCCCCGGCCCCGCCGGACGACAAGGTGGCGGCCAGCACCAACCCGCTGGCGCTGCCGGTCAGCATCAGCCTGGCCCGCCTGGACCTGCCGCGCATCGAACTGACACCCGGCCTGGCCGGCGGCGGCGGGGCGGCCCTGTCCACCGGCGGCACCTTGAAGCTGGGCCCCAACCTGGACGGCGACAGCCACCTGACCCTGACGCAGCTGGATGGCGGCAATGCCCATGGCCAGCTGAGCGCGCGCTTCACCGCCCCCGGCCTGACCACGCCCGGCAGCCTGACCCTGGAGTTGCAGGGGCAGGAGGAGGCGGGCGGCCTGGTGGCCCGCCTGGCCGGCCACCCGGAACTGGGCCCGCTGGACCTGTCGCTGAAAGGCAGCGGCCCGCTGGACCAGTTCCAGGCGCACCTGGAGATGAAAGAGACGGCGCCGGCCGGAACCAGCGCCGTGGCCCTGACCGCCGACGTCGGCCTGGCGCGGCCCAAGGGCCAGGCCAAGCGCCTGACCCTGGCGCTGAAGGCCGCCCCCGGCCGCCTGCTGCCGGCCAACCTGGCGCCCCTGGCGGGGGAGGCCGCGACCCTGCAGACCGCCGCCACCCTGGCGGACGACGGCACCATCACCCTGGAAAGCCTGTCTCTGGCCGCCGCCGCCGGCCGCCTGACGGCCCAGGGCACCCTGAAGGACAAGGTCGGCGACCTGACCCTGCAACTGGTGCCCACGGCACCCGATTCCCTGGCCCCGGCCGTGCCGGGCCTGGAGATCGCCAAGCTGGACGCCGTGCTGCACACCACCGACCCCAACGGCGGCAAGGTGGGGGCGAAGAAGGCGCGCGCCGTCACCGCCGACCTGACGGTGGAGGGGGCGGGCTACAACAACGCCCATATCCGCCACCTGACCGCCACCGCCAAGGTGCAGGAGGACGGCACCCGCCTGATGCTGGACCTGGCGTCCAAGCTGCAGGAATTGAGCGCGCCGGGCCTGCCGCCAGCCATGAGCGACCACGCCGACCTGGCCGTCACCGGCGCCCTGGATCGCGCCACCGGCGACATCCAGGTGGACCGGCTGGACCTGTCGGGCGACACCGGCCGCCTCAGCGGCAGCGGCACCGCCCAGGCCTGGGGCCGGCAGGCCAAGGGCACGGTCAGCCTGACGGACGGCGACCTGGCGACCCTGATGGCGCTGGCCGGCGTGGGCGGCCCGGATTCGCCCCCCCCTAAGCCGGGCGAGGAAATCCGGGGTCACGTGGCGGCGACGGTGCAGGCCACGGTGGTGGACGGCATCGCCGACGGCACCATCAGCGTCCGCGCCAGCGACCTGCGCACCGGCCAGCCGACGGAGGACGCGCTGCTGGCCGGCCGGGCGGAGATCGACGGCCGCGTGCGCGCCAGCCTGGACGCCAAGGACGTGTCGGTCGATCCCCTGACCCTGCGCACCGGGGCGGTGGAACTGGCCGGCACCGTCACCCTGAAGAACGACACCCTGACCGCCGACCTGAAGGGCAGCGGCAAGGTAGCGGACAACCCCGCCAGCCTGGCCGCCCACATCGTCAAGACGGGCCCCCGCCTGACGGTGCGCGACCTAGCCGCCGCCTTGGGCCCCAACCATCTGGAAGGCGCGCTGGAGGCCAACCTCGACACCAAGGTCGCCACCGGCAAGCTGGCCGCCACCTTCCCCGACCTGTCCAGCCTGGGCGGCCTGGCCGGCACCCGCCTGGCCGGCCGCGCCAAGGCCGACATAATCCTGGGCACCTCTGCCCCCGGCCCCACACGCCAGGTCAAGGCCAGGAAGGGGCAGCCGGCACCGCCGCCACCCAAGACCGGGCCGGGCCAGGCGGTGGACCTGAAGGTCGCGCTGGACGATCTGGTGGTGGAAGACCAGCGCATCCATGGCATCACCTTGAGCGGCCGCATCGACGACGTGCTGGGCACGCCCCGCCCCAACGTCACCCTGGCCGCCGACGGCATCGAGGCCGGGCAGATCCTGGTCAACAAGGTCAACGCCGCCTGGCGCGGCACCCTGGGCGAGGGCGATCTGACCCTGGCGCTGGACGGTACCGCCGGCGTCAACAGCGTGGGCCGCCGCCGGTCCTTCCAGGTGCAGGCGGCCGGCCACCTGACCCAGCCCACGTCGCCCAAGGCCCCCATGCTGGCCCGCCTGGACCAGCTGGACGGCCAGCTGGACCGGACGACGTTGAAGTTGGCGGCGCCGGCCACCGTCAGCATCGCCAAGGGCGCCATTTCGGTGAAGGGCGTGGACCTGGCGCTGGGCACCGGCCGCATCCGCGCCGACGCGTCGCTGGACGGCAAGGCGGTGACGGCCCAGGTGCAGGCGACCGCCCTGCCCCTGTCGCTGGCAGCCCTGGCCGACCCGGCCATGACCCTGGCCGGCACGCTGGACGCCAAGGTGACGGCCAGCGGCACGGCGGACAACCCCACCGCCGACGCCACGGTCAGCATCCACGGCCTGTCCATGCAGGAATTGGCCATCACCTTCGATTCGTCGGCGACGGCCGCGGCCACGCCCGGCACCGCCACGGCGGCGGCGGACGCCCCACCGCCGGTCGCCACATCGGTCGCCAACAACCCGGCCAACGCCACCGGCGCCGACACCACGCCGGTGAAGAAAAAGCCGCTGGAGGTGAAGAACAGCACCGACCGCCGCCTGAACGCCGACGCCACCCTGACCGCCGCCTGGCATGGCGGCCGGGTGCACGCCACGCTGGACGCGCAGACGGCCGACGGGGCCGTGGATGTGAAGGCGGAATCCGACACGCCCCTGCGCCTGAACCCCGACACCCTGTCCCCCATCATGGAAGGGTCGGTCACCGCCAAGATCACCGGCCGGACGGAGCTGTCGCGCTACAACGACTTCCTGGCGGCGTCGGCCCAGCGCATGGGCGGCAATGTCACCGCCGACCTGGCGGTGGCCGGCACCATCGCCGACCCGCAGGTCACCGGCACCGTCGATCTGGTCAAGGCGAAGTACGAGAACGGCGGCACCGGCACGCAGATCACCGACCTGAACGCCCACCTGGTGGGCGACGCCCGGGGCCTGGCCATCCAGACCTTCCACGGCAGCACCGCCGACGGCGGTGCCGTGGACCTGACGGGCCGCGTCAACCTGGCGGAGGCGGGGGCGGCGGAAAAGGCGCCGGTGCTGGACCTGCACGCCACCACCAAGAACGCCCGCCTGCTGCGCACCGATCCCATCACCGCCTGGGTGGACAGCGACCTGACGCTGAAGGGCCCCATGACCAAGCCGGACCTGGACGGCACGGTGCGCCTGCGCGAGACCTGGGTCGGCCTGCCCGACAAGCCGCCGGCCGACGTGGCCGACCTGCCCGTGCGCTACGTCAACGGCAAGCCGCGCCAGCCGCAGATGCAGACGGGACCGGCCGGCAAGGGCATGGTCGTGCACCTGAAGGTGGACATCAAGGCGACCAACCGCATCTATGTGAAGGGGCGCGGCCTGGACGCGGAATTCGCCGCCGACATGCAGGCCCGGGGCACCAGCCAGGACCCGCAGCTGACCGGCCGCGTCACCCTGGTGAAGGGCGATTTCTCCGCCCAAGGCCAGACCTTCACCCTGACCAAGAGCGACATCACCTTCACCGGCGACAGCGACCCGGTGCTGGACATCACCGCCTCATCCACCAAGGCGGACTTCACCGCCATCCTGAACATCACCGGGCGGCTGTCCAAGCCCACGGTGGCCCTGACATCCGACCCGGCGGCACCGCAGGACGAGGTGCTGTCCCGCCTGCTGTTCGACCGGCCCATCAGCCAGATCAGCGCGCTGGAGGCCCTGCAACTGGCCCAGGGTGTGGCCCAGCTGTCGGGCGTGCTGGGCAGCGGGCCCGGCATCATGGACGACGTGAAGCACAGCCTGGGCGTGGACCGGCTGGAATTCTCCAGCGCCGCCGTGGGGTCCAGCGGCCTGGGCACGGTCAGCGCCGGCCGCTACATCAACAGCCGCACCTACATCGGCGTCAGCCAGTCCATCGGGTCCAGCGAGACCAGCGTCACCCTGGAATACGCCCTGACCTCCCGCCTGCGCCTGAACGGCGCCGTCGGCAGCACGGACGACACCGTGGGCGTGAAGTACCAGTGGGATTATTGATGAAGGGTGTTCGTTCGCCTCAAGCGCCGGCGGGCCATCCGGCCCTTGGCTATCCTCGCGTTTCGGTCCGCTGACGCTACCCAAAACGCTGCGGCGGACGCGGTCGCGTCCTTGTCGCTGCGCTCCGCGCTCTTCATAAGGTAAAGATCTCCCCTCGGGCCGCCAGGCCCGTAGGACGCGACCGCGTCCGCCGGAGATTTACGGGGAGCGAAGCGGACTGGAAATCGAGGATGAGGCAAGGCCACGGATGTGGCCGCCCGCCGCCTGAGGGAACTACTTACTAATAAGCGTCCCCACGAAATCCTGAAGGTTCTCCGGCACCAGGGAGAAGAAGCTGAGCAGGGCCATGATGCCCACCAGGCCCAGCACCACGCCGGTGCCCCGGTTGATCCACATGACCAGGCGGGGCGTGAAGTGGTGGCGGACAAGGAAGGTGCCGCCGCACAGGATGGACCACCAGCTGAGGGAACCCAGGAAGACGCCCAGGGTCATGGTGCCGGCCTTGGCGTGGTCCAGGGCGCCGCCGAAACCCACCACCACGGTGATGATGCCCATGATGGTGATGGGGTTGGTGACCGTCAGGAACAGCCCGGTGCCGACGGCGCCGATCAGGTTGCCGGCATCGGGCGGCGCGTTCTTGCGCTCGTGCGGTTCCTTCAGGAAGGAATGGATGGCGGCCCCCAGCAGGAAGATGCCGCCGATCAGGCGCAGTTCCTTCACGTGCCCCAGCAGCGCGTCCAGGATGGCGTTGACGCCGAAAGCCGCCACGCCGCCGAAGAAGCCGTCGGCCATGGCCGAACCGAAGCCGGTGGCCAGCCCGGCGATGATGCCCCGTTCCACGGTCCGACGGATGCACAGCAGGCCGATGGGGCCGACCGGCGCCGCGATGGCCAATCCCAGGAGTATGCCCCGGATCAACACGGCGAAATCATCGAACAATGCGGGCTTTCCCTAAGAAGTAAGGCCAAGGGGGCGGGCAAAAGGGCGCGACGGCGGCGCCCCGCCGGTATGGGCCGCCCCCGTGATGCAACATTGGCGCGACCGGCGCAACGCCTTAAACCAAGTGGACAGGAAGATAGGGCATCACACCCCGCCGAACAGGTCGCGCACGCCCAGTTCATCCCCGCGCCGGCGCTCCAGTTCCTGGGAATAGCGGCGCAGGGCGTAGGCCTCGGTCAGGTAGCCGATGACGCGGCGGCTGGTGACCCCCTCCACCACCGGCAGGCTGTCGGCGTCCCAGTCGGCGAAGCGTTGCAAGGCCATGCGCACCGACTGGTCGGGCAGCAGGAAATGTTCCCGGTCGCGGGCCAGGGTGGCGGCGGCCTGATCGGCCGGCAGTTCATGCTGGGGATCGTGGACAGCGTTCATGTCCACCCGGCCGGCGAAGGCCCCGCCGTCATCCAGGACGAACACCGTCTTGGCGCTGCCGGGCGGATAATGGACCCGCAACGCACCCAGGGTGATGGCGGCCGGCACCGTCTTGGGATCGCCGCGCATCAGGCGGGCCACGGTCATGTCCTTGACCCAGCCGATGTCGTGGCCGCCCCGAATCTGCACGCCGCGCTGGTGGAAACGCCAGGTGGCGAAGGAATACCCGAAGGTTTCGCGCACCAGCAGGGTGGAGGCGATGACCCCCATCAGCACGCCGGCGGACGCGCGCAGGTCGCCCGTCAGTTCCAGCACCAGCAGCACCATGGTGACGGGGGCCCCCACCACGGCGGCGGCCAGCGAGCCCATGCCCACCAGCATGACGGCGGAGCGCTGCGCCACCAGGCCCAGGGGCAGCAGGGTGCCGATGTCGGACACCATGCTGCCGAACAGGCTGCCCAGCAGCAGCGAGGCGCTGAACAGGCCGCCGCGGAAACCGGCGCCCAGGCACAGGGCCGAAGCCACGATCTTGGCCACCAGCATCAACAGCGCCAGGCCAACGCCATAGCCATGGTCGAAGCCGTATTGCAGGGCCCCCTGCCCGCCGCCCAGCACCTCGGGCAGCACCAGGGCCATCGGGCCCAGCAGCAGGCCGCCGATGATGGGGTGAATGGCGCGGGGCAACGGCAGCTGGCGGAAGGCGCGCTCGGCATACGTCACGGCCTGCATGGTGGCGATAGCCAGCGCGCCGGCGGCCAAGCCCACCAGCAGGAAGGTGATGAAGTCGCCGCCGCGAATCACCGGCGGTTCCGCCAGGATGAACAGGGCCGGCCGGTTCAGCACCACCTGCGCCACCTGGTTGGCCACCACGGCGGCCACGCAGACCGGCGCCAGGGTGGCCATGGTGTAGGTGCCGATCACCAGTTCGAAGGCATAGAAGGCGCCGGCCAGCGGGGCGGTGAACGCGGCGGAGATGGCCGCCGCCGCCCCACACCCCACCAGGGTGCGCAGATCGTTGCGCCGCAGGTTCAGCCGCCGCCCGAAGTTGGAGGCCAGGCCGGCCCCCGTCTGGGTGAACGCGGCCTCCATCCCCACCGACCCGCCGGCACCATGGGACACGACGATGGACAGGGTCAGGCGCAGGCTGTCGCGCAGGGACATGCGCCCGCCATAGAGGGCGTTGGCCTCGATGGGGTCGACGGTGTCGCGGGCACGGCGGAACAGCAGGCCCAGGCCCGCCAGCAGCACGCCGCCCACCACGGGGGCGGCCAGCACCAGCGTCGGCTGCATGAACAGGGCGCCGCTGAGGTGTTCACCGAACGGCACCTTGAACGCCAGGCTGTGCAACAGCAGCACCAGGGCGTGCAGCCCCGCCACCGCCAGGCCGACACCAACACCGACCGGCACGCTGAGCAGGGTCAGCGCCAGTTCCGAGGACCGCAGCCCTTGCGGGGTCAGGGCATGGGTCAGCGCCCGCCACACCACCGGCAGGCGGCGGCCCGCCCGGCGGCGGGCCTGATGGGTGTTGGGGGATGCCGATCTGGCCGTCGCTTCCGGGGCCGCTTCCGGGCCCACCGCACCGACATCCGGCCATTCAGGCGCCGCCTGGTCAGAGGCCGCCTGATCGGAACCGGGATCCGGGGGGACGGCGGGCGTCGGGTCGGAAGGCGGCCCAGAAGGCGAATGGCTGTCCATGGTACACGGGGAAATGAGGCCCGGTGCCGGGCTGGGCAAGGGTGCAATCCGGCGTAGGCCGCCTAATTATTCCCCGGGGGTTCATTACCGTCATGAAAAAGGGGCGGCCATCCCCTTGGACGCCGCCCCTGCCATTCGCAAATCTGTTGCGACCCCACTCAGCCGAAGCGGCCGGTGATGTACTGCTCGGTCTTTTCTTCCTTCGGGGCGGTGAAGATGGTGTCGGTGGCGCCGTACTCCACCAATTCGCCCAGGTACATGAAGGCGGTGTAGTCGGAGACGCGGGCCGCCTGCTGCATGTTGTGGGTGACGATGGCGATGCAGTAGTCGGGCTTCAACTCGTCCACCAGTTCCTCGATCTTGGAGGTGGAGATGGGGTCCAGGGCCGAGGTCGGCTCATCCAGCAGCAGCACGGCCGGGCGCACGGCCACGGCGCGGGCGATGCATAGGCGCTGCTGCTGGCCACCGGACAGCGACAGGCCGCTCTGGCGCAGCTTGTCCTTCACCTCGCCCCACAGCGCGGTCTTGCGCAGGGCCTCTTCCACGCGCACGTCCATGTCGGCCCGGCCCAGCTTTTCATACAGGCGGATGCCATAGGCGACGTTGTCGTAGATCGACATGGGGAAGGGCGTGGGCTTCTGGAACACCATGCCGACGCGGGCGCGCAGCAGGTTCAGATCCTGCTTGGGCGACAGCAGGTTCTCACCGTCCAGCAGCACCTCGCCCTCCGCCCGCTGGTTGGGGTAGAGGTCATAGATACGGTTCAGGATGCGCAGCAGGGTGGACTTGCCGCAGCCCGACGGGCCGATGAACGCCGTCACCCGCTTGTCGAACAGCGGCAGGTTGATGTTCCTGAGGGCGTGGAAGCCGCCGTAATAGAAGTTCAGGTCGCGGACGCTGATCTTCTCGCGCATGTCGCCGTCGGTGGCGTACGCCGCCTGGGACTGTTCCGCCGTCATGGAAAGCGCGGTCATGGTGATCACTGGCCTTTCTTGGTGCCGATGGACGTGAGCATGCGCGCGCCGATGTTCAGCGCGAGGATGGCGACCGTGATGATGAGGGAGCCGGCCCAGGCCAGCCGCTGCCAATCCTCATAGGGGCTGAGCGCGAACTGGAAGATGGTGACCGGCAAGTTGGCCATCGGGGCGTTCATGTTGACGCTCCAGAACTGGTTGTTCAGGGCGGTGAACAGCAGGGGTGCGGTCTCGCCGCTGATGCGGGCCACGGCCAGCAGGACGCCGGTCATGATGCCGCTGCGGGCGGCGCGGTAGGTCACCTGGACGATGACCTTCCAGCGCGGCGCGCCCAGGGCGGCGGCGGCCTCGCGCAGCGAACCCGGAACCAGGTTCAGCATGTCCTCGGTGGTGCGCACCACCACCGGGATGACCAGCACGGCCAGCGATATGGCGCCCGCCCAGGCGGAGAAGTGCCCCATGGGCACGACGACGATGGTGTAGATGAACAGGCCGACGATGATGGACGGCGCCGACAGCAGGATGTCGTTGATGAAGCGCGTGACCTCGGCCAGCTTCGTGCCCTTGCCGTATTCGGCCATGTAGGTGCCGGCCATGATGCCGATGGGCGTGCCGATCACCATGCCCAGCACCGTCATGACGATGCTGCCGAAGATGGCGTTCAGCAGGCCGCCGGCGCTGCCCGGCGGGGGCGTCATCTGGGTGAACAGGTCCACGCTGATGGCGCTCAGGCCCTTGAACAGCAGGACGGCCAGGATCCACACCAGCCACAGCAGGCCGAAGGCGGCGGCGCCGACGGCGGCCCCCATGGCGACGGTGTTGGTGACCTTGCGGCGGCGATAGCGGCCCATGGAGAAGGACGGGCCGGGGGTGCCGGAGGGGGACATGTCGGTGACGGCCATGGATCAGACCCCCGCCTTGCGGTTCATACGCACCAGCATCAGCTTGGCCAGGGCCAGCACGATGAAGGTGATGACGAAAAGCACCAGGCCCAGCGCAATGAGGGACGAGGTGTAGGTGTCGCCCACCGCCTCGGTGAATTCATTGGCGATGGCGGCGGAGATAGTGGTGCCCGGCGCCAGCAGCGAGGGCGAGATGCGGTGCGCGTTGCCGATGACGAAGGTGACGGCCATGGTCTCACCCAGGGCGCGGCCCAGGCCCAGCATGACACCGCCCACCAGGCCCACCCGGGTGTAGGGGATGGTGATGTCGCGCACCACCTCCCACGTCGTCGCACCCAGGCCGTAGGCGCTTTCGCGCAGCATGGCGGGCATGGTCTCGAACACGTCGCGGGTGATGGAGGTGATGAAGGGCAGGATCATGATCGCCAGGATCAGGCCGGCGGTCAGCGTGCCGATGCCGTAGGGCGGGCCCTTGAACAGGGTGCTCAGGACGGGCACGTCGTGGAAGATGCTGATCAGGAAAGGCTGGACCGTCCGCTGCAGGAAGGGCGCGAACACGAACAGGCCCCAGATGCCGTAGATGATGCTGGGAATGCCGGCCAGCAGTTCCACGGCGATGCCGATGGGACGCTTGGCCCAGGCGGGGCACAGTTCCGTCAGGAAGATGGCGATGCCGAAGCTGACGGGCACGCCCACCGCCATGGCGATGGCCGAGGTGACCAGCGTGCCGTAGATGGGGGCCAGGGCGCCGAACTTCTCCGTCACCGGGTTCCACACCTCGGTCGTGACGAAACCGAAGCCGAACAGCTTCAGGGCCGGCCAGGCGCCGTGGATGAGGGAGATGATCACCCCGCCCAGCAGGGTCAGCACCAGCAGGGCGAAAAACAGGGTGGCGCTGCGGAACAGCAGGTCCTTGCGGCGCTGCGCGCGCGCCCGTGGGCTCTCCGCGCTGATGTCCGATGCCTTTATCGCCATGTCCACCAAAGCACCCCTCCGGCCGTAGGCCTTGTGACCCTTTAAATCCGGATTTCAGATGAAGCCCACAAAGAGGGAGAGGAGCCGTGTCCGACCCCTCTCCCCTTCTCTGTCCGCCGGCCGGATGGCCGGGGCGGCTTTCTTATTACCCGAGGACTCTTACTTCGACCAGACCGGCTTGCCGTCGGCGGTCTTGATCGTGGCCCACGACTTCTCGACCTGGGTGACCACGGCGGCGGGCATCGGGACGTAGTCCAGCTGCTCGGCCGCGGCCTGGCCGCTGGCGTACGCCCAAATCGAAGAACTTCAGGGCCTCGCCGACGGCGGCGGCGTCCTGCGGCTGGCTGTAGACCAGGATGAAGCTGGCGCCGGTGATCGGCCAGCTGTCGGCACCGGGCTGATCGACCAGCACCAGGTAGAAGCCCGGGGCGTTGGCCCAGTCGGCGCCGGCGGCGGCGGCCTGGAACGACTTGATTTCCGGGCTGACGACCTTGCCGTCGTGGTTCTTCAGCTTGGTGAAGGTCAGGCTGTTCTGCTTGGCGTAGGCGTACTCGACGTAGCCGATGGCGCCGTCGGTCAGCTTCACCATGTTGGCGACGCCTTCGTTGCCCTTGGCGCCCAGGCCCGCGGCCCACTGCACCGAGGTGTTGGCGCCGACCTTGCTCTGGAACTCGGCGTCTTCCTTGGACAGGTAGGTGGTCCACAGGAAGTTCGTGCCCGACCCGTCGGAACGGTACACCGGGACGATGGAGGTGCTGGGCAGGGCCAGGCCGGGGTTCAGCGCCTTGATGGCCGGATCATTCCAGGCGGCGATCGTGCCCAGGTAGATCTTGGCGATGGTGGGGCCGTCCAGCTGGATCTGACCGGGGGCGAAGCCCTTCACGTTCACGACCGGGACGACGCCGCCCATGATCATCGGGAACTGCTGCAGGCCCGCTTCCTTCAGCTCTTCCGGCTTCAGGGGCATATCGGAGGCGCCGAAGGTGACCGTCTTCGCCTTGATCTGCTTGATGCCGCCGCCGGAACCGATGGACTGGTAGTTCAGGCCCACGCCGGCCTTGGCCTTATAGGCCTCCGCCCACTTGGCGTAGATGGGATACGGGAAGGTGGCACCGGCGCCGCTGATGTCGGCAGCCTGGGCGGCACCCACCATCACGACCGCGGCCGCAGCGGCAACCATACCCTTCAGCAGGTTCTTCGGTTGAAAATTCACGGGGATCCCCCACGGGTTGAAACGTCAAGGTCGACCATCTCGGGGCCCCGACCGGCCGGCGTGGGACCTTATAAGCCCCGTGACCGTTCCTGATCCCGTTTCGACGGGCGGACCCTAGATTCCGGGCCCTGAACCTTTGGTGACGTCTTTGTTACGGTTTTGTTAAAATGTAGGCTTATCGTCGCAGGTCAAGGCCGCGTTCATGGCCCGTACCCGCCACCAGGGGCCCCGGCACGCGTAAGCGCGGCACCCCACGCCCTGGGCACCACCGGCGTACCGACCCTTGAGTGTTCCTCAAGAGACGTTTTGGGCGCCACATAGCCCCGCCCTTTTCCTTGGGACCCGCCTTATCCCGCAAGGCCCCCCAAGACGGCGTCCGAGTGCGCCCTAATGACAACACTATAGATACAGTCGTAGCGAAACCGTCGTCTCAAGCGATTCGGGACATCCATTCCTTCTATTGGATGCGTCTGAAAAACGTTTGGCGGGCGTCTTGCGTACAGCCCAAATGGCCCGATTCGACACTGTGGCATCGGCGCAACAGGTGCGGCCTTTCATAAATCTGTCAATCTTCAGCAGTCTTGTTGTCATGCTATATTGCTACCGAGCGCTTCGTGAGGGCAGTGCGCAGGCAATGCCCAAACGCTCCAAACGCGTGAACGTCGGATCGGTGCCACCGGTCTTAGGCGACATGTCGTAGACCGGATGATGGGAGAATCAAGGAAATGACGCTGAAGACAGTGTTGCTGGCTGGCACGGTATTGGGTCTGGCTTTCGCCGCCGGCACCGCCTCGGCCCAGGAAGCCGCCACGACCACCAAGAAGAAGCCGAGTGCCGCCGCCGCCTCGGCCGCCGCCGCTCCGCAGCCGCTGGCCACCCAGGCCCAGATCGACGCGTTGAACAAGCAGATCCAGGCGCTGCAGACCCAGCTGCAGGCGCTGGCCACCCAGTCCGACGCCGCCAACAAGGCCGCCGCCGAGAGCAAGGTCGCCGCCGAAAAGGCCGCCACCTCCGTCACGGCCGCCACGGCCAACCTGCCCAGCATCACCTTCCCCAACGGCGTGCCGACCTTCTCGTCCGCGGACAAGGCCTTCACCTTCCAGCCCGTTGGCCGCATCCAGTTGGATTACGGCTACAACATGCAGGATGCCAAGAACCCGGATAACCGGTCGAACAAGGACATCACCGACGGCTTCAACTTCCGTCGCGCCTACATCGGCTTCGCCGGCAAGGCCTTCAACGACTGGACCTACAACGTGACGGCCGACTTCGCGGGCCGCACCAACCAGTCCGGCCGCCTGCAGACCGCCCAGTTGTCGTACAACGGCTTCAAGGGCTGGATCATCGACGCCGGCGCCATGCAGCCGGCTCTGACCTTCGAAGACTCGATCAGCTCCAACGACATCGCCCTGGTCGAGCGTCCCGCCATCACCAACGTCGTGACCGCCCTGGTGGCCAGCGAAGGCCGCGTGTCCTTCGGCGCCCGCACCTTCGGCGATAATTATTTCGCCGACGTCTACATGACCGGCGACAGCATCACCACCAGCAGCACGGCCACGACCGGCGTTGGCGACGACCAGCACGCCGTGTTCGCCCGCGCCGCCTACCGTCCGATCAATGACGAGCACACCATCGTCCACATCGGTATCGACGGCTCCTACCTGTACACCCCGCCGCAGACCAACGGCGTGGCCAACAACCTGACGCATCAGATCTCGCTGTCCGAGCGTCCGGAAAACCGCTACGGCGGCCTGGGCGCCATCATCAACACGGGCGCCATCAACACCGACAGCGTCGCCATCTACGGCGGTGAAGCGGCCGTGCGTTACGACAGCCTGTGGGTGCAGGGCGAAGGTTACCAGATCGACCTGAAGCGCGATAAGACCGGCTCCACCGCGACCAACGATCCCAGCTTCTACGGCTACTACGCCGAAGCCGGCTGGGTCATCACCGGCCAGAAGCGCAACTACGTCGCCAACCAGGCCGCCTTCAGCGCGCCGACGGTGGATAAGCCCTTCAACCCGAAGACGGGCGACTGGGGCACCTGGGAAGCCGTCACCCGCTACAGCTTCATGGACCTGAACTCCGACACCTGGGCGACCAACACGGCCAACCGCATCCGTGGCGGCCAGCAGGAAGTCTGGACCCTGGGCCTGAACTGGTACCCCACCTCGAACATCAAGTTCATGCTGGACTACCAGTTCATCGACCTGAAGAAGTACGCCTCGGCCACCAGCAGCGTGCAGACCGGCGACAACTGGCAGTCGTTCGGCGGCCGTATGCAGTTCACGTTCTAAGGTTCGCTTCGCGCCTCCCCCGGGGGGCGACCAAGCATCCTACGGGGAAGCCCCGCCGGCCCAAGGTCGGCGGGGTTTTCTTTTGGCCGCACGCCACCTGTGCGGCAGCCGCGACATAACGCGGGTGTGGGCGTCGCGGAAAATTGTCATAGTTCAGCTATAAAAGCGTTTGAGGGGCGGCCCGGTGACGGCGGCACCCCCATGACAAAGGCGGCGGGCCTGCCAAGGCCGGACCGAGAAGGACGGGTTATGGACCAGGGGCGTGGCGAGGGTGATGTGCCCCCGCAGGATGACAAGGCGACGCGGTTGATCCGGGATGCCGACACGGAAGCGGCCTTCGCCGCCGAGCTGGCGGCAGAGGCGGAGGAGTTGGCCGCCGAGGACCTGGCCGACGATTCCCTGGACAGCAGTGACGAGGACGCGGGCCTGGATGCCGGCCCGGCCGCCGACGCCGGCGTGCCGTCCAAGCGCGCGGCGTGCGCCGTCACCGGCAAGGTGCGCGCCAAGCGCGACCTGATCAACCTGGATACCCTGCGCCCCAGCCTGGCCATCCGCATCCGCCGCGACCATGGCGGCCTGCCCCACGACGCGCTGGTCAGCCGCGGCGTGGTCGCCCGCTATCGCTCCCTCTATGTCGAGGAACTGCTGCAGCAGGAAAAGGGCGAACTGACGGAGCTGGACCGCCAGGTGGCGGAGAGCATGGCCACGCACGAAACCTTGGCCGAGAACATTGAGGAAGGCTACGCCGAGGAGCGGACGCTGGGCGAGCGCATGTCGGACCGCATCGCCACCTTCGGCGGCAGCTGGACCTTCATCCTGAGCTTCGGCGGCTTCCTCGTTGTCTGGATGCTGATCAACATCGTCGAAAGCGGTAAGTCGTTCGATCCATACCCTTTCATCCTGCTGAACCTAATTCTGTCCTGCCTGGCCGCGGTACAGGCGCCCATCATCATGATGAGCCAGAAGCGGCAGGAATCGAAGGACAGGCTGCGGTCGGAGAACGACTACCGGGTCAACCTCAAGGCTGAGCTGGAGATCCGGCATCTGCACGAAAAAATTGATTATCTCATCCAGCGGCAGTGGAAGCGGCTGACCGAAATCCAGCAGCTGCAGCTTGAAATCATGCAGGAAAAGCGCTACCGCCGCTGACCGCCTATCCCTTTCGCGCCAGGGTTCCAGATATTCCTGGCTAGCTAGGGCGAGGGGGCTACGCGAAAGGGCTAAAGCGACCGGACACAAGTAAGGGTTGTTTAGTGGGAAACGATAGCCAATATTAGAAACTCCGATGGAGTGATGTCTAAGTCGGAGGTATGAATCATGGCCATCCATGACGTTTTGGTGATCGACCCGAGTACCCTGTTCCGTCAAGGTTTGCGGCAGCTTTTGCCGCAGGACTTCCGTGTGGTTTCCGAAGCGCGCGATGTGGAAGCCACCCGGGCGGAGCTGGCAGCACCTACCCTCAATGAGGTATCGAACGGCAAGGCGCCGGGCCGGGGGATAACCCTGGTCCTGTTCGATGTCACCGACGCGGGCGAGTTCCGCTCGACCGTCAGCCAACTGCACAGCCTGTTCCCTGAGGCCCGCCTGGTCTATCTGACCAATGGCTTCGACGCCCCCCGCCTGCGCATGGCGCTGGAGGCTGGGATCGACGGCTATCTCACCAAGGACCGGTCGTCCAACGCCCTGATCCAATCCCTGCATCTGGTGATGCTGGGGGAAAAGGTGTTCCCGTCCGACCTGGCCCTGCTGTTGACCCAGCAGAACCATGGCAATGTCGGAACCGGCAGCCCGCACAAGGGGCTGTCGATGCGGGAGACGCAGATCCTGCGCGCCCTGGTCCGCGGTGAAAGCAACAAGGTGATCGCCAACGGCCTGCACATTACCGAGGCCACGGTGAAGGTTCACCTGAAGAGCCTGCTGCGGAAGATCAACTGCAACAACCGCACACAGGCGGCCATCTGGGCCCTGAACAACGGCCTGACGGAAGCCACACCCACCGCCGGTGCGGCCTGACGCAGGGCCGCACCTTTCCTTTCAGCACCGCCTCCCCACGAAGCCCCATGCAAGCGGGCTCAAAGAAAAAGGCCGCTGTCCTGGCAGAGGACGGCGGCCTTTTCTTTTGCTCTTTCCGTGTTCCCTCAGGCGCCGGGCGGGCCCGTCCGGGCCCTTGGCTGTCCTCGATTTCCAGTCCGCCTGCGGCTCCCCGGAAATCTCCGGCGGACGCGGTCGCGTCCTACAGCGGCATGAGGTTTTGCCTCATGCCGCCGGGTTGAGGACGGTCAGGCGACCGCCGGCACCGTACGCTGGCGGCGCAGCGACACGGCGTAGAAGAAAGCCGCCGCCGCCAGCAGGGCTGCCACCTGGCCGCCGAAGTAGTTGAAGGACGACAGGCGGCCATAAAGTTGGACGTACAGCCCGCCCACCATGTCGCCGGCGAAGACGGTCAGCAGGAAGAGGGCGGTGATGGAGGATTTCAGCCGGGCCGGCGCCTCCATATAAGCCCATTGCAGGCCGATCATGCTGATGCACAGCTCGCCAAAGCCCAGCACGACGTTGGAAACCAGCATGTACCAGATGCTGACCGGGTGTTCCGCGCTGGCCAGATAACCGGCCAGGGCCATGATGGCGATGGACAGGGCGGTGATCAGGAAACCCACGAACACCTTGGTCCGCGCCGGGGTGATGGCCCCCTGGCGCCGGTCGCGCCATCCCCAGAAGGCGTTGAAGATGGGGGTCAGCACGATGATCATCAACGGGTTGACCGCCTGAAGCTGGTCCGGCGTCAGGTCGAAACCGAAGGGCCAGAGGTCCAGGTTGATATAGTCGCGGGCGAAAAACACCCAGGTGGTGGCGGTCTGGTCATAGGCCATCCAGAACACCAGCAGCATGGGGAAGCCGGCCAGCATGCGGAACAGGCGGGTGCGCTCCTCCGGCGTCATGCCCGCCGCCCCCTCCGCCACCTGCCGGGCACGGGCGGCACGACGGTCGGCGGCACTTTCCTGCGGATAGAAGCGGCGGCCGGCGGCGAAGGCCACCAGGGCAATGGCCATCAGGGCGGCCGGCAGCATCAGCGCCACCTGGTAACCCGCCTTGTCGCGCACCCAGGGCAGCGCGTAGGAGGTGACGAAGCCGCCGATGTTGATCGCCACGTAGAAGTAGCTGAAGGCCTTGTCCATCAGGGCTTCCTTGCCCTGTTCCTGGTACATGCGGGCCATCAGCGGGCTGACGTTCGGCTTGATGGCGCCGGCACCCACCGCCAGCATGGCCAGGCTGCCGTACAGCATCCAGGGTGTGCTGGCAAAGCTGAGCGCCACCTGCCCCGCGATGTAGGGGAAGGAGAAGATGATGATGGTGGGATAGCGGCCCAGCCAGCGGTCGGCGATGAAGCCGCCGATCAGCGGCAGGGCGTAGCAGGACGCCATGAACACCTGGATGACGGTGGCGGCGTCGCTGTCGGAGAAGCCGAGCTGCGCGGTGATGTACAGGGCCAGCAGCGTGCGCATGCCGTAATAACAGGCGCGCTCGGCCAATTCCCCCCAGAAGACGAACCAGAACCCTACCGGATGCCGAACGCGTGCCGTGACCTGTGCCTGCATGCCCAAATCCTTGAGAAAACCACTCAGTCGAAATGCCGGCGTCCCCCAGGCCGGCTGACCAGCAACCGCCCACGCCTCGCGAAAAAGCCCCGCCCCCGGCGGCCCCCAAGCCGCACACGGGGACATTCATGCCCACCTGTCGTCCATCGCGGCCGTCCTCCCGAATCCGGGGCGGCCGTCATTCGGTGCTTCGTTAGGGGAATCGCGCGCGGGACACAAGCCCGTGAATCATAAATTCGCAGCCATCAAATTTTTTAACCATGTGCCGGCACCGTCAGGCCATGGGGCGCCCCAAGCCAAAATCCGCGACACTTGCAACAATCCTGGACAAGATCGCACCCGTGGCCCGATACCCTGGACTGAGGCAAAAAGTAGCGGCGGCGGAAACGGGTATCGCGTATTCCCCATTCGCTGAACGATCCCCTTTTGATTGTCTTGTGCACTGCGGGAGCGGCCTGTTAATTGGCAAGGATGATGGTTGCCCTGGACGCCGCCGCGCGTAGCGATGCCCGCCCCCGCAGTATGGACCTGCCCATCGCCACGGTGATGGGTGTCATCGCCTTGGCGGTGGTGCTGGCGCCGCTGTTCTATGTCCTGGTCCCGCCGCTGACGGACTACGCCAACCATTTGGCGCGCATGGACATCATCGCGCGCCTGGGCCAGGAACCGCTGCTGCAGCGCTTCTATTCCATCGACTGGCAGGTCATCCCCAACCTGGCCATGGACATCGTGGTGCCGCCGCTGGTGCGGGTGGTGGGCGTGTTCCTGGCGGGCAAGCTGTTCATCGCCGCCATCGTCGTCAGCATCGTCACCGGCACCTGGGCGCTGCACCGGGCATTGCACCGGGCGCAGCACGGCCCCGGCGGGGCCAACGCCCTGGTGGCCATGGCCTTCACCTACAACGGCATCTTCCTGCTGGGCTTCACCAACTTCCTGTTCGGCATCGGCCTGGCGCTGTGGGGCACGGCCATCCGCCTGTCCTTGCGCCGGCAATCGCATCTCAGGCGCCTGGCCGCGTCGGCCGCCACGGTGCTGGTGCTGTTCTTCTGCCACCTGTTCGCCGTCGGCCTCTATGGCATGGCCATCTTCTGCCTGGAGGCGCCGGCCCTGGCCCGCATGCCGTGGCGGCGCGCCCTGCGGCACCTGGGCCTGATGGCCCTGCCCTTCCTGGTCGTCTTCCCCCTGCTGGCGCTCAGCCCCACCATGGGCCTGGCCGACCAGGTGGTGTGGAGCTGGGTCGGCAAGGGCGAGGGCCTGCGTTTCCTGGTCACCACCTTCCATGAGACATGGGAGGTGCGGCTGGGCCTGGTGGCCCTGGCCGTCGCCGTCCTGCTGCTGGTCACCCGGCGCATGCACCTGCACGTGGCCGGCTGGATGCTGCTGGGCACGGGGGCGGTCACCTACATCGCCATGCCCACCGTGCTGTTCGGTTCGGCCTATGCCGACGAGCGGCTTCCGGTGGCGCTGCTGTTCCTGGGCCTGGGCTTCGTGCGGTTCGAGTTCCGCACCCGCTGGGGCCGCCTGGCGGCCCTGGCCGCCATCCTGGCCGTCATCGTGGTCCGCAGCGTGGTGATGGTGGGCGATTGGGTCCCCCTGGGCCAGATCTACAAGGACATGCGGGCGTCCCTGACGGTGGTGGAACCCGGATCCACCATCCTGGTGGCGGAGGCCACGGTGCCCACCGGCGACGTCAACTTCAACGCCGCCTTCAGCCACGCGCCGTGCCTGGCCATCATCGATCGCGCCAGCCTGGTCAGCACGGCCTTCAGCGTGGCCGGCAAGCAGATCCTGGCCGTGAAGCCCGCCTATACCGGCCGCGTGGACCGCGAGGACGGCGACCCGCCCAGCACGGGCGACATGATGCGCGCCGCCACCGGCCCCGCCCCCGCCGTCCCCGCCTTCTGGCAGAACTGGCGCCGCGACTATGACTACGTCATGGTCCTGAACACCGAGGCCGGCCATCGGGAGTTGACGGGCCTGGCCGACCTGGTTCACGAAGGCAAGGGGTTCCAGCTCTACCGCGTGCTGCACGGCGACGTACCGGTCGCGGCTGGCCAGGCGCCCGCCCCCTGACGCCTGAACGCCCCCGGCAACGACCGGGGCACGCATGGGATGCCGATGGACATCTGGACCTGGGCCTTGCTGGTTGCCGCCGCCTTCGCCGCCGGTGTGCTGAACGCGGTCGCCGGCGGCGGCAGTTTCCTGGGCTTTCCGGCATTGGTGTTCGCGGGCCTGCCGCCGGTGACGGCCAATGCCACCAACACGGTGGCCCTGTTCCCCGGTTCCTTCGCCAGCGTCTACGCCTACCGGCGTGAATTCCAACCCATCCAGGGGGTCGGCATGGCGCCCATGGTGGCGGTCAGCCTGGTGGGCAGCGTGATCGGCGCCCTGTTGCTGATGAACACGCCCGAATCGGTGTTCGTGGCGCTGGTGCCCTGGCTGCTGCTGCTGGCCACCCTGGTGTTCGCCTTCGGCCGCCGCGTCACCGCCCTGGTGAAGGACAGCGTGCACCTGACGCCCACCGCCCTGCTGTGCTGCCAGTTCGTCATCGCCATCTACGGCGGTTATTACGGCGGCGGCGTGGGCATCCTCAGCATGGCGGCGATGACCCTGTTCGGCCTGCGCGACATGCACGCCATGAACGCGTGGAAGACCCTGCTGTCCGGCAGCCTGAACGCCATCGCCACCGTCACCTTCGTCCTGGGTGGCCGGGTGGTGTGGGCCCCCGCCCTGGTGATGATGGTGGCCGCCATCATCGGCGGCTATATTGGCGCCGACGTCGCCCGCAAGCTGCCCGGCGAATGGGTGCGCCGCTTCGTCATCCTCACCGGCGTGGCGATGACCGCGTATTTCTTCGGGAAGTTATATTTGTAGGGTTGGGTGTTCCCTCAGGCGCGGGGCGCCGCCATCCGGCGGCTGGGCTTATCCTCGTTTTCCAGTCCGCTCCGCTCCCCGGAAAACTCCGGCGGACGCGGTCGCGTCAAGAGTTTCGGTTCAGGCCAGTTCCCGCAACACCGCCCGCACCGGCGAGGCGTCGGCGTTGCCCAGGGGCAGCGGCAGGGCGATCAGCTCGTATACGCCGTCGGGCACACCGTCGAACACCAACCCTTCCAACACCGCCAAACGGTGGCGGTTCAGCATCATGTGGGCCGGCAAATCCTTGCTGTCCTGCGGGTCCAGCGACGGCGCGTCGGTGCCCAGCAGCACCCCGCCCAGCCCCGCCAGCCAATCGATCAGCGCCGGGTCGATGGCGGTGTAATCCGACCGCCAAGCATCATGCGGAAAGCGGTCGTAGCTGTGCAGCAGCAGACGGGGCACGCCCGGCCGCCAATGCGGCGCCACATGATCCACCGTGGCGAAGGGGACGCCCGCCGGCACCGTCACCACTTGCGCCGGCCCCAGATAGGGCGCCAGATCCATCGCACCCGCCGTCAGCCCCCTGGCGTCGTAGTGCAGGGGTGCGTCGGCATGGGTGCCGCTGTGGGTGGACATCACCAGCCGGCTGACGTTCACCGGACAGCCCGGCCCGATCGCCCAGGTCCGTTCCTCCCCGAACGCCGTGTCCCCCGGCCACACCGGCAAGCCGGGGCGCAAAGGCTGGCTGATGTCCCAGAGGCGGGGCGGGGTGGTCATGGGAACGGGTTCCGGCAAGAAGGGCGTGACACGCCCACCATAATGCCGCCGAGCCAGCGGGCGCGACAGACGAAAGCCCCTACGCAATCCGGACAATTGCCCGCGCGGGCGGCGGCGCATAGTTCCGTGTGTGGACCATGCGGGTTCGGAACTCAGCTCAGGTGTGACATGGCGATCAGGTGCCGCGTCCTCGTCCTTCCGCTTTTCCTTGCATGCGTCGCGGCATCCACCGCTTGCGCCCGCCCCCACAGCTTCACCGTCGCAAACCTGACGGTGGAAAAGACGGCGATCTATGAGCCCCAGGAAACGGGACGGCCGTACATCGAGACCGCATGCAGGAGATTCAAGCCGTCGGAAAAGAACATCCTGAAATGGCTGAGGAAAACCCGGGAGGTCACCAGTGAGAATTTCAATGAGGAGGCGACCACCACCGAATGCTACGCGGAGGGCTACCTGACCACCCGCGATGGCCAGCGGCTCAACTGGACGATCGACATGGGGGGATCAGGGTTTGTGAAGACGCCGGAGGGGAAATACATCTATCTGGTGGGGCCTGACATCGATTTCTGAACGCTGCATCGGCCCCTCACACCAGCGCCAGCGCGGCCTTGGCCTCTTCCGGGTCGTGTTCCTCCGGTCCGTCCTCACGCAAGTCGGCGGGGATGGCCTTGGAGGTCTTGGCGCCCATGTCCTTCAGCTGTTCCACCTGGCGCACCAGGTTGCCGGTGCCGGTGCTGAGCTTGGCCATGGCGCCGCCGTAACTCTTGTGCACGCGATCCAGCTGGGTGCCCAGGCTGCGCATGTCTTCCAGGAAGCCGACGAACTTGTCGAACAGCTTGCCGGCGCGGTCGGCGATGGCCTCGGCGTTGCGGTTGCGGCGTTCCACCTGCCAGACGTTGGCGACGGTGCGCAGGGCCACCATCAGGGTGGTGGGGGTGGCGATGGCCACGTTCATCTCGGCGGCGAAGGCCGTCAGGCCCGGGTCCTCCGTCAGGGCCACGGCCAGGGCGCCCTCAATGGGCACGAACATCAGGACATAGTCCAGGTTGCTGCCCACCGCACCGGTGTAGTCCTTGCTGCCCAGCGTCCTGATGTGGCTGCGCAGCGAGACGATGTGGCGGGCCAGGGCCGCCATGCGGTCGATCTCATTCTCCGCGTTCACGTGCGCCTCGAACGCGGTCAGCGACACCTTGGCGTCGACCACCACGCGCTGGCCGCCCGGCAGGTTCACCACCACGTCGGGGCGCAGGCGGCCGCCTTCCGCATCCGTACGGCTTTCCTGGGTCACGTACTCCTCCCCCTCGCGCAGGCCGGAGCGTTCCAGGATGGTGGACAGGATCATCTCACCCCAGGCGCCCTGGGTCTGGGCCTTGCCCTTCAGGGCCTGGGTCAGGTTGTGCGTCTCGCTGGTCATGCGGGCGCTGGTGTCGGTCAGGGACCGGATCTGCTGCGCCAGCGCCGCCCGGTCCTTGGCGCTTTCGGTGTGGGCCAGTTGCAGGCCCTGCTGGAATTCCACCATGCGGTCGCGCATCGGCGCCAGCAGGCCGTCCAGCTGCGCCCGGTTCTGCTTGGCGAAGGTCTCGCCATGGCGGGTCATGACCTCATCCGCCAGTACCTTGAATTCCCGCCCCATGGTCTCGCGCGCCTGGATCAGCAGGGCCAGCTTCTCATCCGCCTGCTTCAACTCACGCACCAGCGCCTCTCTCGACGCCGACAGATCCTGGGACAGGCGGGTCTTCTCATCCCGCAACTGCGCCAGGTCACGTTCCAGCAAGGGGATGCGCGAGGCCCGTTCCCCCTCCACCGCCAGCCGGCGGTCGGCCTCCGCCTTGGCCTGGCGCACATCGTCCAGGTCGGCCTCCAGCGCCATCACGCGCTGTTCCTGAGCCGCCCGCGCAGCCCCGCCGGCCACGCGCGCGACCACCAGGGCCACGATCAGCGCCGCGATGAAACCAAGGGCGAGGGAGAGAAGGTCCAGGGACATGGGGCGTAGCGCCTGCATCAAGGGAAAGGGGTTCCCCCTTGATACACCCACATCCACTTGAGCGGAAGGCACCCAAAAGAACAAAACAAGGACGTAGGCTCCCCGTGCTCTCGACAAGGCCCTCCCCCAGTGCCATCTTATGCCCATGACGGACCGTGACCCGACCAAGTTGACCCTGGACGACTGGACCGCCGCCTTGGACCGCAGCGATGCGGATATCGAGGCGGGTCATATCGTGTCGGGCGAAACCGTCATGGCGGAACTCCGTGCCAGTATCGCCCGGATGAAGGCCAAGCGGCGTGAGACGCCTGCCCGAGGGCCGACCCGGGGAAGCGCCGCTCCGCGTTGATTCCGCTCAGCCGCGAAGCTGGGCAGCATGTCTCCGCCCTTCGTCGTCACTATGAAGCCTTGGACCGCTTTGAAGCGGTCGTGAACCTGATGCACGCCCTGCAAAAGGCGTCTGATGCCATTGAGCACGATCCCATGGCTGGGCTATCGGCGCCACGCGCCTATCCCCACCTTGTCCGACCGGGGCTGGCATGGGTGAAAGCAGGGCGGTATTGGATCGCGTACCGGATAAAGCCGTACCCGATCATCACCGGCGTGTTCTATGAGACGGCCGACATTCCCCGGCGGTTATGAAGCGGTTCGTATGAAGACGGGAAAGGCCGGCTGCGATTGAATGCAGCCGGCCTTTCGCCCTTTCCTTACTGCGCCGGGTACGGGCTCTTGCCGCCCTCGGCGATGAAGCGGTCGATGCGGGCCTCCAGCACCGGCAGGGGCACGCCGCCCATCTTCAGCACCGTGTCGTGGAAGTTGCGCAGGTCGAACTTCTGGCCCAGCGCCTTCTCCGCCTTGGCGCGGGCCTTCAGGATGGCCATTTCACCCAGGTAGTAGGACAGGGCCTGGCCCGGCCACGCGATGTAACGGTCCACCTCGGTCTCGATCTCATGATCGGCCAGGGCGGTGTTGTCGTGCAGGTACTGCTGCGCCTGTTCACGCGTCCAGCCCTTGGCATGGATGCCGGTGTCCACCACCAGGCGGGCGGCGCGCCACATCTGGTAGCTGAGCATGCCGAAGCGTTCGTAGGGCGTCTCATAGATGCCCATCTCATCGCCCAGCTTCTCACAGTACAGCGCCCAGCCCTCACCGAAGGCGGAGATGTAGACCTTCTGCCGGAACTCCGGCTGGTCCTTCTGTTCCGCCGCGATGGGCATCTGGAAGGCGTGGCCCGGGGCCGATTCGTGCAGGGTCAGCGCCGGCATGGAATAGAGCGGGCGGGACGGCAGGTCGTAGGTGTTGACCAGGTAGACGCCGGGGCCGCCGCGGCCGGAGGTGTAGAACGGCGCCACGTCCGCCGGCACCGGGACGATGGCGAAGCGCGACCGCGGCAGGTAGCCGAAATACTGGCTGGCCACGCCGTCGAACTTCTTGGCCACCCACGCCGACCGCATCAGCAGTTCCTCCGGCGTCTTGGCGTAGAACTGCGGATCGGTGCGCAGGAACTTCAGGAAGGCGGGCATGTCGCCCTGGAAGTTCGCCTGCTTCATCACGTCCAGCATCTGCTGGTGGATCTTCGCCACCTCATCCAGGCCGAGCTGGTGGATCTGGTCGGCCGTCAGGTCGACGGTGGCGAATTCCTTGATCTTGGACTGGTAGTAGGCCTTGCCGTCCGGCAGGGTCTCGGCCGCCAAGTCGGTGCGGGCGCCCGGCACGTATTCTTCCCGCATGAACTTCAGCACCGCGGCGTGGGCCGGCACCACCGACTTGGTGATGGCCGCCACCGCTTCCGCCCGCAACTCCGCCTGCTTGGCCGCCGGGATGGTGGCCGGCATGTCCTTGAACGGCACGTAATAGACGTTGTCCTGCGGCGTCTTGGCCTCAGCCACCACCACCAGGCCGCTGTCACGGCCGACCAGCGTCACCTTGGGCGGGGTGAAGCCGCGCTTCAGGCCGGCGCGCATGTTGACGATCTGCTCCCCGAAATAACGGGGCATGTCGTTCATCTGGCCGATGAAGGCGCGGTACTCTTCCTCGGTCTTGAACGGCTTGCGGGCACCACCGGCCAGGTTGGACCAGAAGCTGGTGTCGGCGTTCAGCGGCTTTTCATAGTCACGGAACTTCTGGCTGGCCAGCAGGACCGCCACCTGGTCGTGATAGATGCTGAAGTTGACGCGTTCTTCCGGCGACAGCTCGGCCTGGTTCACGCCGTCCAGTTCCTTGATCACGCCTTCCCAGACCTTCAGGCGCTTTTCCTGGGTGGCGGCATCCACCTTGGGCAGGTGGCCGGCGGCGGTGTCGGTGCTGTCCTCGTCATCCTCGCCCTTGAATTCCTCCTGCCG
The DNA here is from genome assembly GCA_028283825.1 of Azospirillaceae bacterium. Classification (NCBI taxonomy): domain Bacteria; kingdom Pseudomonadati; phylum Pseudomonadota; class Alphaproteobacteria; order Rhodospirillales; family Azospirillaceae; species Azospirillaceae bacterium. The sequence continues at coordinate 2,348,399 of JAPWJW010000003.1, read as the reverse complement.
CCACTTCCATTCCTTGGTGTAGATGGCCTTGAACTGAGCGTCGGCCTTGGCAGGCGCGGCGGCCGGGGCCGCATGGGCGGCGCCGACGAAGGCGGGGCTTCCGGTGACCAGGCCACCCAGGGACAGCGTGCCGAAGACAAAGGCGGTGCCGAGCAGGCCGGCTTTAAGGCGGTTCATCAGATGGGCGCTCCCTGAGAGGCTGAGGCTGCAACGACGCGGCAGCCGAACACCGGCCCCGCGGAATGGCCGGTTTCCGGCTCGAATCGGATGACGACACTGGACTTGCCCGCCGTCAGGTTGGCGGGGATGGCGTATTCCACGTCAAAGAACTCACCCGGACGCTCCGCGTCCAGCTTCTGCGTGGCGATGCGGGTGCCGTCGACCAGGATGTGGAACAGGCGCTTGCGCTCATCCCCCCAGTAGGTCGCCTGCAACACCATGGCGCCGTCGCGCACCTTGGCCTTGAATTCGAAATAGCCGCCGGTGCGGGCGTCACGGCCGTTCCGGCCGCGGTACGTGACGGGGTAGGAGATCTTGGCGTCCAGGGCGTGGTCGCGTTCCGGCTGCATCTCGCCCAGATGCATGACGTCGACGGAGCGCGCCTGGATGTCGCGCTGGCGTGCCGCCTCCGCCGCCAGGGCGACCTCGGCCGTCTTCCACTGCGCGTCGGTGTAGCGCTTGAAGTAGACGGCGCTGCGCCGCGTGTACTGGCGGTAGAAGGGCTGGAAGTCCATATCGCCCGGCCGGCCCATGCCGGTGGTGCGCCACACCAGGCTGTCGGCGTCCCGGCGCTGGAAACCATCCAGCACATTGGCCGCCACCAGGGCCGGCGCCGGCCCCTGGAAAGCCGCCGAGACGGGCGTGGGCTGGGGGGAGCCGGTGGGCGCCTCGCTCACCGGCGCGGCACCCAGGTCGGCCGCCAGCACCAGCGGCCCGTGCAGCAATGCCACGGTGTCCGGATCGTCGTTGGTGGCCTCAAGCCGCAACGCCATGGGCAGGCGCAGGGCGACGGCGTCGCCCGCCTTCCATTCCCGGCGGATGGTGGCGTAACCGCCCTGGACCGCCAGATCCTGGGGCTTGCCGTTCACGGCCAGGGTGGCACCGGTGCACCAGGCGGGGATGCGCAGGCTGAGGGTGAAGGTGGCGGGCCGCGCCAGCGCCTTGACCGTCAGCAGCACCGTCTCCCGCTCCGGATAGTGCGTGTCCAGGTCGATGACCGCCCCCCGCTCCGCCCATTTCAGGGTGGAGGGGATGTAGAGGTTGACGGCCAGGTCTTCGGCCCCGCGCTTCCAATAGATGCTCTCGCCGTGCTTGGCATGGCTTTCCATGCCGGTGCCGACACAGCACCAGAAATCTTCCGTGGGGGTGGAGAATTCACGCGCGGCACCGGACATCAGCGGCGTCATGTAGGTGAACATGCCGGTGGCCGGGTTCTGCTGCGCCAGCACGTGGTTCAGGTGCGCGCGCTCATAGAAGTCGAAGTAATGAGCGTCGGCCTGGCGGGCGTACAGCATGCGGGTCAGCTTCAGCATGTTGTAGCTGTTGCAGCCTTCGCAGGTCTGTTCGGTGATGTGGCGGGAGATGCTGCGCGGTTCCTGGAAATACTCCCGGTCCGCGTTGCCGCCGATGACGTAGGAATGGTTGGTCGTCACCGTCTGCCAGAAGAAACCGGACGCCTTGGCGTGGCGTTCCGCCCCCGTCAGTTCATACAGGCGGGCCAGGCCGATCAGCTTGGGGATCTGGGTGTTGGCGTGGATGTTGGCCAACTCATCCCGGCCTTCCGACAGCGGCACCAGCACCTTGGCGTGGTAGAGGCGTTCGGCCAGCAGCAGCCAGCGGCGGTCGCCGGTGCGGGCGTAGAGTTCGGCGAACGATTCGTTGATGCCGCCGTGCTCGCAATCCAGCACCTGCTGGACCTGGTCGTCATTCAGGTGGCTGAACACCTCATCGATGTAGCCGCCCAGCTTGACGCCCACGTCCAGGGCCTGGGCATTGCCGCACAGGGTCTGGGCGTCGAACAGGCCGGTGTAGAGCTTGTGCCAGTTGTACAGCGGGACCCAGCAGCCGTTGAGGTCGAACCCGGCGGAGCGGATTTCGCCCCGGCGCAATTCGTCGAACACGACCTTGCCGTCCTCGACGATGTCGCCGCGCTTGCGGGTGAAGCCGGCGACATAACCGTCGCCCTGGGCCTTCTGGCATTCCGCCAGTTCGGTGACGATGTAATCGACCCGCCGCTTGCATTCGGCGTCACCGGTCTGGGCGTGCATCAACGCCAAGGCGCTGAGGTAATGGCCCAGGGTGTGGCCGGCGATGGTGTCGGATTCCCAGCCGCCATAGACCGCGCCCTTGGCCGGCAAACCGGCGCCGGTGCGGAAGTTGTGCAGCAGGCGGTCGGCCTCAAGGCTGTGCAGGTATTTGGCGTTGGCCTCCACCGCCGACAGGAAGGGCGACGGTTTCAGCCGCACCGCGTCCAGCGGGAACGGGGCGGCCGTGGCCGCGTTCGGCGACGGCACCAGGGGTGCGGCCATTGCCGGCACCGCCATCAATGCCGCGGCCGACGCGGCACCACGCAACACGGTCCGGCGGGAGGGCGCGAAGCCCGTAAGGTCGCGCCCCATCAGCAAGCCCCTGTTTTGTCTGTTTGTTTTAAACGGGTTTGTTCTAAACGGCCATCGTCCGCCGCCATGAAGGCGGGCGGAGCGAGCGGACCCAACTGCCAAGTTGAATGCGGATATCGTATCCGATTTTTCTTCATAGGATAACTACGCCTCCGGTCATAGGACGGAAGTGGTGGTTCGGGATGAATTCAGGTGAAACGGTCCAGGGCCATGGCCGGATCGGGCTCGACCCGGCCGGCGACGATGTCGGCCATGCGGCGCGCGCTGACCGCGGCCAGGGTCAGGCCCAGATGCTGGTGGCCGCAAGCGGCATAGAGGCCGGCATGGCGGCGGCTGGCGTCCAGGATGGGCAGGTAGTCCGGCAGGCTGGGCCGGCAGCCGGTCCATTCTGTCGTCTCGGCTTCGGGCGCCAGCAGGCCGGTGTCGCGCAGATGATGGCGCAACAAGGCCGGGCGGCGCGGGTCGGGCGCGTCGTTCGGGCCGCTGAAATCGGTGAAGCTGGTGGCGCGCAGGCCCATGGCCATGGGGGTGACGATGACGGTGCGATCCTCGAACACCACAGGCCGGTCCAATCCCGAGTCGCCCGGCACCACGACGTGGTAGCCGCGTTCCGCGATCAGCGGCACGCGATAGCCCAGCGGTTCCAGCAACGATCCCGAGTCGATGCCCATGGCCACCAGCACGGCGTCGGCCGTCAGCGTGCCGCCCTCATGCCGCAGGCGCCAGCCCTTGCCGTCCGTTTCCAGCGACTGGATGGCCGCCCGCTCGATCCGCCCGCCGCGCGCCACGAAGGCGGCGGCCAGGTCCAGGGTCAGGCCGTGGGGATCGTTGACGTGGCCGGTGCCGGTATAGGTCATGCCGCCGGTGGCACGCTGGCGCAGGGCGGGCGGCAGGTCGGGCCAGTCGTTGCGATCCCAGGCGACGGCGGGCACGCCCAGCGCCTGGGCGGCAGCCACGGCGGCATCCACCGCCGCCTGGGGTCCGGCACTTTCCCATACGCTGTAATGGCCGCGCGTCTGGAAACGGTCCTCAGCGCCCGTGCCCACCAACAGGGTGCGCCAGTCGCCCACGACGGTGCCGATCATTTCCGTCAGGACCCGGGTGCCGCGCGCGTGGGCCTTGGGCAGGCAGGCCGCCAGGAAATCCTTGGCCCAGCCGCCCGCCAGGATGGGCAGGGCGCCGGCGCGAATGCCCAGGGGCCCCTTGCGGTTCAGCAGCAGGCCGGGAACGCGCCGCATGGTGGCGAAGGAGGCCAGCGGCAGCAGCTGTTCCGTGGCGATGTGACCGGCGTTGCCGAAGGAACAGCCGCGCCCGGGCTCATCCCGGTCCACCAACACCACGTCATGGCCATCGCGCACCAGCGCCAGCGCCGTGGCCGTGCCCACCACGCCTGCCCCCACCACCGCGATGGTGCCGGCACCCGGGCGGAAGGGCCCCGGACCGGATGACATGGGTGGGTTGCTGGTTCCAGCGGCGGCGGACATGCGTTGAGTCCCTTGATTGGATACAATATCCCATTATAGTATCCACCTGAACGCTTGCCGACAAGCGTGTATGCGACTGTGAAAGGTTTTGAGAGATGTCCTTGCCCAACTGGCGCGGCGTGTTCCCCGCGGTGACGACGCAGTTCAACGAAGACCTCAGCATCAACTACGCTGAAACCCAGCGGGTGATCGACGGCCTGGTCCGCGACGGCGTGCACGGCCTCATCATGATGGGCACGGTGGGCGAGAACAACTCGCTTGAGCCCGACGAGAAGCGCAAGGTCCTGGCCGCCGCCAAGGAAGTGGTCGCCGGCCGGGTTCCGGTGATCACCGGCGTGTCCGAACTGACCACCCCGCGCGCCGCCGCCTATGCCCGCGACGCCGCCGAGATCGGCGCCGACGGCCTGATGGTGCTGCCGGCCATGGTGTACGTGCCCACGGAAGAAGAGCTGTTCCGCCACTTCTCCGCCGTGGCCGCCGCCTCCCCCCTGCCGATCATGCTGTACAACAACCCGCCGGCCTACCGCGTGGACATCAGCATCCCCCTGCTGCAGCGCCTGGCGGAAATCCCGACCATCGTCGCGCTGAAGGAATCGGCCCCCGACACCCGCCGCTTCACCGACCTGGCCAACGCCATCGACGAGTCGAAGCTGCTGCTGCTGGCCGGCTTGGACGACGTGGCCCTGGAAGGCCTGCTGCTGGGCGCCAAGGGCTGGATCTCCGGCCTGACCAACGCCTTCCCCAAGGAGTCGGTGGCGATCTATGACGCCGTCATCGCCGGCGACCTGGCCAAGGCCCGCGCCATCTACCGCTGGTTCCTGCCGCTGCTGCACCTGGATGCCCGCCACGACCTGGTGCAGAGCATCAAGTTGGCCGAGCAGGTGATGGGCCGTGGGTCCGAGCGCGTGCGTCCGCCGCGCTACCCGCTGGAAGGCCAGGTCCGCGCCGACGTCATCGCCGCCGTGGAAAAGGCCGCCGCGACTCGTCCGGCTCTGTAAAGTAAGTAGGGGCGCCGGCGGAATTCCCAGTCGCGGTTCCGCCGGTTCCCGCCCATATCCTTGACGAAGTAACGTTCCCGTCTGCCTGGAAGGCCTGATCCCATGACCACCACCCCCAGCCACCCGACCGGCGACCTTGTGCTGCCGACCGGCCGCCAGACCTTCCCCTGCATCGACGGGCACACCTGCGGCAACCCGGTGCGCCTGGTCATGGGCGGCCATCCGCCCCTGGCGGGCGCCACCATGAGCGAGAAGCGCCAGGACTTCCTGTCGCGCTTCGACTGGATCCGCACCGCGCTGTGCTTTGAGCCGCGTGGCCACGACATGATGTCCGGTGGATTCGTCTATCCGCCGTGCAGCCCGGAGGCCGACGCCTCCATCCTGTTCATCGAGACCTCGGGCTGCCTGCCCATGTGCGGCCACGGTACCATCGGCATGGTGACCTTCGCGCTGGAACACGGCCTGATCCGCCCCCGCACCCCCGGCAAGCTGGTGCTGGACGTGCCCGCCGGCCAGATCGGCGTGGAATATGAGATGGCGGCCGGCAAGGTCGCCTGGGTGCGGCTGTTCAACATCGACAGCTTCCTCCACACCCGCGGCATCACCATCGAGGTGCCGGAACTGGGCCCCATCACGCTGGACATCAGCTATGGCGGCAACTTCTACGGCATCATCGAACCGCAGGGCGCCTACAAGGGCATCGACGATCTGGGTTCGCAGAAGATCGTGCATTTCAGCGGCCTGGTGCGCCAGCTGGTGCGCGACAAGATCACCCCCGTCCACCCCCTGAACGACACCATCCGGGGCCTGAGCCACGTGATGTGGGTGGATAAGCCCAAGCATCCCGACGCCCACGGCCGCAACGCCGTGTTCTACGGCGACCGCGCCATCGACCGTTCCCCCTGCGGCACCGGCACCTCGGCCCGCATGGCCCACCTGGCGGCGCAGGGCAAGCTGGCCGTCGGCCAGAGCTTCGTGCATGAGAGCATCATCGGCAGCCTGTTCGAAGGCCGGGTGGAAAGTGCCGGCAAGCTGGGCGAGTTCGACAGCATCCGCCCGTCCATCAAGGGCTGGGCCGTGCAGACCGGCCTCAACACCATTTTCGTGGACCCCACCCAGGATCCGTTCTGGCGTGGCTTCCAGGTCTGACACGACGCGCCTGTAAATGCTTCGGGGCCGGTCTCACGACCGGCCCCGTTTTCATGTGCGCTCAGTGGTGAAGCGCGAACGGGTTGTCGATGTCGGTCGGCGGGGTGGTGAACCAGCGCGGGCCGTCCTCGGTCATGTGGACGTGGTCCTCGAAGCGGACGCCGAACTTGCCGTAGAGGCACAGCATGGGCTCCACGCTGAAGCACAGGCCGGCCTCCAGCGGCTGCTTGTTGCCGCCGACGATGTAGGCGGGTTCGTGCAGGTCCAGGCCGACGCCGTGGCCGGTGCGGTGGGGGCAGCCGGGGACCTGGTAGCCGGGGCCGTAGCCGCGCGCCTCCAGCAGGGACCGGGCAGCGATGTCCACCGATTCGCAGGTGGCACCGATCCGGGCGGCGTTGAAGGCCGCCATCTGGGCGTCGCGCTCATCCTCCCACACCCGGCGGTATTCGGCCGTGGGGTGGCCGAAGCTGTAGCAGCGGGTGATGTCGGACTTGTAGCCCTCGATGGCGCAGCCGGTGTCGATCAGGACGGGATCGCCCTCCTTCAGGAACCACTCGCCCGGCGCGCCGTGGGGATAGGCCGTGGCCTCGCCGAACTGCACGGCGCAGAAGGTGTTGCCGCCGTCCGCCCCCATGGCGCGGTGCGCCTGGTCGATGAAGGTGATGACCTCCGCCGGGGTGATACCGGGGCGCAGGATGCCGGCGGCCAGGCGGTGGACCTCCAGCGTGATGGCCTTGGCATGCGACAGCAGGGCGATCTCATGCGCCGACTTCACCCGCCGGCAGGCCTCCGTCACGCCGCGGGCGTCCACCAGGGTCGCCTGCGGCAGGGCGGCGCCCAAGTCGAAGAACACCCCGGCATAGCCCAGGGCGTCGACCGCCACGGTGGCACTGCCGCCCGACTGGTCGCGCACCAGGTCGGCCACCAGGGCGTAGGCGCTCTCGTCCTCCTGCCAGGTCAGAACCCGGTCGCCGAGGCTGAGGTGGCCGCGCAGCTTGGGCTCCTCAAACCCCGGGCAGACGTAGACGGGGTCGCCGTCCTTCAGGATCAGGGCCGCCGTCAGCCGCTCGCTGGCGTGCCAGTCGAGGCCCGTGAAGTACAGCAGGTTGCTGGAGGCCGGCAGCAACAGGGCGTCGATCTTGCGCGCCGCCATGTGGCGCCGCACGGCCTCGATCCGGCCGCGATACTCATCGGCCGTGATGGGTTGCACCGCCGCCCGGCGGGATTTCAAGGTCGACAGCACCGCCGGGGCGGACAGCCCCCCTACACCCTTGGTCATGATTCGAAAACCCACATTTAATCGTCGGAAAATGGTCGTTTAATCGTTCAGGCGGCGCAGCAAAGGCACGGCTAGCATCAGCAGCAGGGCCACGGCACAGGACCACAGGCCCGCCTTCAGGTACACCGCCTGGTATGAGGCCAATTGCGCCGCCGCCGGCAGGCCGCTGTCAACCACCGTCGCCTGGGCCAGCAGGGCGCTGAGCCGCTGGCCGTAAGCGGTGGACAGGAACCACAGGCCCACCAGCAGGCTGGTGATGGCCGGCGGCGACAGCCGGGTGATGGCCGACAGGCCGGTGGGCGACAGGCACAGCTCCCCCACCTCCTGCAGCAGGTACAGGGTCAGCAGCCAGGTGACGCCCACCCGCAAACCGGCGGGCGTCACCTCGATCCCGAAGGCCAGCGCCAGGAAACCCAGGCCCACGAACAGCACGCCCAGGCAGAACTTCATCACCGGGCCGGGGTCGCGCCGCCGCCCGTCCAGCCAGCGCCACACGGCGGCCAGCGGCAGGGCCAGCAGGATGACGAAGGCCTTGTCCGGGAATTGCAGCACGGGGGCCGGCACCAGCACCGGGCCGATGTGGCGGTCGGTCCATTCGGCGGCGAAAACGTTCAGCGAGGCCGGCCCCTGGTAGAACAGCGTCCAGTACAAGACGGACACCAGCATCAGCAGGAGGAGCAGCGCCAGGTGGCGGCGCTGACGCCCGTCCAGCTTGCGGGCGAAGTAGAACACCGCCGCCAGGCCGGCCACGGCGCAGGCGTCCAGCACATGGCCCACCACCACCGGGTGGTCCACCACCAGCCAGCAGGCCAGCGCCACGCCCAGGCCGGCCACCAGCGCCCATACCGCACCGCCGGCGCTGGCGGCCGCCACGGGCCCGCCCTCCGCCGCCGCCAGCTCCGGCGGCAGCAGGCGGCGGCCCAGGGTGAAGGTGGCCAGCGCCACGGCCATGCCGATGCCGGCGGCGCCGAAGCCCCATTCCCAGCCGAGGGCGGCGCCCAGCCAGCCGCAGACGATGCTGCCCATCAGGCCGCCGGCGTTGATCCCCAGGTAGAAGATCAGGAAGCCCCGGTCGCGCGCGGCATGGCGCTGGCCGTACAACCGGCCGACCAGGGCGGAAATATTGGGCTTCAGCAGGCCGACACCGGCGGCGATCAGGGCCAGCGCCAGGTAGAACAGCCGGAGCCCCGCGCCGTCCGGCGTCTTTTCCAGCCGGCCTTGCAGGGTGATGGACGCCCCGTCGGGACCGACATAGGTCAGCGCGCGGGCGTCCGGATCACCGCCGGCGACCGAGGCCAGGCCGGTGATCACCTGGGCCGTGCCGTTCACCACCACCTGGCGGGCGCCGTCCTCCCCCTCCGCGGGATAGAGGATGGGGCGCTTCAGGTCGTAGGTCGCCTCGGGCGTCACCAGGCGTTCCACCGTCTGCGCCGGCTGCCAGGCCATCAGGCCGTGGCCCAGCATCAGCAGCACGGCCCCGGCGCGCACGGCGTGGCGCGCCCCCACCAGCCGGTCGGCCAGGAAACCGCCCACCACCGGGCACATGTAGACCAGGACGCCGAAGGCCCCCAACTCCGCATACGCCGACACCTTGTCCAGCGACAGGTGCCACAGCAGGAAGAAGATCAGGATGGATTGCAGGCCGTAGTAGGAGAACCGTTCCCAAAACTCCACGGCGAACAGCAGATAGAGCCCGGGCGGATGGCCGCCGCGATCCTCGGCCCCCGAGGTTTCGCTTCCCACGTCAACCGCCGCCGTCGTCGCCCGCATGCTGTCGCCCATTCCCTGCTTGATCGTTACCAGGCTTGTCCCACGAACCGCCCCGGGGGGCGACGGGATAGTTGGCAGCCCTTATTGGCAGGATGACAGCATATCGGATACGATATCCAAACTGTCAAGCTTAGCGCCGCCGCAAGGCCGCCGCCATCGGCGGGAAGGCCAGGGGGAGGGGTGACATCGTTATGGCTTGAGGCTGAACGGGAAATAGACCGGGCCATGCACCAACAGCCCATGGCGCGCGCGTCCCGAACCGTCTAGCGTAACGACAAAATCATTGTTCCCTTGCACGTCTTCCGCCATGAAAACAAGGATGCGGAAACCGGGGGACAAAACGGGCCGCCTTTTCCAAAAACCGCATTCCGTCAAGAAGCCACCAAGATGATTGCACGCGCGAAGATCGAACGGAAATCGCTTTCGGCCCAGGTGGTCGACGCCTTGCGGCAGATGATCCTTTCCGGCGAATACGCCCTGGGCGCCCAGCTGCGCCAGGATGAGATCGCCCAGAAGCTGGGCGTCAGTCGCATCCCGGTGCGCGAGGCGCTGCAACAGCTGGAGGCGGAGGGCCTGGTGGCCACCATCCCCTACAAGGGGTCGGTGGTGGCGCAGCTGTCGCCCGCCCAGGTGCGCGAATATTATGAGGTCCGGCTGCTGCTGGAAATCGACCTGCTGCGCCGCGCCATCCCGCAGCTGACCACCAAGCACATCAAGCGGGCCGAACAGGTGCTGAAGGATTTGCACACGGCCGAGCCCAGCCGCTGGGGCGCCCTGAACTGGCAGTTGCACGAGGCGCTGTACGAACCGGCCCAGCGGCCGGTGATGCTGGACATGGTGAAGCGCATCCACGACAGCCTGGACCGCTATGTCCGACTGCACCTGTCCATCACGCCGGACATCCACGACCGCTCCATGGCGGAGCACGAGTCGCTGGTGGCACTGTGCCGCGACGGCAAGGCGGCGGACGCGGTGGAGATGCTGCGCACCCACCTGACCCACGCGCTGGAGGAACTGGTGGCCGTGCTGGAAGAGCAAGAGGCGGCTTGATGCCGGTTCCTCAGGCGCCGGCAGGCCCGTCCGGGCCTTTGGCTATCCTCGAATTCCAGTCCGCTGCCGCTCCCCGGAATTCTGCGGCGGCCCCGGTCGGGGCCTAGGGTTCGGGGTAGTCCCGACATGAAAAGGGCCGGGTCCTTCGAGGGACCCGGCCCTTTTCATCAGTGCGTCGAGCGGCCTTCCGGGACGGCGCTCTTGGTGGCGACGCCGGCCTCGGCGAAGGTGGACATGCCGGTGTGACAGGCGACGGCGGCCTGCAGGATGGGCAGGGCCAGGGCGGCACCCGAGCCTTCGCCCAGGCGCATGCCCAGGGACAGCAGCGGTTCCTGGCCGATCCGGTCCAGCAGGCGGCGGTGCGCCGGCTCGGCCGACAGATGGCCGACGATGCAATGGTCCAGGGCGCGGGGATCGGCCTTGAACAGCACGGCGGCGGCGGCGGTGCAGGCGTAGCCGTCCAGCACCACCGGCGTGCGCGCCATGCGGGCTGCCATGATGGCGCCGACGATGGCCGCCAGCTCATACCCGCCCAAGGCGCGCAGCACCTGGAAGGGATCGGACAGCAGGTCGGCGTTGGCGGCCACGCCCGCGGCGACCACCGCCGCCTTGCGCGCCATGCCGTCGGCGTCCAGGCCGGTGCCGGGGCCCACCCATTCCTCAGCCGTGCCGCCGAACAGGCCCATGCACAGGGCGGCGGCCGAGGTGGAGTTGCCGATGCCCATTTCCCCCAGGCACAGCACGTCGATGCCGGTTTCCACCGCCATCATGCCATAGGCCATGGCCCGGGCGCAGGCGTCCTCGCTCATGGCGGGGCCATGGGTGAAGTCGGCGGTGGGGTTGTCCAGATCCAGTTCATAGACGCGCAGGTCGGCATCGGCCTGGCCGCACAACTGGTTCACCGCGGCACCGCCCTGGGTAAAGTTCTGCACCATCTGCGCCGTCACCGCCGCCGGATAGGCGGAGACACCCAACGCCGCCACGCCGTGGTTACCGGCGAACACCGCCACGCGCGGATGCTGCACCCGGGGCGGGGTGCGGCCCTGCCAGGTGGCCAGCCATTCGCTCAAGGACTCCAGCCGGCCCAGCGCGCCGCGCGGCTTGGTCAACTGCACCTCGCGCTGCATGACGGCGGTGGCGGCCTCCAGGTCCGGACCCGGCAAGTCGGCCAGCAGGCGGCGGATTTCGTCGAAGGTGAGGGTGTCGCTCATGATGTTCCGACCGATGGTGGGCGCGGGGGCCGCGCGTATCAGGATAGGTCCCGCCGTAAGGTGCCGGAGTGGCGCTGGCGGGTGGACAGGACTTCCCGTATACCGGAACCATGACTGATGCAACGGGGCCGCGCCTGGGCGGTGTCTTCGCCGAATTCATAGCGGCCGTGATCTTTTTGACCCGCCTGCCGTTGCGCTGGCGTGGTGAGTGGCCGCCCGACCTGAATTCCCGGGCGCTCACCTGGTTTCCCATCGTCGGCACACTGATTGGTGCCATCGGCGGCGGCGTCTATTGGGCGCTGTCCAGCCTGGGCGTACCGCCGTTGTTGAGCGGCCTGCTGACAGTGGGCGCGCTGATGGCGCTGACCGGCGCGCTGCATGAGGACGGGCTGGCCGACGTTGCCGATGGTTTCGGCGGCGGACGTGACCGCGAGACCAAGCTGTCCATCATGAAGGACAGCCGGGTCGGCACCTATGGCGCCGTGGCCCTGGTGCTGAGCGTCGCCGCCCGCACCCTGGCGCTGGCCGCCATTTCCAGCCCCCACCATGTCGCCGCCGCCCTGATGGGTGCCCACGCCTATGCCCGGTGTTTCCTGCCGGGGCTGAAGCTGCTGATGCCCGAGGCGCGGCTGATGGGCCACAGCGCCGGCGTGGGCAAACCCAACAGCGCCCGCGCCCTGGCGGCCTTGCTGGCCGGCCTCATGCTGGCCGCCGCCACCCTGGCGAAGCTGCCGCTGGACGGCGGCTTGCCCCGCCTGGCCATCCTGCTGGTGGCGGGCGGCGGCACCATCGTCGTGGCGCAACTGGCCCGCCGCCAAGTGGGCGGCGTGACCGGCGACGTGCTGGGTGCCGCCGAGCAGGCGTCGGAAATCCTGTTCCTGGTGGCCGTGACCGGCGCCCTGGGCCAAGGCGTGCCCGCCCCATGACCGGTGTGACGCGCTGGTGGTGGATACGCCACGCCCCCCTGGCGGAACCCGACCGCATCGCCGGCCAGGCCGACGTGGCCCTGGCCCCCTGGCCCCACGCCGCCGCCGTACGCCTGGCCGCCCGCCTGCCCACCGGCGCCCGCTGGCTGTCCAGCCCGCTGACCCGCACGCATGAGACGGCGCAGCGCCTGGCGGCATTGATCCCCGGCCCCCGCCCGGTGATCGAGACCGACGGCCGGCTGATGGAACAGTCCTTCGGCCGCTGGCAGGGCCATCGCTACGCCGACCTTGAGGCCGAGGGCGACCCCAGCCTGGCGCCCTTCTGGGCCGATCCCACCCACCAGGCGCCACCGGGCGGTGAAAGCTTCGCCGACCTGTGCCGCCGTCTGGCCCAAGCCGTGGGGGAACGCCTGGCCCCCGACGGCGAACACGACATCGTCTGCGTCAGCCACGCCGGCCCGGTGCGCGCCGCCGTGGCCCTGGCCCTGGACCTGACGCCCGCCCGCGCCCTGGCGCTGGACGTGTCGCCCCTGGCGTTGACGCGGCTGGAGCATATTCCGGATCCGCACAGCGCCGATGGCGGGGCCTGGGCCGTGCGCACCGTCAACCATCTCCCTTAGGCCGCGACTGGCCGCGCCCGGCGACTGACGGCATCCGATAAAACTTGCCGCACACTTGCCTTACTTCGCCGCTAGGGTCCCGCCCATGGGGATCCGGACGCCGCAAGCCATGGGCGTCCGTTCCCAGATATGGTAGGAATTCACATAACTGCGTCAACGGATGGGCTGTCGGCTAAGGACGGCCCCTGACGGGAAGAGGATGGAAGCGATGGTCAATCGGCGGCAGGTGTTGGCGGGTGCGGCGGCGGGTCTGACCCTGGCGCTGGGTGCCGCCGGGCCGGCGTGGGCGGAGGTGACGGAGGCCCAGCTGATGGTGGAGCGCGCGCGCCTGACGGCCATGAGCCTGCTGGGCGATCCGCAATACGCGCCGCTGAAGGGCCTGCTGCGCCGGGCCAAGGGCGTGCTGATCCTGCCCAACGTCATCCAGGCCGGCTTCTTCCTGGGCGGCGGCGGCGGCACCGGCGTGCTGGTGGCGCGCGGCAGCGATGGGGCGTGGAGCGGCCCGGCCTTCTACACCATGGCGGAGGCCAGCTTCGGCCTGCAGTTCGGCGGCCAGCAGGCGCAGATGATGCTGGTGATCATGACCGACAAGGGCCTGAACGCCGTCATGGACCGCGCCGTGAAGCTGGGCGCCGACGCCAAGGTGGCGGTAGGCGAACTGGGCAGCCAGGTGGGTGCGGGCTACGGCGTGGGCATGGATGCCGACATGTACGTCTACGCCAAGACCGCCGGCCTGTTCGGCGGCCTGGCGATCGACGGTTCCGTCATCACGCCGCGCAAGGAATGGAACGACATCTTCTACGGCCAGCAGACCACGCCGGAACAAATCCTGCTGGACCGTTCCTTCTTCCGCCCCGAAGCCCAGGCTTTGGCCCAGGTGTTGTCTGAGTCTTAAGGCGTTCCCTCAGGCGGCGGGCGGGCGCATCCGCGCCCTTGCCTTGTCCTCGCTTTCCAGTCCGCCTGCGGCTCCCCGGACAAGCTCCGGCGGCCCCAGTCGGGGCCTAGGAAGGCTCATTTCGGAGCGAAGCGACTAGGACGCGACCGCGTCCGCCGCAGGTTTCCGGGGAACGAAGTGGACTGGAAACCGAGGACAAGCCAAGCAACTGTCTTCATGAGGCGTGAGCCGGATCGTATTCGCGCTGTTGCCTGAGGATTGAGTTTGCGAGGACGATGATTTTCCGCATGAGTGCGGTGAGAGCGACCTTGGGCTTTTTGCCGGCGGCGATGAGCTTTTTGTAGAAGGCGGCCAGGGGTGGGTTGTGGCGGCTGGCGACGACGGCGGCCATGTAGAGAACGTTACGGACGGCGGGTCTTCCGCCGTAGATGCTCCGGGGCCCGTCGCGTTTTCCGCTTTGATTGTCCATGGGTGCGACGCCGGCGAGGGCGGCAGCCTGTTGGCGTGTAAGGGCGCCCAGTTCGGGCATATGGGCCAGCGCGGTACTTGCGAAGACAGGGCCTATGGCGGGGATGGAGCGGAGGAATTTGTTCTTGGTCTTCAAGACCTCCGAGGCGGCGATGTGGCTGGCGATGCGCTTATCGACCAGGACGATCTGAAGGGCGATGGATTTCAATCGTCGCTTGGCCAGTCGGCGCAGTTCGGCGTTCTCCAGCCGTCTGGCCTGGTTGGTGATCGTGGTCCGATCCTCAAGCAATTGGCGGCGGTATGTTGTCAGCTCAGCCAACGCTTCCCGGTCTTTGTCCGGCTTGTGGTCTTCCCCTTTGATCGCCTTGGCATAGGCTGCGATCATGCGGGCGTCGAGCCGATCATTCTTGGCCCAACGACCGGAAGCTTTGGCGTAGTAGCGAACCTTGCGGGGGTCGACGATCCGAACTGGGATCTCGGCCTTCACCATGGTCTGAGCGACGGGCCGTTCATAGCCACCGCTGGCCTCCATGACGATCTGCACGGTGCGTTTCCGGCAGCGTTGCCGCAAAGCCACGTAGCCAGCCGGGGAATTCTCAATTTGGAAGACATCCCCGGTTTCATCGTCGAAGCCGTCGAGACGGTCCTTGCTGACATCCAGGGCGATGATAGAGTCGTTCTGCGCCATCTTCATACTCCCAGCCTTGCGCATGCGGGGCGGCGACCCCGTGCAACTGTTCGGGCTAATGAAGGGGCCGACCGGAGAGCCTTGCTTGGCTACGGAGCCGGAACTTCCCGCCGTTGGAACGGTCTTCCGGTCGGATCACGGGCTGGGGCATGCCCCAGCCCGTGACGGCGCTACTTTACGCAGATTGGGAAGATACAAGCGGCCGGATGGCCGCACCCGGCAACTGCGGGCAGCTTTTGATCGGCCACGATCAAAAGCCAGGTGTAATCAAGCCCAGACCAGCGCCAGCAGGGTGACGCAGACGGCCAGCAGGCCGGCGGCACCGGTCAGCGCCACCACGGCGCGCAGGTCGGACGTGTCCACGCGGGCGCGGCCGGTGCCCAGCCAATCCTCGTGCACCGTCATCTCACCCTCGCGCCGGGGGCCGGCCAGGGCCAGGTTCAGGGCGTTGGCCACGGCGGCCAGCGGCAAGGCGGCGGTCCCTTGGGCGTGGCGGATGCGTAGCGCGGCCATGACCGCGCCCGGCCGGCTGCCCGGCACGATCAGGCAACCCGCCGCCAGCAGCAGCACCGTCAGGCGCGACGGCACCCAGTCCAGCGCCAGCAGGGCGCGGCGGGCGGGCCGGCCGAAGGCGGCATAGCGGGGCGAGGTGTGCCCCACCGTCACCGCCACGGTCTGCACCGTCACCCAGACCATCAGGCCCGGCAGATCCAGCAGGGCGAACCAGAACAGCGGTGCCACCAGGCCCCGTTCCATCAGGACCACCAGCGCCTCCATGCCCGCGCGCAGCACGGCGTGGCGGTCCATGGTCCAGACCGGCTTGTGCGTCAGGGGCGCCACCGCCTGACGCAGGACGTCCGCGTCCTCCGCCGGAGCGGCGGCCAGCAGAGTGCGTATGGTCACCAGCAGGCGCCCAAAAACCAACACGCGCGTCACCACCAGCAGTTCCAGCAACCAGGCGACGCGCAGGTGGAGGGCGGCGATGGTCAGCGCCAAGGCGGCCAGGCCCACGCCGATAGCCATGACGATGGTCACCAGGGCGCCGCGTGCCAGGCGCACGCTGTCCAGGCGTTCGATCCGGTTCAGGCGCTTGTCGGCCCAGCGCACAGCCTCCACCATCTGGCCCTGCGGTGTCATCAGCCAGCGGTCCACCGCCGGGAAACCGGCGATGAAGGCATTCAGTACCAAGGCCAGGGCCAGCAACAGCAGCGAATCAGCCCGGGGCGGGGCGAACGGCAGGGGAATCATGACGCCCCCATCACGACGCACCAGAGCGGAACCGGGACAGGCGCGGCACCAGCCGGCCCAAACCGCCTTTGGCGGTGGGCAGGGCGGCGGGTCCGGCCACCACTGAGTCGACGCCGGCCGGCAGGCGCCAGGCCAAGGTGTCGAAGCCACCGCACTGGCCGCACGACGCGCCCCAAACGGCATTGACGCCGCCGCAGGCGGTGCAGACCCAGGCCGGATCGGCCGCCGCATGGGCGGCATCGGCCAAATGACCGCGCTCTTCGGCGCCGGGCCCGTGTTCCGCCTCGGCCAGGGCCGCCAGCAGGCGATGGACGCGGGCGCCGGGCCGCGTGGCCAGCACGCGTTTCAGGTGGCCGCGCGCGACACCCCACAGCCGGGCGTCGATGGCAGCGCGGGCCAGGGCCAGATGGGCATCGGCCGAGTCTGGATCCAGCGCCACCAGCGCCTCCAGCCGCTTCACGCGGGCCAGCGGATCGGGATCGTCGCCGGCTTTCTCGCCCGTCAGTCCCCAGGCTTCCGCCAAATCGGGATGGGGCGCCAGGTGCCAGGCCTGTTCCAGCACGCGGGTCGCGGCCTTGGCGGAGCCGGTGGCGGCCAGCAGGCGGGCGGCCTGCACGGCGGCGGGAACGGACGCGGGTTCCAGGTCATGGGCCTTGCGCGCCTGGGCCAGGGCCTGGTCCAGCGCGCCCTCGGCCGCCGCAGCCCGGCTGCGTTCCACCAGCAGGGCGGCGCGGTGGCGGCGCAGCGTGTCCCCGGCCAAGACCTTGGCCGCGGTCAACTGGTCCAGTGCCGCCGTGGCGGCCGTCCAGTCGCCGGCCCGCGCCTCAAGTTCCAGCTGGGTTTGCAGGGGCCAGCGCGCCTTGGGCCGCAGGACTGCCGCCTCGCGCGCCAATGCCAGGGCGCGGCCGGTGTCGCCGGCGGCCAACGCCTGGGCCGCCAGGCCGCGCAGGCCGACGAAGGCCATGTCCGGCCGGGCCTTTTCCGCCCCCAGGGTACGCATGGCGCGGAAACGGTCGGCGGCGGCCCCCTCATCCCCCGACAGTTGCGCCGCCTGCGCCGACAGCAGCAGGGTCAGGGAGGGGTCGTCCAGCAATCCGTCCGCCTTGGCGGCCCAGCGCGCGGCCGCCGCACCGTCGCCCGCCGCCACCGCCACCAGCCCATGGGTCAGGGCCTGAAACCCCCGCGTCCGCCGGCTGGTGCGCCGCCCGGCGCCCAGGCGCCGGGGGCTGCGCCACAGCAGCAGGAACAGCCGCACCAGAAGGTAGGCGGCCACCGCGACAGCCAGCAGCGCCACGGCCACCACGCCCACCTGGGTCTGGATGATGTAACCCTGCCAATCCAGGCGCAGGGTGCCGGGCCGCTGCGCCACCCAGACCGCCAGCGCGATCACCACGGCCAGGCGCAGCAGGAACCACAGGGTCCGCCTCATAGGTGGCCCCCGTCCTGGGCGTTGTCGGCGGCGGGTGCCGGCTGCGGCGTCGCACCATCCGGCTGGCCCTCGGGCTTGGCGCCTTCGGCGGACGGCGGTTCCGGCTTGTTCTCCGGAAGAGGCAGGGATTCGGCAGGCCCGTCCTTGGGCGCTTCCTTCGCTTGCTCCTTGGCGGGCGGCAGGCCGCCCTGCACGTCGCTGACGGCACGGCGGGACAGGCGGGTCATGGCGTCATCCGCCGCCAGCCGGGCCTGCGCGTCGCGCAGCCAGGCCTGCACCTCCGGCGTCGCGGCCGGCGGACCGGCCAGGGCCGACATCTCGGCCACGGCCGTGCCCAGGTCGCCGCGATCCAGGGCGGCGCCAGCGCGGGAGACCACGGCGTCGGGCTCATTGCCCTCCATATGTCCGTCCTTGCGGCGGATGGTGACCAGGGCCTTCAGCCGGCCCCACAGCTGCTCCAGCCAATCGGCACCCTCCGGCACGCGGGCGGCGCGCTGGGCGGCATCCGCCGCGCGGTCGAAACCGTCGCGCAGGGCCAGCGGCCCGGCCAGGCCCTTGCCTTGGGTTTGGGCCAGCCGATCCAGGATCTGGCGCAGGGCGTCGTCGTCCGGCGCCAGGCTGCGCACGGCCGACAGTTCCACGTCATAGGGTCGGCCGGCCACCAGGGCCGCCTGCAACTGGTTGGTGGCGACCAGCAAGGCCTGGCCCCGCCCGGCGGCCGCGTTCTGCGCCGCCAACCGGGCGCTCAATTCCTCGCGCTGCTGCGCCGATTGCGCCAGCGCCTGCTCCAGCGCCCGCTGACGATCGGTCAGGCGGGTGAACTGCTCCGTCATCTGGTCCAGGCGAGCGGCCAGGGCGGGGTCGGCCGCCGGGGCGCCATCGCCGGTGGCCGCGGCGGGCGCGGCGGCCAGCTTGGCCTTCAGGTCGGCCACCTCCTGCTCCAAGGCTTGCTGGCGCTGGGCGGCGGCGCTCAGGCGCCGCCCCACCTCCGCCAACGCCGTCTGGGTGCCGACATAGTCGGCCGCCGGCGCCGGTTCGGCCGACACGCCACCCACCGGCGCCAGGCCCAGGCGGATCAGGGCCGGGTCCAGCGCGCCGCCGCGCCACAGGCTGTAGCCACCGGCGCCCAGGGCCGCCAGCGCCACCAGCAGGGCCAGCGCGGACACCGCACCACCCCGCTTGACGACGGTCGGCGGGGCCTGGGGCGGACGCGGCGGGGGTGCAGCGTCACCACGGAAAGCGGGGCGCGCACCCTCGGGCTTCGCCGGGTCCGGCTTGAAGGGATCGGCCTTGGTCTCCGTCCGGAAAGTTTCGATCCTGGGCGCCGGGTCCGGTTTGGGTTCAGGCTTGGCATCCGGCTTGGGCACGAACGAACCGGGTGCCGACAGGAAAGGCGTGGGTTGGGTGGCCAGGCTGGTGCCGGGCGACGGCAGGGCGATGGCGGGGGCGGCCGGCGCCACCGGTTCCGGCGCGCCCATCGCCGCGTCCAGTTCGGCCGCGGTCAGGGAAATGCCCAGGCGCGCGGCGGCGGTTTCCAGGTCCGCACGCCGGTTGGGGGGAATGGTGCCACGTTTCTTCCAGCCCTGGACCGTGGTCACGGGGATGCCCAGCTTGGCCGCCATGGGACGGATGCCGCCGAAACGCTCGACGATCACATCCACCTGGGGGCTGCCGTCGCCCTTCTCCCCGCTGCTGATGTTGTTGGGCGCCGATCCTTCACCGGTCATGCGGCGATCCTTTCTTCCCCTTGGGAACCGTCCCTTCGCGGGCCCGTCAGGGTCCCGGCGCATCGACCGTAAGCAGGTCGAGAAGGGCGGCTTGATTGGGCTGGGCGGCCACGGCCACCCCACCGAACAGGCCAGCATCGCCGGCCAAGGCCCCCGCCACGGCGGGACTTAGGCACAGCGCCACAACCCCGGCCAGAGGGGCGGAAACCCCATCCTGTACCGCGAGGTTAACAAACGTACGCGCCGACCGGGGAGAAAAAAGCAGCACGCGCTCCACCAGGCCGGCCGCCAGCGCATCGCACACGTCGGGCAGCAGGGCGGTGGCCGCCACCGCGCGGTAGACGGTCAGCCGCCGGGCGGAAAAGCCCTGGGCCCCCAGGGCGGCGGCCGGGTCACCGGCCACATCGGCCCCGGCGGCGTGCAGCAACAGGCCATCGTCCGGCCGAGCCCGCGCCACCACCAGGCGCGCCAGATCCTCGGCATCACCACCAGCGGAATGGACGTCCATGAAGCCCACGTCCCGCGCGGCGGCGGCGCTGCGATCACCCACAGCGTACACGGGGCGCGTACGGGCGGCACCCAGGCGCACCAGCGCCCGTACGCCGTTGACGCTGGTGACCAGATAGGCCTGCACATCGTCGGCCGGCGGCAGGACGGCGTCCACCGGCGCGACACTCATCAGCGGATCGATCAGGGGCGTATGGCCCAGGGCCACGATATGCGCGGCCGTCTCATCAGCCTGCGGCCGGGGGCGGGTGATCAGGACGGTGGCCATGGCCGCCCCACCCCGCCTCAGGTGACGGTGAAGATGCCGGGCGGCAGGCGGCCCTTCAGTTCCGCGCCCGCGTCCAGGCCGGCCGTCAGCGCGTCGGCCGGAGCGAAGCGGCGGCTGGTGGTGACGATGATCTTGCCATCCGGGCTGAGCGCCATCGCGTCCAGATCCACATCGCCGTCGGGGCGCAGGGTCGCCAGCGCCGCGATGGGTGTGCGGCACGACCCGTCCAGCGCCGTCAGCACGCCGCGTTCCGCCGTCACGCGGATGGCGGTCTCAGCGCAGTTCAGGGCGGCCAGCAGGCCGTTGGTGACGGCATCGTCCAGCCGCGCCTCGATGCCGATGGCGCCCTGGGCCACCGCCGGCAGCATCTCATCTGGTTCCAGTACCGCCGTCACCTGGCCTTCCAACGACAGGCGGCGCAGGCCGGCCAGGGCCAGCAGGGTGGCGTCAACCTCCCCTTCCGCCAGCTTGCGCAGGCGGGTCTGGACATTGCCACGCAGGGGCACGACCTTAAGGTCCGGGCGACGGGCCAGGATTTGCGCCTGGCGGCGCAGGCTGGCGGTGCCGACCACGGCGCCAGGTGCCAAATCCGCCAGGCGGATGCCGTCGCGGCTGAACCAGGCGTCGCGCGGATCCTCGCGCGGCAGCAGGGTGGTGATGGCAAGCCCTTCGGGCAGCACCGTGGGCACGTCCTTCATGGAATGGACGGCCAGGTCGATGGCGCCTTCGCTCAAGGCCTCCTCGATCTCCTTGGTGAACAGACCCTTGCCACCGGCCTCCGCCAGGGTGCGGTCCAGGATGCGGTCGCCCGTCGTCTTGATGACGATGATGTCGATGGCGCCCGGCACCGCCAGGTGCGGGTGGGCCCGGCCCAGCCGCTCGCGCGTTTCATGCGCCTGGGCCAGGGCGAGCGGGCTGCCCCGCGTGCCGATGCGCAGGGGAGAGGTCGGGGTATGGGTGGGCGTCGCGGTCGTCATGACTGCCTGTCTATCGCCCTTTGCGGTTGCGGGAAAGGGCCCGGTCGGTGACAACGGCGCAAATCGTGCCGATTTGATATGAGTGAGGCCCGGCCGGTGCGGGCTTCCCGAGGGTATGTGATGATCGTCCTGGGTATCGAGACCAGCTGTGATGAGACCGCCTGCGCCATCGTGGACGGTGATCGGAACATCCTGGCCAACGTCGTGCTGTCACAGCTGGACGAACACCGCCCCTATGGCGGCGTGGTGCCGGAGGTGGCGGCCCGCGCCCACCTGCATTACCTGGACGGCCTGATCCGCCAGGCGCTGGACGAATCGGGCCTGAGCCTGGGTGGGGTGGACGCCATCGCCGCCACCGGCGGGCCCGGCCTGATCGGCGGCGTCATCGTCGGCGTCATGACGGCCAAGGCGATGGCGGCGGCGCGCAACCTTCCCTTCGTGGCCGTCAACCATCTGGAAGGCCACGCCCTGACCGCGCGCCTGACGGACGACGTGCCCTTCCCCTACCTGCTGCTGCTGGTGTCGGGCGGGCATTGCCAGTTGCTGGAGGTGGAGGGCGTGGGACAGTACCGTCGCCTGGGCACCACCATCGACGACGCGGTGGGCGAGGCGTTCGACAAGACGGCCAAGCTGCTGGGCCTGGGTTATCCCGGCGGCCCGCTGCTGGAAAAGGCGGCCGAGCGCGCCACCAACCCCGGCCGGTTCGAGTTGCCGGCGCCGATGAAAGGCAGGCCGGACTGCGACTTCTCCTTCTCCGGCCTCAAGACCGCCGTGCGCCGGCATGTGGAACAGCTCGGAACGCCGACAGCGGAGGACGTGGCGGACCTGGCCGCCGCCTTCCACCATGCCGTCGGCCAATCGCTGCTGGACCGTTGCGACCGCGCCATCAGGGCCTTCAAGGATCGGCATCCGGAAGGCCGGCACCTGGTGGTGGCCGGCGGTGTCGCCGCCAACAAATACCTGCGCGCGCAGTTGAGCAAACTGGCGGCCAAGCGCGGCCTGACCTTCACCGCCCCGCCCCTGGCGCTCTGCACCGACAACGCCGCCATGATCGCCTGGGCCGGCCTGGAACGCTTCCGCGCCGGCCAGACCGACACCCTGGACTTCGCCCCCCGCCCCCGCTGGCCCCTGGACCCGAACGCCAAGCCGATGAAGTTCGCGGGGGCCAAGGCCTAGTGATCGGTGAGCACCACAGCTTCCTCTACCATAGAGAGATTCTTTTGCTCTTTTTTCGCCTTTAGGCCTTGACGGGACTTGGGCAAAAACACATCTATGGGCTCTCTAGCCCCCCCGGCTGTACGCTGCCTCTAGCTTGCTAATGAGGTTGCCGAACCCGGGGGGTTCTGTTTTCTGGGGACCGGAATGCTCACAACTGCCGTTTTGGTGGATGGTGGCTTTTTCCTGAAGCGCTTTCGCTTCGTTTACCCGGACTTGGATAGCGGCGACCCCATTGTCGTGGCTCGCACCATGCACAAGATGGCCCTGGCGCACCTGTACGCCAAATCCGGCAAGCGCATCGCCCACCTCTACCGCATCTTCTTTTACGACTGCCCACCATTGGCCAAGAAGGTGCATCGTCCGGTGTCCGGTCGATCCCATGATTTTTCCAAAGACGGCACGTCGAAGTTCCGGCTGTCCTTGCATGATGAGGTTAAGCGCCTCAGGAAAACGGCGCTACGCCTGGGGCGGCGGGATGAAGAGAACGCGACGTGGCAGATCAATCCCGGAAAACTGAAGGATTTGATCTCAAAGAAGATTCAGTTCGGAGATTTGACCGACGACGACTTCACCTTCTACGCTAAGCAGAAGGTGGTCGATATGAAGATCGGTCTCGATATCGCGTCGATCGCACACAAACGCGTCGCCAACCAAATCATCCTGATTGCTGGCGATAGCGATTTCGTTCCGGCAGCCAAGCAAGCACGGCGGGAGGGGATCGATTTCGTCCTCGACCCGATGTGGAACCACATCAATCCCGATCTGAACGAGCACATCGACGGTTTACGATCCACCTGTCCAAATCCCAGCCGTCGCCACGTGACACCGACCTTCGTTCCGCCCGATGACGATATCGAGGAACTACTGAACGGCGATAACGGGAGCAGTTAGGATGGCCCCCGGCCGGGAGCCATCCCGGTTTAATGGGCCGTGCTGGTGAACACCTGCTCCGTCCCGCCCTTCTTGAAGACGACGCCGCCCTTCATCACGAAATCCACCTTGCCCATGACGGTGATGTCCTTCAGCGGGTCGCCGGGCACCGCCACCACGTCGGCGTATTTGCCAACCGCGACGCTGCCGATCTCCTTGTCCTTTTTCAGCAGGGTGGCGGCGTTGATGGTGGCCATCTGCAGGGTGTAGATGGCCGGCATCCCCACCTGCACCAGCAAGGGGAAGTCCTTCCAGTTCTCACCATGGGGGAAGACGCCGCTGTCGGTGCCGTAGGCGAACTTCACCCCGGCCTTGTAGGCGTCGCCCACCGTCTTCAGCAGTTGCGGCCCCACCAGCAGGGCCTTGGCCTGCACCGCCGGCGGATAGGCGTGGGGGTTGGCCTTGGCCTTTTCCGTCACGTAGCTGCCGACATAGATGGTGGGCACGTAGTAGGTGCCGTGTTCCTTCATCAGCTTCATGTCCTGGAAGTCCATGAAGGTGCCGTGCTCGATGCTGTCGGCGCCGGCGACGACGGCGCGGCGGATGCCCTCCGCCCCATGGGCGTGGACGCCGACGATGTAGCCGTACTCATGCGCGGCGGTGACCAGGGCCTTGGTCTCCTCCTCCGTCAGTTGGGCGTTGTCGACGCTGCTGGACAGGTCCAGGACGCCGCCGGTGGTCATGATCTTGATGGTGTCGACGTTCTGCTTGTAATGCTCCCGCACCGCCTTCCAGGCGTCGGCGGTGCCGTTGATGATGCTGTCGTGCGGACCGACGTCGGGCTGCAGATCCATGCGCAGGCCGTCGCCGTCATCGGCATGGCCGCCGGTGGAGCCGATGGCGGGGCCCGCCGTCAGGATGCGGGGGCCGGGGACCCAGCCCTTGTTGATCTGGTCGCGCAGGGCCACCGTCTCATAATGGCTGTCGCCCAGGTTGCGCACGGTGGTGAAACCGCCCAGCAGGGTGCGTTTGGCCCACACCGTGCTGCGCACCACCCAGTCCGCCAGGTTGAAGTGCAGCATGTCGCTGTAGGCGCTGGGGCTGAATTCGCTGCTGAGGTGGACGTGGGCGTCGATCAGGCCGGGCAGGCAGGTCTCGCCCGGCAGTTCCACCACCTCGGCATCCGCCCGCGTGACGAAGCCGGCCGCCACCTCGATCACCCGGTCGCCCTGGATGACCACGCTGGTCTGGCCCAGCATCTTGCCCGCCACCGAGTCCAGCAGGGCCGGGCAGTGCAGCACCACCGGCTTGGGCGCCGGCGCCGCGTCCTGCGCCTGGGCGGCCCCGGCCAGCGCCGTGGCCGCCAGCAGGGCGAAAGCGCGTGTGAAAACGGTTGCAATGGCCATGAGGCGTCCCCCTTCAAGAAGAAGCATGTCCCTGTTTCGTCAGCCGGTTCCCCCACCGGCCGCTGAACGCCAAGGTAGCATCGCCATCCCACCGCCGTCACCGGCCGACGGACGACCGTTGCGGACGCCGGGCCATCCGGGGTAAGCCCTAGCCAGACCTATGGATCGGGCCGGAGGAACGGGAATGCAGCGCATTGGTGTCATCGGGGCGGGCGCCTGGGGCACGGCGCTGGCCATGGCCGCCCGCCGGGCCGGCCGCGACGTGGTGCTGTGGGCGCGCGAGGCCGAGGTGGTGGCCGCCATCAACGGCGCGCACGAAAACACGCCCTTCCTGGCCGGCGTGCCCCTGGACCCCGCCATCCGCGCCACCGGCGACCTGGCCGAGGCCGTGCAGGCCGACGCAGTGCTGCTGGTCACCCCGGCGCAGCACATCCGCGCGACGACATCCAAGCTGGCCGCCCTGCTGGCGCCCGGCACGCCCGTCGTGCTGTGCGCCAAGGGCATCGAGATCGCCAGCGGCGGCCTGATGACCGAGGTGGCGGCGGCCGAATTGCCGGCCAACCCGCTTGCCGTGCTGTCCGGCCCCACCTTCGCGGCCGAGGTGGCGCGCGGCCAGCCCACCGCCGTCACCCTGGCCTGCCGCGACACCGCCCTGGGCGCCGGGCTGGCGCAGGCGCTGGGCAGCCGGACCTTCCGCCCCTACGTCAGCGATGACCTGGTGGGGGCGGAGATCGGCGGCGCGGTCAAGAACGTGCTGGCCATCGCCTGCGGCATCGTCGCCGGCCGCGACCTGGGCGACAACGCCCGCGCGGCATTGATCACCCGGGGATTGGCGGAGATCGCGCGCCTGGGCCAGGCCCTGGGCGGCAGGTCGGAAACCTTCATGGGCCTGTCCGGCCTGGGCGACCTGACGCTGACCTGCGGCAGCCTGCAGTCGCGCAACATGTCGCTGGGCCACGCCCTGGGCCAAGGCCAGCCCCTGGCCGACATCCTGGCCGGCCGCAATTCGGTGGCCGAGGGCGTCTACACGGCGGAGGCCGTGGTGCGCCTGGCCAAACGCCGGGGCGTGGACATGCCCATCTGCCAGGCGGTCGACGCCATCCTGAACCACGGTGCGGAGGTGGAGGCGACCATACAGTCGCTGCTGTCGCGCCCCTTGAAGACCGAGGGCGCCTGACGCCCCCTTCCCTGCAGAAACGGAGACATCCCATGCATTTCGCCATCGAATGCACCGACAAGCCCGGTAGCCTGGACCTGCGCGTCGCCACCCGCCCGGCCCATATCGAATACCTGGACAGCCAGGTGGCCCACATCGCCTGCGCCGGCCCCATCCTGGACGCCGAGGGCAAGAACCCCGTGGGCAGCCTGCTGGTGGTGGAGTTCCCCGACCTGGCCGCCGCCCAGGCCTTCGCCGACGCCGACCCGTATGCCGAGGCGGGTCTTTTCGCCAACGTAACGATCCGCCCCTTCCGCCTGGTCTACCCCAAGGCTTGATGCATATCTCAGGTCCGGAGCATCCGGACCGAAGGTCGGCGACCGCCGACTCCGGAGCGAGTACCGCAGGGCGCAGCGAGGATAGCCAAGCCGCCATCCGGCGGCGCCCGGCGACTGAGGCGAACAAAAAGGACCCTGCTTCATGGCCCACTGGTTGGTGAAATCGGAACCGTTCAAGTATTCCTGGGAAAAGTTCGTGGCGGACGGCCGCACCCATTGGGACGGCGTGCGCAACTATCAGGCCGCCAACAACCTGAAGGCCATGAAGGTGGGCGACCGCGCCTTCTTCTATCATTCCAACGAGGGGCTGGAGATCGTCGGCATCGCCGAGATCGTGCGCGAAGCCTACCCCGACCCGTCGGATGAAAGCGGCCGCTTCGTCATGGTGGATCTGAAGCCGGTGGTGCCAGTGAAAACGCCCCTGACCCTGAAGGACATCAAGGCCGACCCGGACCTGTCCACCATGGCCCTGGTGCGCCAGTCGCGCCTGTCCGTCTGCCCCATCACCGACGCCGAATGGGACCTGGCCTGCCAGCGCATGGGCGTCACGGCCTGATGACGATCCCCCATCCCCTCTGCCGCCTGGACGACATTCCCGACGGGCAGGCCAAGGGGATCAGCTGGGGTGTGGGCAGCGCGCGCGAGGATATCCTGGTGGTCCGGCGGGGCGATGCGGCCTACGGCTACCGCAACCGCTGCCCCCATGTCGGCACCAGCCTGGACTGGACGCCGGGCCAATTCATGAGCGCCGACGGCCGCCACCTGCACTGCGCCACCCACGGCGCGTTGTTCCGGGTGGAGGATGGGTTCTGCGTCCACGGCCCCTGCGCCGGGCGCAGCCTGTCAGCCGTGCCGGTACGCGTGCAGGACGGTGCCGTCCTGCTGGTTGAGCCTATTTAAGTGAAAACTCAGCGTCCGCCCTGGGCGGCGGAGCGGGTACGCATGGTGGCGGCGAAGTCTTCCGTCGCGGTGACCATGCGGCGGGCGATCACGCCCACCTCACGCGCCACGTCGGTCAGGGTGGCGGTCGGAATTTCCCCCGCCACTGCGGCCGACTGGGCCGTGCCGGCCTGGGTCATGCCGCCAACCGCAGTGCCATCCGCGGCCAGGTCGCTGGTGGCGGCCACGCTGGGCGTCCGGGTCACGGCCGGATGGGACAGGGCGCGCAACACGCTGTCGATCGCCATCAGGCTGGTGCGGCTGCTGATCTGGCTCAAGCGGCCGATCAGGTCCGATCCGTCCTGTCCAGCACCGGTGTCCATGACCATCCTCATCCGCGCGTCGCCGCCGGGGGCCAGCCCCCCGTTGTAAAGGCGAGGGCGTACCAATAACACAGGATGAACACAGGGCGCAGCACCGCCAATGGGGAAGGCGGCCGGAAAATACGATTTTCCGTGTGCGCTTTTCGCACTCCGGCCAAGGCTCTTTCGAGGGGGCGCCAAGGCCAGGTGATCCACATCATGGCGGACCGGCGGGCGGTGGCTTGAACTACTGGTCCGCCCCACGGTTGTTTTCCCAACCAGTGCGGGCGGAAAAGTCGGCAAACCCGTGAATTGCCGTGAATTTACCGCCTGGCGCAACGGCCCCGCGCTTGTGGAATACGGGGTCGCGAGGGATACTCCAAGGGCGCAAGCGATGGTGATCGTCGCGACGGCCCGGAGCAATAGTACCGGCAGGAGCGGCCCCCGTGGATGGAGGGCGGCCCGGCCGGAGCCGGAGGCACCGCCTGGATGGAAACCGTCCGGCGCGCCCCTCGGGCCCGCGACAACACATCAGGGAAGGAAACGAAGACCCCATGAGCAACAACACCCTGTTCCCCGTTCCCGAAGCGGTGGCCGCCGACGCCTGGGTCGATGCGACCAAGTACCAGCAGATGTACGACCGCTCCATCAGCGACCCGGATGGCTTCTGGGGCGAACACGGCAAGCGCCTGCACTGGATGACGCCCTACACCAAGGTGAAGAACACCAGCTTCACCGGCGACGTTTCCATCCGCTGGTTCGAGGACGGCGTGCTGAACGCCTGCGCCAACTGCGTGGATCGCCACCTGCCGGCCCGCGCCGACCAGACCGCCATCCTGTGGGAGGGCGACAGCCCGTCCGAACACAAGCACATCACCTATTCCGAGGTGTACGAGAACGTCACCCGCCTGGCCAACGTGCTGAAGGCGCGCGGCGTCAAGAAGGGCGACCGGGTCACCATCTACCTGCCCATGATCCCCGAGGCCGCCTACGCCATGCTGGCCTGCGCCCGCATCGGTGCCGTGCATTCCGTGGTGTTCGGCGGCTTTTCGCCCGACAGCCTGAAGGATCGCGTGCTGGACTGCGGCAGCACCGTGGTGATCACGGCGGATGAGGGCCTGCGCGGCGGCCGCAAGGTCGGCCTGAAGGTCAATGCCGACCAGGCGCTGAAGTCCTGCCCGGAC
The DNA here is from genome assembly GCA_028283825.1 of Azospirillaceae bacterium. NCBI lineage: Bacteria > Pseudomonadati > Pseudomonadota > Alphaproteobacteria > Rhodospirillales > Azospirillaceae > Azospirillaceae bacterium. Next base: position 2,319,674 of record JAPWJW010000003.1, on the reverse strand, counting down.
GTGGACACCGTCATCGTCGTGCGCCGCACCGGTGGCGCCGTCGCCTGGGTGGAGGGCCGCGACGTCTGGTACCATGAGGCGGTCGCCGCCGCCTCCAACGATTGCCCGCCGGAGCCGATGAACGCGGAAGACCCGCTGTTCATCCTCTACACCTCCGGTTCCACCGGCAAGCCCAAGGGCGTGCTGCACACCACCGGCGGCTATCTGGTCTACGCCGCCATGACCCACCAGTACGTCTTCGACTATCACGAGGGTGACATCTACTGGTGCACGGCCGACGTAGGCTGGGTCACCGGCCATAGCTACATCCTGTACGGACCGCTGGCCAATGGCGCCATCACCCTGATGTTCGAGGGCGTGCCCAACTATCCGGACAGCGGCCGGTTCTGGGAGGTGATCGACAAGCACAAGGTCAACATTTTCTACACCGCCCCCACCGCCATCCGCGCCCTGATGCGTGAGGGCGAGGGCCCGGTGAAGCGCCACAGCCGCAAGAGCCTGCGCCTGCTGGGATCGGTGGGCGAACCCATCAACCCCGAGGCCTGGCTGTGGTACCACGCGGTGGTGGGCGATGATCGTTGCCCCATCGTCGACACCTGGTGGCAGACGGAAACGGGCGGCATCCTGATCACCCCCCTGCCCGGCGCCACCAACCTGAAGCCGGGATCGGCCACCCTGCCGTTCTTCGGGGTCAAGCCAATGATCGTCGATAACGACGGCCACCCGCTGGAAGGGGCGACGGAGGGCAACCTCTGCATCGCCGACAGCTGGCCCGGCCAGATGCGCACCGTGTTCGGCGACCATGAGCGCTTCAAGCAGACCTACTTCAGCACCTTCAAGGGCAAGTACTTCACCGGCGACGGCTGCCGCCGGGATGAGGACGGCTATTACTGGATCACCGGCCGCGTGGACGACGTCATCAACGTCTCCGGCCATCGCCTGGGCACGGCCGAGGTGGAAAGCGCGCTGGTGTCCCACCCCAAGGTGGCCGAGGCCGCCGTGGTGGGCTACCCGCACGACATCAAGGGCCAGGGCATCTACGCCTATGTGACGCTGAACGCCGGGGAGAACCCGACCGAGACGTTGCGCAAGGAACTGGTGGCCTGGGTGCGCAAGGAGATCGGGCCCATCGCCACGCCCGACCTGATCCAGTTCGCCTCGGGCCTGCCCAAGACCCGGTCGGGCAAGATCATGCGCCGCATCCTGCGCAAGATCGCCGCCAACGAGCATGAGGCGCTGGGCGACACCAGCACCCTGGCCGATCCCGCCGTGGTCACCGACCTGGTGGACAGCCGCATGAACCGCGGCTGAGCCAAGGTTCAGAGCAGTAACGAGAAGCCGGCCGGGGCGACCTGGCCGGCTTTTTTCATACCCCGCCCCCGCCTACAGCGGCGTGAGGTCTTGCCTCATGCCACTGTAGGCCGCGACTGCGGCCGCCGGAAAATTTCGGGGAGCGTTAGCGGACTGAAATTCGAGGACAAGCCCAGCCCGCGGATGCGGGCGCCCTGGCGTTTGAGGGACGGCTCAAAGAGCCGTCGGCCGTGGATCCTCCACCTGGTGCAGGCGTTGGAAGGCCTGCATGGCGACGCGCAGCAGCAGGGTCTTGCGCCGGGCGGCGTTCAGCTTGACCTCGGGCCCCTCGCGCAGGATTTCAGCGCCATAGCCGTCGGCGACGATCAGCCCGCACTCCTCGGGGATCAGTTCCTGGGGAAAATCCTCGCCCACGGCGAAATAGAAACGGTCGCAGAATTCCAGGTAGTCGCCCCATTTGTGGTCGGCGCGGAAATCGGCGACGGAGCTTTTGATCTCCACGATGGTGACGGTGCCGTCGCCGCTGAGCGCCAGGATGTCGGCGCGGCGGTTGTTGGCCAGCGGCACCTCCAGCATCGAACGCATGCCGCGGTGGACCAGCATGCGGCGCACCCCGCGCGCCAGCAGCAAGGCGCGTTCCATGCCGGGCCGCCCGAAGAAGGGGGGCACGGTGGCGGGAATGACGAAATCGGCCTCGGCACCGTCATCGGGCGGAAGGGTCATGGCGGTCAGCCCCGCTTGAACCGGTCCACCCGCTGGACACGGAAGCCCAGGCTGGCGGGAAAGCGCTGCTCGGCGCGGAAACGCGCGTCGCGGTCGGTGGCGGCCGCGAACAGGTAAAGGCGGGCGGCCCCGTCCATGTTCCCCCCGACGGCCACCTCCCACAGCCGGCCGTGCACCAGCACCGCCTTGTCCAGCAGGGTGATGCGGCGGCGCGGGGCGGCCTGCAGGGCACGCAGCCTGGCATCGATCTCCGTCCACGCCGCGCGCAGGGTTTCCAAGGCGCCTTCCAGGTCGCCCGCCTGCCGGGCGCTGCCGTCGGCGGCGGCCCGCGCCTGGGTGACGGCGGCATTGGCATGGCCCAATTCCTCCTCCAGCCGGGCCAGGCGGCGTTCCCGCGCCTGGCGGTCCTGATCGATGGCACGGGCCGACAGGATGAACTGGATCAGCGAATAGAGCAGCAGGGCGATCAGGCCCAGATTGGCCAGCAGGGCGCCCGACATCAGGAAACCGCCATCGGCGAGGGCACCGCCTGCCCGGCCGGGGCCTGGGGTTGCAGGACGGCGACGGTGAACCCGGCCTCCGCCGGGAAGGCCTGGCGGGCCAGGCGCAGCGCCTCCGTCGGGCTTTCGGCCCAGACCTCGACCGTATGCGGGCAGCCGCGCAGGATGCTGTGGGTGGTGGTGGTCTGGTTGACGGTCAGGGTCGGCCCCAGGGCCAGGGCGCCGGCGTAAAGGCGACGGCTGCCGCCGGCCTCGCCCACCTCATGGATCAGGTCGAAAGTGTCGGCCTGTGTCGCGGTGATGCGCCGCTGTGCCTCGGCCAACCGGTTCTCGATCATCCGCCGCTCCTCCTCCAGGTCACGGATGCGGGCCTCAAAGCGGGCATGGTCCTTGTCGGCCACATCCAGCGCGGCGCGGGCCTTGGCCACGCGTTCCTCAAGGGCCGCCACCGCGTTGCGCGCGGCGTAGAGCAGCATCTGCCGGAACAGCACCATGGCCACCATGCCGATGGCGCCCAACAGCGCCACGACGAACAGGCTGATGCTGAATTCCTCAAGCACGACCGCTCCCTTCAGGCCCACAGGGCTGACCGGATGATCCTATCAGCCCTGGCCAGCTTCCCCCAAGGAGAAGGGGCGATGCAAGCTAGGCGGTTGAATAGGAAATGTTTTCAGGCCGCACTACGGGCGTAGCCACGCCCTGCGATCTCCCCCAGGAAGGCACGGTCCACGGCGGGGAAGCACGACGGCATTTCCCGCTCGATCGCGTCCAGCAGGGCGCGGGCGATGGCTTGGCCGTTGACCTCGGCATACAGCAGGAACCAGGCGGCATAGGTGCGGCCCAGGCCATGGCCGCCCAGGATGGCGGCGCCAGCACCAGCCGGCATGGTCCAATAACCCTGGGCGCCGTCGCGCCGCGGCCCCACGAAGGGCAGCTTGGCCAAGGGCAGGCGGGAGGACGGGGAGGGGTGGAGATGGGGTGCCATGGCTACCGGGGACGAAACGACACCTGTCCAGCGATAGCGTCATCAGGAACAGGCGACTACTGCCCCTGGCATATAGCGGTGAACGGCGGCCCGCCAACCATGCGGAAGAACAGGCCCCGCGCGGGCGATTTCACGCCTCGCACGGGGGCCGCATTAACGCGTTTTTAATGGCCGTGTCCGCCGGCGGCCTTGCCGGCCTCGGACAGGATGTAGTGACGGCCGCAGTAGGGGCAGTCGATCTCGCCCTTCTTTTCCATGGTCAGGTAGACCAGCGGATGGCCCAGGGCGCCGCCGCCCCCATCGCACCCGACGGACGGGGTATCGACATAGATCGTCTCAATCGGCTGCATGGCCTTGGCTTCCCATAATTAAGGTCCGGGGCGGGCATGCGGGCCCGCCGACGCCCGGATCATAACCAAGCGCGCCGCCGGATCAACCGCCCGCGTGACAAGGGGACGTGGAAACCGCGTCATGCGGGCCCCTGTCAGGCGACCCGAATGGTCGGCGGAGGGTGTGACGGCCGTTGTTGACCCTGGGGTATCGCGGGTGTACCCCGTAATGCGCCCGAAGAAAGCTTGAAACCGGCTGCGTCCGGCGGCTTTCCTTGAAGTTCCAAGACGCCCCTGATGGACCGCACCGATCCCATGCCCGATACGCGCGCGCCCGATTCCCGGCCCCATTCCAGCACGCCTGCCGAAAACCAGCCCGACCTGGCGGTGGAACTGCGCGGCCTGACCAAGACCTACAAGGCCACGGGCAAGGCGCCGGCCAAGCTGGCGCTGAAGGGTATCGACCTGGCCATCCCGCGCGGTTCCGTCTACGGCCTGCTGGGCCCCAACGGCGCCGGCAAGTCCACCATGATCAACATCCTGGCGGGCCTGGTGACCAAGAGCGGCGGCACCGCCAAGATCTGGGGCATCGACATCGACCAGGATGCCCGGGCCGCCCGCGCCGCCATCGGCGTGGTGCCCCAGGAACTGAACATGGACCCCTTCTTCACGCCCCGGGAACTGCTGGACCTGCAGGCCGGCCTCTATGGCGTGCCCAAGGCGGAACGCCAGACCGACCGCCTGCTGGAAGCGGTGGGCCTGAAGGACAAGGCCAACGCCTACGCCCGCACCCTGTCGGGCGGCATGCGCCGCCGCCTGATGGTGGCCAAGGCCATGGTGCACACCCCGCCGGTGCTGGTGCTGGACGAACCCACCGCCGGCGTGGACGTGGAACTGCGCCAATCCTTGTGGGCCCATGTGCGCGAACTGAACCGCGCCGGCACCACCGTGGTCCTAACCACCCACTACCTGGAAGAAGCCCAGGAACTGTGTGATTACATCGCCATCGTCAACCATGGCCAGGTGGTGGCCTGCGACAGCACCGACAAGCTGCTGCGCACCCTGGACCGCAAGGATCTGGTGGCGGTAGTGGACCGTGACCTGGAGGCGGTGCCCGACACCCTGTCGGCCTTCGATGTCACCCTGAAGGGCCGGCAACTGACGGTGCAGTACCCGCCCAGCCGGGTGAAGGTGGGCGAGGTGCTGAACGCCATCGCCGCCGCCGGCCTGACCATCGTCGATCTCAGCACCAAGGAATCGGACCTGGAGGACATCTTCCTTCAGCTGACCCGCGCGCCCGCCAGCCCTGATGGCCAGCACTGAGGCCCCCGACGCACAGTCCGGAACAATTGATCATGCGGGGCCGGGAAATCGATGGCCCCGCCGGCTGTTGTTGTCCCTGCTGTGCCTGGCAGCGCCGTTGATGACATCGCTGAGCGCCTGCGTCCCCACCGGGCGGATCAACGCGCCGCTGGTGGCGGTGACGCCGGTGCTGACCGACCGGGGTTTCACCGCCCGCGACGGCGTCAAGCTGCCCACCCAGTCCTGGCTGCCGGCCGACGGCGTCCCCCCGCGCGCCGTCATCCTGGCGCTGCACGGCTTCAACGACTACGCCAATTCCTATGACGCGCCGGGCCGCTGGTGGGCGGAAAACGGTGTCGCCACCTATGCCTATGACCAGCGTGGTTTCGGCCGCAACCCCAACCCCGGCGTCTGGGCCGGCGGCGACATCATGGTGCGCGACCTGTGGGACACGGCCGCGGCGTTGCACGCCCGCTATCCCGACACGCCCCTGTTCCTGACGGGGGAAAGCATGGGCGGGGCGGTGATCCTGTCGGCGTTGGCGGGGCATGATCTGCCCACGGGCTTCAAGGGCGCCATCCTGACCGCCCCCGCCGTCTGGTCGCGCGGCACCATGCCCTTCTACCAGCGCTGGGCCCTGGCGGTCGCCAGCTGGACGGTGCCGTGGCTGGCCGTCAGCCCGCCGCGCGGCCTGGTGCACGTGCAGGCGTCGGACAACATCCCCATGATGATCGCCCTGGGCCGCGACCCCCTGGTCGTCAAGGAAACGCGGATCGACAGCCTGCGGGGCCTGACCGACCTGATGGACACGGCCATGGCGGCCACCCCCAGTTTCCGGGTGACGTCGCTGGTGATGTATGGCCAGCATGAGCAACTGATCCCGCGGGAGCCCATGACCAAGGCCCTGGCCCATCTGCCGGACCTGAGCCAGGGGGGACCGCGCATCGCCTTCTATCCCACGGCCTGGCACATGATGCTGCGCGACATCCACGCCCAGACGGTCTGGCAGGACATCCTGGCCTGGATCACCGACACATCCGCCCCCCTGCCCAGCGGCATGGACCTGAACCCGGAGATCCCCAAGCTGCTGGCCGAGGGACGCCGCCCATGACCGCCACCATCGTGCTGAACGCTGACGACTATGGTCTGTCGCCGGGAGTTTCCCAGGGCATCCTGGACCTGATCCGCCAGGGCCGCCTGTCGGGCACCAGTTGCATGACGGCGACCGCCTTCTGGCCGGACCACGCCCCCTGGCTGGCGGAGGTGGCGGACCAGGCCGACATCGGCCTGCACCTGACCCTGACCGACCAGCAGCCGGCCGGCCCCTGCCGGGTCCTGGCCCCCACCGGCCGTTTCGGCAGCGTGGGCGACCTGATGGCCCGGTCCCTGACCGGCCGCCTGATGGGGCCGGGGGCCCAAGCCGACATCAAGGCGGAGATCGACCGCCAGCTGGCGCTGTTCGAACGCCACATGGGCCGCCCGCCCGCCCATGTCGACGGGCACCAGCACGTCCACCTGCTGCCGGGCGTGCGCGGCCTGCTGCTGGACACCATCGCCCGGCGCTATCCCAGGGGCAGCGTCTATGTCCGCGACTGTTCCGAACCGCTGACCGCCATCCTGGCTCGGGGCGTGGACAGCGCCAAAACCCTGATCATCGCCACCCTGGCCTGGGGCCTGCGGGCAGAGGCGGCGCGGCGCGGCATTCCCACCAACCGGGGTTTCCGCGGCGTGTATGATTTCGGACCCACCCGCGACTTCCCGGCCCTGATGGCCAAGTTCCTGAGCCCTGCCCGCGACCGCACGCTGATCATGGTGCACCCGGCCCTGCCCGACGATGTGCTGGCAGGATTGGACCCGGTGGTGACCAGCCGCCAGGTGGAACAGGCCTATCTGGCCGGCGGCGCCTTCGCCGATTTGCTGGAGCGCACGGGCGTGCGGCTGGGACGGCTGCACGAAAGCGATTGACGGTCCGCGGGCTGCCGCGCTTCATGCGCCCCCATCACCACCCGCTTTCCGCATGAGGATCCCAGGGATGCCGGACCCCCACAGCGCCGCCGCCGGCGACAGCACCCGCCGCAAGCCCTTTCGCATCCTGGGCCTGCCAGCCGTGTCCGCCCTGTTCGCCCAGGATCCGGACCGGGTGGAGCGGCTGTTCTTCGATGATCGCATGAAGGAAAAGGTGGGCGCCTACTGCTCCACCCTGGCGCAGGCGCGCAAGGTCTACCGCCTGCTGCCGCCTGAGGAGATGGAGAAGGTGGCGGGCACGCCCCTGCACGGCGGCGTGGTGGCGGTGGCGGCGGCGCGGCCCGTCCTGCCCTTCGACCTGGACGCGGCCCAGGGATGGG